>JANMWO010000454.1:0-4931 GCA_031394025.1 Acidobacteriota bacterium
CAAGAATCGCATAAAGAGCGGGCAACACAGTCAATGTACTCAAAGTGGCAAACACCAATCCGCCAATGACTGCGATCCCCAGCGGTGCTGTCTGCTCCGCACCCAGAGCGATGGGAATCATCCCCGCCACCATCGCCGTAGCAGTCATTAGGATGGCGCGCAGGCGTCCAGAACTTCCGTGTCTTGCCGCATCCATTGCGTTCAACCCTGCCCTATGATGCGCTTCTGCAAACGTCACCAGAAGAATGGAATTGGCCACTGCAATGCCGATGGCCATGATGGCACCCATGAACGATTGTATGTTCAGAGTGGTCCCCGTGAAGCTCAGCGCCACCACCACGCCAGCCAAAGTTGCCGGAACTCCCAGTACGATGGCGATGGCCAAGCGGAACGATTGAAAGTTAGCGGCCAGTAACAAGAAGATCGCCGCAGCGGCCAGCATCAGGCCATTTTGCAAACCACTCAATGTATTTTCCAGTGGCGGTACTTGCCCACGCACGTTCACCGTCATACCCTTGGGCGGCGTTCCAGCCCTGGCGATGGCGGCACGAATTTGTTTAGCCGCGTTGCCCAATGGAATGCCGTGGATGTTGGCCGTCAAGCTCACCACTCGTTGCATGTTGTAGCGTTCCACCAACCCTGTTGCTTCCCCAAATTTGATTTCCGCAACGTCACCCAACAACGGTCGCGATTCGCCATTTTGCATCACCGGCAAATTGGCCACATCGTCCACCGACTGCATGCGGTTTTGGGGGATCTCTACTTGAATTTGAAATGCATTCCCCGATGCCGGATCGCGCCAATAATTGGGTTCAATAAATCGGCTGGACGAAGTGGCCATCACCAATGACCGAGCCACGTTGGACATGGTGAGCCCAAACTGCCCGGCACGTTCACGGTCAATCTGAACATCAAGAGTTGGATAGTCAAACGATTGGGCATATTGCAGATCGCGTAGCGAAGTTATCTTCTTCAACTCCGCTTCCACCTTGGCCGCAAACTCTCGACTGGCTGGCAGGGATGGGCCTTGCACCGCCACTTCTATAGGCGTCGGAGAGCCGAACGCCATCACTTCACTTACAATATCGCCCGCTTCAAACGTGAATTTCACATCGGGCATGGCCTTCGACAAAGCATCGCGCAACCGCTCGCGCATCGCCTCGCCGCGCAACTTCGCCGATGGCTTCAGCGCCACTTGCATCACCGCTTCATGCGGTCCACTGGTCCACAGAAAAATCGTATTGATGGGATAACTGGCGGGTTGCACGCCGATGAAGCTGCTGCTAATTTCAATATTTTCTGCGCCGATTTCCTGCTTGATCACTTCCAGCGCTTTCAGTTCCAACAGCTCTGTTCGTTCAATCCTGGTGCCAGATGGTGCCCTTAGCCGCAGCTTGAACTGGCCTGCATCCACCGTGGGAAACAGTTCCGTTCCCAGTTGCGGAAGCACCATCCAAATCAAAAGGCAGGCACCTACTAAATAGAAGGTAGCCACTGGCCAACGCAGCTTCAGGATCAAATCCAAATACGCCGAATAACCGCGCTGCAAAACACCTTGTTCATTCACCGCCGTGCCCTTGCGCATCAACCAGGTGGCCAGTACAGGCACCAGCGTGCTGGAAAGAAGGTAGGAACTGACCATGGCCGCAGCCACCGCCAATGCCAACGGAACAAACAATTGGCGACCCACACCCACCATGAAAAAGCTGGGCAGAAACACAGCCAGGATGGAGAGCATGGCCAGAAAGCGGGCAGCGGCAGTTTTGCGACATGCTTCTAAAACACCGGCGGCGCGGCTTGACCCAGCCGCCAAATGCGCATGAATATTTTCAATTTCCACGGTGGCTTCGTCCACCAGGACACCCACCGCAAGGGCCAAGCCACCCAACGTCATAATGTTGATGGTCTGCCCAAACACCCACAACAAACTCATGGCCGAAAGCAATGAAATGGGGATGGTTAGCACCACAATCAAGGCAGAGCGCCAATCGCGCAAGAATAGCAGCACCATCAATGCAGTTAGCAGCGCACCCAGCGCAGCCTCGCTGATCAAGCTCTTCAGGGAATCCGTAACAAAACGGGATTGATCAAACTCCACCCGCACATCTACACCTTCCGGACACGCCGCCTTCATCGCGGGCAACGCTTCCCGAACACGGCGAATCACATCTAATGTAGATGCATCGGAACGCTTGGTAATTTGCATGTACACTGTCCGCTTTCCATTCACATGAGCGTAAGCAGTGGGGATGTCAGTTCCACTTTCCACCGTTGCAATGTCGCGCAGGAACACTGGTGGATACTGCCCAGGGCGTACCGGAGCTTCCAGCAGTTCCGGCAGAATTCCACCCAAAGCTGCATTGGTTGTCGCAAAACGATTCAAGTCACCAATCCGAATATTACCGGCAGGCATCACCGTGGAAGCCTTGTTCACCGCCGCCATTGCCTCTTCCGGTGAAATTCGATATGCGCGAAGTTTATCAGGATTTAGCCGCACCACAATCGTTCGTTGATTGCCCCCAAACGGTGGCGGGGCAGAGACTCCAGGCAATGTTGCGAACAGGGGACGCACACGGTTCAAAGCGAAATCCTGCATCTCGCTTGGGCTATGGGTGGCGCTGGAAAAAATCAGTTGGCCGATGGGGACGCTGCCACCGTCGAACCGGGTAATAAACGGCCCCACAACTCCAGGAGGCATAAAAGCGCGGGCTCGCGTGACGTATCCAACTACCTGAGCCATGGCCTGGTTCATGTCCGTACCCGGATGAAAGAACAGCTTCATCAACGCCGCGCCTTGAATATTTTTTGACTCCACGTGTTCAATGCCGCTGATGTAAAGAAAGTGATACTCGTAGTAATACGTTAGATAACCTTCCATTTGCGAAGGATCCATACCGCCAAATGGCTGCGCCACGAAGATGGCCGGCTGACCAATTTCAGGAAAAATATCGGCAGGCATCCGCTGGGTGACCAAGTAGGAACCCAACAGAATTGCCACCACCGCCACCAGTACGGTGATCGGCCTGCGCATTGCGGTAAGTACAAGCCACATGAACTTTTGAATATCCCTTACTTCGCCAAATCAAGAAACGGTTGCAAGTCGCCTGCGGCAATTGTTAGCGCTAGTTCCGCTCGCCAAACATTCAACCGCGCCATGGAATTATCCACTTCCGCCTGCGCCAGCATCCGTTGGGCATCGGCCACTTCCAGCAAGGTGCCCAGGCCAGCCCGATAGCGCGCAGTCGCCTGTTCCAAAGTAGTCTTCACTGCGGATACTTGCTGCGGCGTGATGCCAGCAATCTTTCGAGCGCCTTCAATCATCGCCTGAGCGCGCTCCATTGCCCCAAGAACTTCCACTGCTATTAAAGCTCTGCGAGCCTGCTCTTTGCGCTCATTCGCAGCTTCAATTTCTTTCTTGATACGTTGTGTCTTAAATTCCAGCGCCGCCCAAGTCATGGAAAACCCCATAGCCCAGTTGCCAGTGTTCGGACCCAATCCGTTCGCCCAACCCTGATCCGGACCCACCACACTTGCCCCCGTGCCACGTCCGAACAGCGCAGCTTGGGCATTGAAGCGGGGATACAAAGATCGATCCAGCATCTGCTCACGCGCCTTCACTTCTTCAATGGCAGCGGACTGTTCCATCAACGCCGGATGACTCGGCGCGAATGACATTTTGAAGTGGTCAGGCGGAAGTTGATCAAACTTTTCTGATTCCACATCCACCCCGATGGCATTCAATCCGATCATTTGTCCCAGTGCCGCCCGGGCAACATGTTCCGATTGCTGTGCTTGAAACAGGAACACTTGGGCCACCGCTTGTTCCGCTTTCACTCGAGACAAATCGGCACCTGGACGAAGTTCCGCTCGCGTCAGAGCTCCCACAATCGTTTCCAACTGTTGAGTGCGTTCAATGGCCGCCTGTGCCGCTTCAATATTCTTGCGGGCAGCCAAGATGATTAAATACGCATCAGCCGTTGCCGCAGCGACTTCCAATCTGGTCCGCACCACCCCCAACTCAGCACGACGACGCGAGGCACTGGCGACGTCCACCCCTGCTTGTCGCAAACCGAAATCATAGGGCTCCCAGGAAACCAATACGCCAGCGGCCGTGCCAAACACATTGCGAAACTTGGAAGCGTCCAGCACTGGCCCGGAAATGGATGGGATCACCGCGTTGGGCAGCAACATGCCATAAACATTGTTATGCGTGGCACGGTTAGCTTGCAGAAGGAAATCGGCACGCGGCAGATAAGCAGTTCGCGCCAATGCAACCGACGCTGAGGCAGCCGACACCTGTTCCAATGAGACTTTAACGGATGGGTAAAACTTAGTCGCCCGGGCAACGGCTGCTTCCAGCGTGATGACGTCCTGCGCCAGCAGCAAGCTCGTAGTAAAAAATAACAGAATCAAAATTCGCACAGGAAGCAAATTGCACTTTACCACATCAGTATTTTTTGAAGATGTCTGCCTGCAAACCAAAGCTATCCGTTTCAACTATTCAGCAACCGCGCAGCTCGAAGGGCAAAATACGTCAAAATCAACCCCGCCCCGGCGCGCTTAATCGACGTCAGGGACTCCATCATCGCCCTCTCCTCGTCAATCCAGCCATTGCGCACCGCTGCCATGATCATGCTGTACTCACCGCTCACCTGATACGCCGAAATAGGTACATCGAACCGATCCCGAGCTTCCCGAATAATATCCAGGTAAGGCATCGCCGGCTTCACCATAATCATGTCCGCCCCTTCATCCAAATCCATCTGAATTTCCCGCATCGCTTCCCTGGCATTGGCCGGATCCATCTGATAACTTCGTCGATCCCCAAATTGTGGTGTCGATTCTGCTGCCTCCCGAAAAGGTCCGTAGAAGGCGCTGGCAAACTTGGCCGCATAACTCAAAATTGGAGTGTTGGAGAAACCCTCTTTATC
>JANMWO010000469.1:0-7701 GCA_031394025.1 Acidobacteriota bacterium
ATACCACTCTTCAAGTTAGCTCCGCCCTTTCCTGGCTCCGTGGCAAACATGAATTCAAGATTGGTGGTGATATCCGTCGCTTGCGCACCTGGGCTTCCGATTCGGCAGGCAGCAATGGTTTATTTAACTACGAAACTTTTCAAACTGCGCTGCCCACTGATCTAGGGAACACTGGCAATAGCTTCGCCAGCTTCTTGCTTGGTGCACCGAACGCGGTATCCTTTAATACGCTACCCGCTCCAATCCGCCAAATTCGTTACGGATACCATGGCGGATTCATCAATGACAATTGGAAGGTTAGCCCAAGGTTGACCCTTCAAGTGGGTCTGCGTTATGAAGTCCCCATTGGTTTCCACGATCTAAACGGACTTTCCAGCTTTGATCCGAAGACGCCTAATCCGGGAGCAGATAACCGGGCTGGCGCGCTGATCTTTTTGGGTTCCGGACCTGGCCGCACTGGCACCAAGCGACCATATGGGACCGATTACACAAACTTAGGACCACGCTTCGGGTTTGCATACCAAATGGGATCAAAGACAGTGATTCGGGGTGGCTATGGTATCTACTTCCAAACGCTAGGAAATGGCGGTTGCGGTTGTAATGATGGTTTTGGCGGTAAGCCTGCCAACCTTCAATCTGATGGCCGAAACCCCGCAGTTCTATGGGATAACGGTGTGCCCATTCCTGCGGCTCAAAAGCCTCCGTTCATTGATCCAGCCTTCGATAATTTTCTAACAACGGAGTACATCACTTCGACTTTTGGAAAAGCACCTCGCATTCAAAATTGGAGCTTCACGGTGCAACATGAAATCGCCAAGTTCCTGTTTGAAGCAGCCTACGTTGGCAATCGTGCACGAGGCTTAAACTCCACCATTGATTACAATCAAGTGGATCCGAAGTACTTATCGCTAGGAACCTTGCTTTCCCAGCCGATCAGTTCCCCGGCAGTGCGTGCGGCAGGATTCACAAAGCCGTTCTCCGCATTCCCGGACAACCGCACTCTTGCTCAAGCTCTGCGCCCCTTTCCGCAGTACCTTGACATCCAGGCGCGAGCCACAGGAGATGGTCGCACTTGGTATGATTCGCTTCAAACCAAAGTGGAACGCCGCTTTGGAGGCTTCCAGATGATGGCAGCCTATACTTGGTCCAAGTCATTAGGCTATCTCCATTACCGCCAGATCTTTAGCCAGAACGGTAACGTTCCGGCCCAAGATAACTACAATCTGGGAGTGGAAAAGTCTCTATTGCCGTTCGATCAGCCGCATGTGTTCAACTATCTGGCTTCGTATGATATGCCGTTTGGAAAGGGACGCAAGTACCTGACTAACAACCGACCGCTTGACCTGTTAGTGGGTGGCTGGAATATTGGCATAATTATGCGTTACCAAACTCCGGCACCGATTCGTGTAGCAGCAACCAATACGCTGTCCGGTTTGCTGTTCAATCGTACGCGTCGTGCCAACCTTACAGGGACGGCATTACGCTCCAACGGTGATCGAAACTCGCTCGACCCGGGCGATCCGAACGTTCGTTGGTTTACGCCTTGCCAGGTTGTGAATAATGCCTGCAAGAACGGAACTGCTCCTTTCGCAAATCCATCACAGGATCTGGAGTTCGGCAGCGCTGGTCTCTATTTTAATGACTTCCGTCAACCGCGGACACTTAGTGAAAATATCTCCATCTCAAAGTCTTTCACAGCGATTCACGCTCTTGAACATGACATCCGCATTCGCTACCGCGCTGATATGTTCAACGTCTTGAACCGCACTAACTTCGGTGTGGATACAAATTGGCAGGGCACCAACTTCGGACGGGCAACCGGTCCACAAGTTGGTGCACGTCTAATCACTATGGGACTGCAACTGGAGTTCTAAGTTAATAAAAGTAGTTCAATATGAGGCCGCAGGGGATAACCCTTGCGGCCTTAATTTTTGAATAATCAGTCCGCCAAACCCTATCCTGGTCCCGCTCACCCCTCAGATTGACCCCGTTCATAAGAATGCTCTGCTGATTCCCGTTTCACAGTGCCAAACTGATACAAACGATGCGCAACTTCTTTTTCTCCTTTGCCCTATGTTGTCTATCCACTGGACTCTACGCCCAAACAGGTTCCATCCGTGGAACGGTAACTCTGGCCACTAGTGGCGATCCGCTGCATCATGCGCGTGTGCTGCTGCTGCCCACTGGAAAAAGTGTCGATACCGACGATTTTGGCAAATACGAATTCAACAATATTCCCGCCGGCAAATACGAAATCGTCGCCCACATGATGGCCTTGACCGATACTCGCCAGAAAGTGGAGGTCACCTCTGGTTCCAGCGCCATTGCAGATTTCAAAATGGCTTTAGGTGCGCTGAAACAAGAACTCACCGTTACCGCATCGGGGAAACAGGAAACTCCCCTGGAAACATTTAGCTCCACCAGTTCTTTAGACTCGCTGGACTTGGCGGCCAAAGCGGCCACCTCTTTAGGCGATGTTCTGGACAAGGAAACTGGCGTCAACAAGCGCAGTTATGGTCCAGGGAATTCACGCCCGGTGATCCGTGGGTTCGATGGCGACCGCGTGCTGATCATGCAAGATGGCATGCCCACCGGAACGCTCTCCTCGCAATCGGGAGATCACGGTGAACCTGTGGACCCAGCATCGTTGGAACGTGTGGAAGTAGTCCGTGGACCTGCGACGTTACTTTATGGGACCAACGCCTTGGGCGGCGTGGTGAACATGATTACAGGGCATCACGAAATGCATCACGAACCGCACCAGGGTGCCAGCGGATATGTCACTACCATCGGCGGGACGAACAATGGCCTAGGCGGACTTTCTGGAGGCCTGGAATATGGCGTCGGCAAGTGGGTTTTTCATGCGCAAACTGGCGGGCAGCGTGGCGGCGATTATGCCAGCCCATTGGGTCCGGTGCTGAATTCAGGAACGAATAATATTGGTGGTAGCGGTGGGCTGGCTCACTATGCCGATAAGTCTTTCTTCCACACTTCCTACAACACCCAACAGGGGACTTATCACATTCCGTTTGACCCATCCGATCTTGATGCGGAAAAGCCAAAGCTGGAATTTAAGCGGCAGAATGTGCGATTCGGTGGTGGGTTACGAAATTTGACATCGGGCCTGGACGGTTTGAATTACACACTGAACTACTCCGATTGGAACCACAAAGAAATTGTGGACAATGTGGTTGGCACAGAGTTCTTCAATAAGTCGTTCACCTATCGGGCAGTGTTTGACCAACGCAAGAAGGGTGCGTTAGGCGGAAGCTTCGGATTTTCAGGCATGCACCGCGATTACCAAATTTCGGGCCTGGAAAAGTTAGCACCGAACACCACACAGAATCAATTTGCAGGCTTTGCAGTGGAGACGTTGACGTTTGATAAAGTACGCTTCCAGTTCGGCGGACGAATGGAAAACAACCAATTCAATCCAGAAACAGGTAAGGCGCGCAGCTTTACCGGATTTTCCGGAGGTGCCGGTATCAGCGTCCCGGTTTGGAACGGCGGTGCTCTTGTGGCCAACTATTCGCACTCCTACCGGGCACCGGCGCTGGAAGAACTTTACAACTTCGGTCCACATGCCGGCAATCAGACGTTTGAGATTGGATCGTCGAGTCTGTTCCGGGAACGCGGCGATGGCATTGACGTTTCCCTACGACATCAGGCGACCAAGGTACGGGGGGAGTTCAATGTCTTTTCCTACAACCTGCAAGATTACGTCTATCTGGCACCCACCGGAGTGATTCGCGAAGGACTGATTGAAGCGCGGTATGCGCAGGCCAGCAGCAGATATCAGGGATCGGAAGCGCGTTTGGGGTTGGCTTTGCATTCCACACTTTGGCTGAATTTGGGATTTGATGCGGTGGATGCCAAGATCAAGCAAGGCAGCATTCCGTTGCCCAGAATCCCACCCATGCGCGGTCGTGTGGGAGTGGATTGGCGACGGAAGGGTTTCAGCCTTTCGCCAGAATTGCTGTTGAGCGATAAGCAGGATAAAGTTTTCACTACGGAATCCCCAACCTCAGGGTACGTGCTGTTCAATATGAAGGCTAGCTACGTGATTGCGCGGGCCCATACGCTGCATCAGTTCGGAGTGAACTTCTTCAACACGGGGAATGTCCTATATCGCAATCACCTGTCCTTTATTAAGAGCTTTGCTCCAGAGATTGGTCGGGGGGTGCAGGTTTCCTACACCATGCGGTTCTTTTAAACTTGGTGTATCAGGTCTTTTGACCCACTTCGGTTTAAATAGCTCGGGGAGGATTAGTGACCACAATGGCCTTGGTTCCATCTGAATCCATTCCACGATACGAATGCGGCGTTGAGGAATCGAAGAATGCGTTGTCCCCTGCTTTCAGATGATACTCGTCGGATTCCATTTGTAACAGCAGTTCCCCTTGAATGATATAGATGAGTTCTGAACCATCATGAATATGAGGATCCGATTGTGCGTCGGGCTGATGCGGGAATTCGGCAATGTACGCCTGCATGGTTTTGCTTTGCGATGCAAATGCCAGGCACTCAAAGAAATACGAAGGATTGGGCTTGTCTCCCCGATCCGGAAAGCGCATCCGCGAACCAGCGCGGTCAATGGTAATCAACTTACGTGTCGTAGATCCGAAAAAATGATCCAGACTGACATCAAAAACCATGGCGATGCGGGCCAAGGTTCCCAGAGTTGGCACCATCTTCCCGTTTTCCAGTTGGGAGAGCATAGATGCCGATAAGCCGGTGTGACTACCCAAGTCCACCAACGCGATTTTCTTCTTCATCCGAAGCTTGCGGATTTTTGGGCCAATTTCGTAGGTCGAAAGCTGGCGACGGATGGTTTGCTCACTATTTTCTTCCACACTTAACTCTTGGTCCATAATGTTATTGTAGCTGAAGTGACTTTCATTTTCACTAACAATTTCCTTTACAAGCGCTGCTAAGAGAGAGACCCTAAGAACAGAGGTTCCGCTCAATGAAAACAAGTGATAGTGTTAGGCCATTTGTGGATTGCCCAGATGACACATTGACAGAGTTAGCACGGCATGGAGATCAGGGAGCATTTTCCGAACTGATCCATCGCACGGCCCCCAGTTCCTTAAAACTGGCATACTCAATTCTGCGTGATAGAGAAGAAGCTGAAGATCAGGTGCAGAACGCATCCTTCAAAGCTTGGCAGCATGTGGGTAAATTTCAGCAAGAAGCCCGTTTTTCAACCTGGTTCACACGAATTGTGGTCAACCAGTGTTTAATGAGGTTACGTAAAGTAAAGCGTACGCCGGTGGTGGCAATTGAAGCATCCTGGCCTGGTGAAGATCGTCCCATGTTGGAACCGGTAGACCAAAGGGTCAACGCGGAAAACAGCTTGGGTCGTGAAGAGTTAAAAATTGTTTTGGCCAAAGAAATCGGGCGCATCCCGCCGTTGTTCCGCACAGTATTGTTGCTTCGCGATGTGCAGGGTATGCCTATTCCCGAAGTTGCCGCCAACCTTGGTATTTCTGTTCCTGCTGTGAAATCAAGATTGTTGCGAGCTAGAGCAGAGTTACGGGAACGTCTGCAAAAGCATTGTGGAATTCGGGGCATTGCTACGTTGACGTCAGAAGATCGTCTCAATCATTGTTAACAGGTTCTCTAAAAGCTTGACGTGTGGGGAGTTGATGTGAAAAACTCTAGCCATTCACTCAATCTTTGGAGGACATTTAATGAAGCGATATTTAATTGTTGTATTCCTTGCCGCAGCATGCACGCTCAGTGCGGCATCCAGCTTGTCGGTCGGAAAAGCCGAGCTAAAGGCAGCCGGTCAACTGGCTTTCAACCCCCAGGGAATTCTTTTTGTAGGCGATGCAATGGGCGGAGCAATTTACGCCCTTGATACCGATGACTCCAAATCCTCGGCAGGAGTTGCGGTGGACGTTAAAGGTGCGAATCTTAAAATCGCCGCCCTGCTTGGAACTACTCCCGATCAAATTCTGATTAACGACATTGCGGTTAATCCCCTTTCCCATAAAGTTTATTTTTCTGTTTCGCGCGGACGCGGTCCAGATGCTGTTCCTGTTCTGTTGCGTTTAGATACGCTCGGTAAATTTCAGGAGATTGCGTTGGACAAAGTGAAGCACTCCAAAGTGGAATTACCGAATGTTCCTTCAGCGGAAGGTCGTCAAGGCGCAAACAAGCGGATGGAAGCAATCACCGATCTTGCGTTTGTGGATGGCAACGTTTTTGTTGCTGGACTGTCTAACGAAGAATTCGCTTCCACCCTACGATCCATTCCCTATCCTTTTACAACTGCCGATAAAGGAACCAATGTCGAAATCTTCCACGGTGCCCATGGTCGATTTGAGACCAACTCGCCCGTGCGAACATTTGTATCGTACAAGATTGCTGGAAAGCCCCACCTGTTAGCAGCCTATACCTGCACTCCACTGGTGAAATTTCCGATTTCAGAATTGAAGCCTGGTCAAAAAGTGATGGGTACAACCATTGCCGAACGTGGGGCGGGCAATCGGCCAATGGACATGATTGTCTACACCAAAGGCGGCACAGATTACATTCTGATGAACAATTCAAGTCGTGGAGTGATGAAGATTTCTACGGCGAACCTGGAAGGCTATGAGGGCATCACCAAGAAGACAGACATCACCGGAGTCCCCTACGAAACGCTGGCTGAATTCAAAGGTGTGGAGCAACTGGATCTGTACGATTCCACCCGAGCCTTGATGCTGATTCGTGGCGAAGCGGGATCACTGGATCTGAAAACAATTTCGCTTCCGTGAGAATCTTTTTGTTGGCTATTGCCGTCGCCGTCACTCTCCGTGCATCTGAAATCCGCATGGAGAAGGCTGGCGGCGGTTATTTTTTTCGCATAACCGATGCTATTGGAAGTGATCAATTCACGGTGAGCGTGGACCTGCCCGATGCGCCGCCAATGCTGGGATCAGTAACCAGGGAAGGTCGCAATCTGCAATTCTTTCCACGTTTTCCTTTGACGCCAGGAGTGAAGTATCGTGCAGTCTGGCAACCCTTATCGGGCAATGGGCAGACGGCGATATTCGAAGTCCCCAAGCCGCATGTTGCCCCGTCCACTTTGGTGACCAGCATCTTCCCTTCTTCCAATCAACTTCCAGAGAATCAACTTAAGATTTATATTCATTTTTCGGCGCCCATGGCCAAGGGTGAAGCGTATCGTAGAATCCATTTACTGAACAGCAACGGCGAAGAAGTGCTGTTGGCGTTTCTGGAACTGGATGAAGAACTTTGGGACCGCGAGGGTAAGCGCATCACTTTATTGTTCGACCCAGGCAGAATCAAGCGAGGCGTTTTGCCATTGGCTGAAGTTGGCGGAGCGCTAACGCCTGGCGGTAAATATCGACTTGTGGTGGATTCTGGCTGGTTAGATGCAACTGGGCTGCCTCTGGTAAAGGGATCGGAAAAAAGATTCGCAGTGGTTGCGGCGGATCGTCAATCACCGGATGTCGCGTTGTGGAAAGTCACCGCACCAACTGCTGGGAAACCTCTGGTGATCGAATTCGCTGAACCAATGGATGAGGCACTTTTGCATCGCATGATTTTAGTTCGCGCAGAGAATGGAAAAGAGATCTTGGGCGAAGTGAAGGTGGATGCCGAAGAAACGCGTTGGAGCTTTCAACCCCACACTGCCTGGACCGCTGGCAACTACACGATTGAAGTGGATGCGGCGCTGGAAGACTTGGC
>JANMWO010000300.1:0-7437 GCA_031394025.1 Acidobacteriota bacterium
TGTGGATATTGGCAACCTCAATGCGGAAGAGTTGTGGACCAGCCCCAGCATCGGCGACGTGATTCTTTCCATCTTATGTCGGCAACCCGATCCCATAGTTCGGATCAACCGGATCATAGAAAGGCTCCGGGTGTTGGAGCCAGAACTTCGAGAGCGCGCCGCGCGGCTACTTCTGATACTCTCGTTCAAGAGGGACTTGTCCGAAATTGTTATAAAAGGAGTGGAAACCATGGCATTTACACTAAGCATTGACGACGACAAATTACTTCGACGATTCCATGACGATGGCGTGGAAATAGGGGTTGAGAGAGGGATCGTGCAAGGTCGCAACGAAGGGGAAACTCATCTGCTTCGACTTCAGTTGCAACAGAAATTTGGCCCATTGTCGCCGTATATGGAACAGCGGTTGCAAACCGGTACGCAGCCAGAACTGGATCGCTGGGCCACCCGCATACTTTCGGCAACAACCATTGATGAAGTGATGCGTTAACGAGACTGCTAAGTTCGCCCCCAAATGGAAGCCGCATTTGCCGCGTTAGGGAAACGATTGGCAATCGAAATCCAAAACGCGGCATAGCTGATAGCTACCAGAACAGCTTGGCACCCAACTGAATATACCGCTGCGTTGCCACGCCATTGACTTGCCCAAACGTACGACTACCTAGCGTCGCGTCGACGTCGGAATAGTATGGGTGATTGAGCGCGTTGAAAGCCTCCAGCCTGAGTTGAAGTTTCAAGTGCTCCAGCACGCGCACATCTTTTAGTGCGAAAGCACTTAAATCAAACGAACCCGGTCCCCGCACAACCCACCTGCCGGAATTTCCGTAAGTGAAGTCTTTTGGACGGGCAAAAGCATTGGTGTCGAAGTAGCGGAAAGGTGCCCGCTGATCGCTGGGGATTTCCCATTCGCCCACCACATCGGGGCGGGATGCAATCTGTCGTGGTGCTGCGGTTAAGCCCGGTGCATACAATCGGCCAGTGTTCCACGTGGTGACCCCATTAATGCTCCAGCCGCCTAGAACCCTTCCAAACAAACCTTTCTGCAAGCGGAACCAAGGCAATTCGTAGGTGCCCGTGGCCACAATGTTATGACGGCGACTCTCTTCCAGTTCAGAACGTTCCGGCCGCACTGAGCGTGGATCTTGTGGGCCGCCGGCAATGCCTTCGTTGCCGTATCCAATAATTTTGCCTAACGTATAGGACAAACTATAAGTCAAATTAGTGAACCGACGCCGCACAGAAACTTGTAAAGAGTTGTAACTGGATGTTGCCGAAGGCTCCACCAGGTTCAACGAATTCAATCCGCGATACGGCAGGAATGGACGAAGATCAACCCCCTGATGCGCCGCAATCTGATCTGGCGTCAGGAAGTTCAGCGGACGTTGATAGGAAAGATGACGTCCAGTATTGCCCACGTAGCTGATGTCCAGCGCGGTCTTGAACGGCATCTGCCGCTGAATGCCAAAGCTGTATTGGTACACCGCAGGCATTTTGTAATCTACTGGAAGTGACCCGGCATCAATCGGAGTTCTGGTGGTGTTGGGAATGCCGCTGCCAGGATTGTCGGCATTGCCATTGGTCACGGTGCTGGATTGCACCAGTGGCGCTCGTGCCCCTAAATACCAACCTGAGTAAGCGATGCCCGTAACCGCGTGGAACACGCCGCCGCCCCCGCGAATGGCTGTTTTGCCATCTCCGAACACGTCCCATGCAAAGCTCAAGCGCGGTTCGAAATTGGTTTTGCGAAGTGGGTTAAAGCCATTGGGTAGATTGTGAAACAGTCCGTTGAGACTGCCGTCGGTAGCTGCTGCAATGCGACCCTTTGCTGAATCGGGGAATCCATTTCCTGGTAAAACCAGACCGTTGTAGATGTCGCCCGTTCCGTTGATGATCGTCCCATTGGCGGCCACCTGCGGGGCTTTGGTTGGATCCCAGAAGCGCGGCATAAACGCCACCAGGTTGTTCCAGGACGATGACCACGGCGAAATAAATGCCCAACGAATTCCATATTCAACCGTCAAGTTGCGACGAACACGCCAAGTATCCTGGGCATATATTTCACGAGTGAAGCCTTTGTAAATGGTCTGCGCCGGTGCGCCAGATTCGCTATACGAATCAAAGTAACCAAGCAGCGCATTGCCCCAGGGACTGGTGGTGTTGCGTGGATTCGATGAACTATTGCTGAAGCCGAAGGAACCGTTGTCGTTCGCCTGGTTCAATTCGTTCATATTCATCCATTCAGAATACAGACCAACCTTGAAATTATGACTGCCGTGAATCTTGCTCAGGTTGTCCCGTAATGTCCAGGTGGGCGTGCGTGCGTAGCTGGGCTGGCCGGAGCCGCTGATGCCTTGAAACCCGCTGATACTTACGTTGGGAATGCGATCCTGACGATTGCCGGGAAACAGTTCAGGGAAATCAAATCCGTAAAATGCACGATCATAGTGGCCACCAGCAAGGCGGAAATCTTCACGATAATCCGATTCGCCGAAGTTGAATTCATTCACCAGGGACGAATGAAAACTCCCATTCACTGAAAGTGCGTAATTGTTGCCCTTGCGGTCGCGGTACACCTGAAACAGCGGAAGGTTGTTGCCCGTGTTATCGAAGAACGAAGTGAAATCCTGCTGCCCACGTAGACCTCGGAAAGACACTTGCCAGTTGGGCTTCAAATTGTAATCCAGTCGATAGATGAAATCCCTATTTTCAGTTGGCTGTGCATTGGTGGCAAAAAAATTGCCGCCTGGTCCGCTGTAATTAGGATCGGGATAAATCTTTTGCAATGCCCGGCCCACTTTGCCGATGCGCGAAGCAGGAATAAGATTGTTGGGAAACAATGCTCCGGTATCTGGATCAATGGGCTTCTGCGGACTGCTACTGAAATTCCCACTGCGTTCCAGCGCCGAAGGCAGTGTAGATATTTTGCTGTTCGACGCCGCCGAATAACGTCCCTCAACGCCAAAGAAGAAGAACAATTTGTTCTTGTCCTTGTTCCATACTTTTGGAATATAGATCGGCCCGCCAATGGTTCCACCATAGTTGTGATACCGTGCACGGGGCTTATCGCCAATGATGAAGCGGCGCGCGGCGAACTGATCGCTGAAGAAAAATTCATAAGCGGAAAGATGAAAGTCCTGCGTACCGCGCCGGGTGATGAAGCTGATGGTTGCCCCGGTTGAGCGACCGTATTCGGGTGCATAGTGAGTCGCCTGCACCTTCACTTCCTCAATGAAATCGACACCAAGGATGTTGTTCACCTGCACGCCATCGCGATTGCGGGTGTTGCTGATTCCATCCAGTGTCTGGAAATTGGTATCTTTCTTTTGACCATTTACTTGCAGCCCGCCCATGGAATAACTGCCCCCGCGGAAGTCCGTGGTGAAGTTACCGTAGCGCGAAATGACTCCAGGTAAGATGCCCAGCATGTAGTATGGATTTCTGCCGGGAAGCGCGTAATTTTGCAACTGCTTCTGAGTGATTTGGCGCGAAACTTCGCCATTGGAAATTTCCACCGGAGAAGCTTCGCCACTTACTTCTATGCGCTCAGCCAATTGCCCTACTTCAAGTTGTAGTTTGACAGTGGCGGCCATGTCGCTGTCCAAATGCAACCCAGTGCGTAGCAGCGATTTGAAACCTGGCGCTTCCACGGCAATAGTGTAATCAGAAGCCGGCAGCCCAACCACGATGAAGGCTCCATTTTCATTTGTAAACGTGTCGCGCTCCAAGGCGATCGCGCTGGCCCGCACCTTCACTTTTGCATTCGGAATCAAGGCACCACTGGAGTCAGTCACATCCCCGTTGATAGAACCTTTGGACTGGGGAAAAAGCGGTAACGTCACAAAAGCGAGTAAAGCTAACAAACGCATTAAGATCTCCTCATCCGCGAATTATGTCTGGGTTTTAAATGCAAGTCAAGCCCCCCCTGCTCGGGCCATTTCCGCAAGAATGTGACACACTCCCACACTATGGTTGCGGTATCATGACAAACGGTGGCAGCCCGTCTCGGCACTTTGCTGGTGATGCTTGTTTCTTGCGGTATGAGCCTTATGGCGCAGGCTCAGGACTTCGAAGGAAGTCGCATCTCCGCAATCCGGTTCACTCCGGAATCGCAACCCTTTCCCCGATCCGATCTGGAAAAAGTCGTTCGTCTGGAGCGCGGTGGAATTCTGCGCTTATCGGAAGTCTCCGCAGCCATTCAACGTCTATATGAAACAGGACGTTTTCTGGACGTCGAAGTGGACGCCCAACGCATTGGCGAATCCGTTGCCCTTGAATTTCGCACTACGCCAACTTGGTTTGCAGGACGCATTGCCGTGGAAGGCGTTGCCGATCCGCCCAATCCCGCACAACTGGTTTCATCTACCCGCTTGCAGCCCGGCGAAGAATTTAACCAGGATTATCTTCTGCAGTCCATTATGAATTTGGACGCTGTGCTGCGCCGCAACGGCTTTCTATCTTCCAACATTGAACCGAAATTAACCTACGACCCGGTATTGCAACAAGTGGACGTCAAGTTTGTGATCAAGCCTGGCACTCGTGGAAAATTGACCGAACCCGTTTTCAATGGCGAAACCAAACGTACGCCAGAACAACTACTGGCCACCACCCATTGGCGCCGCTTGGGTAGCCTGCTGGGATACAAACCGGCTACCGATTCCCGCATTCAAAATGGCTTGGAACGGATCAGAAACTTTTACCGCAAGAAGGAATTCCTGATGGCCCGCGTGTCCCTGGAACGGACCGAGGCAGATGAAAAAGCCAACCTTGTAAAGCCCCTGGTTCGCATTGATGCAGGCCCCAAAGTGAAAGTGCGCGCTGATGGCTTTTCGCAAAGTGCGTTGCGGCGCCTGGTGCCGGTTTTTGAAGAACGCTCGGTGGATAGGGATCTGTTGAATGAAGGGGTGCGCAATCTTCGTCAGAACCTGCAATCGGGCGGATACTTTGATGCCGATGTTGATTTCGATATGGAACAACAGCCCAATGGCGAACAACTGATCCAGTTCAATGTGCAGCGTGGAATTCGCTACAAACTGGTTCATTTGGAAATTCAAGGCAACAAGTTTTTCAATACTCAAGTGATCCGCGAACGATTGGCCACCCAGCCCGCAACCTTTATCCGATATCGCTACGGGCGCTACGGCAAAGACCTGCTCAATCAGGATGCACAGGCCATTGCCGACCTTTACAAATCCAACGGTTTTCTTAACGTCAAAGTAACTACCGATGTACGCAAGAACTGGGAAGGCAAGGCCCAGACCGTGGCCGCGTTTGTGAATATCGAAGAAGGTGAGCAGCACGTGATCGGATCGCTGGAACTGGATGGCGTGAACCCGAAGGATTTGGATATTCTCAAAAAAGGGCTGCAATCAGCGGCAGGACAGGCTTACAGTCCCAACGCAGTTCTTTCCGATAGAGATGCCATTTTGAACTACTATTTCAATGAAGGTTTTTCTGGTGCATCGGTTGAATATGACGTGAAGCCAATGGAAGTTCCCACGCAGTTGGCGGTTCATTTCCAGGTGACCGAATCTCGCAGGAACTTTGTGCGCAGCGTGGTTATCAGCGGATTAAAGACCACCAACCCGAAGATAGTAAACAACCGTATCAGCCTGGAAGCAGGCGATGTTCTATCGCAAACAGAGATGACGGAAAGCCAGCGTCGACTTTACGATTTGGGTATCTTTGCCAGGGTGGGAGTCACTGTCCAAAATCCTGAAGGGGTGGAGCGCGATAAATATGTGTTGTACCAATTTGAAGAAGCCAGCAAAGTTTCCATAACTACGGGTTTTGGTGCGCAACTGGCGCGAATTGGGGGTAGCGTCACCAGTCTTAGTTCGCCCGCTGGTGCACCGGGGTTCAGCCCTAGAGTTTCCATTGGCATCAACCGTTCCAACTTTCTGGGCTTGGCCCACAACATTGGAGTGCGGGCACAAATCTCCAGCTTTCAACAACGCGCCGCAGTGACGTATCTGGCACCACAATTCAAAGGAAAGGAAAAGTTAGATCTTACCCTGTCTGGTCTTTTTGACGATTCGCGCGATGTGCGGACGTTTGCTGCTCGACGCTGGGAAAGTTCAATCCAGTTGGGGCAAAAGCTTTCCAAAGCCAACAGCATTCAGTACCGATACACATTCCGGCGCGTCAGCATTGACACCAATACTTTGAAGATCAACCCGCAATTGATCCCGTTTCTTTCGCAGCCCGTGCGCATTGGAAGTTTTTCCGGAACCTTCATTCAGGATCGCCGTGACGACCCCATTGATTCGCATCGCGGAATGTATAACTCATTAGATTTCGCCACTGCCGTCGGGTCATTTGGTTCTGAGACAAATTTTACGCGGGTGCTATTGCGCAATTCCAGCTACCACCGTATTAGCAAGGATCTGATACTGGCGCGCACTCTTCTGTTCGGCGAAATGAATCGCATAGGTGCCACGGAAAATACCAAAGACATCCCTTTGCCAGAGCGATTCTTTGCTGGTGGGGCGGCTTCGCATCGGGCGTTTTCAGATAATCAGGCAGGCCCGCGAGACCCTATTACGGGTTTTCCGCTGGGAGGCAAGGCTGTTTTGGTCAGCGGACTGGAACTACGTTTCCCCCTGCTGGGCGATTCCATTGGCGGTGTTATCTTTCACGATGCAGGCAACGTCTACTCCGATATTTTGAAAGTCTCTTTGCGCTACAAGCAAAGAAACGTTACCGATTTTGATTACATGGTGCATTCCGTAGGCTTTGGCATCCGCTACAAAACACCTGTCGGCCCGGTAAGAGTGGATCTTTCTTATGGCCCCAATGCGCCCCGTTTTATTGGGTTCCGCGGCACTCGTGACGAACTGCTGTTTGGAGGCGGCGTCCGCGTGGAACAAAAAATTAACGCATTCCAATTCCACTTTTCCCTGGGGCAAACGTTTTGAGGAAAGCTGCTTCCTACGCCTTTCTGTTGTTGGCAGCCTTTGTGCTGAAAGCTGAGATCATTGACCGCATTGCAATTACAGTGGACCGATTGGTGATCACCGAAAGTGACCTGCGAAGGCAAATCTCCTTAGCTGCTTTCATGAATGGTGAAGTAGCCGATTTCTCTCCCAAATCGCGGCGGACCATGGCCGAGCGGTTGATTGAACAGGCGCTAATCCGCAATGAAATGAAGCTGACCCGCTATCCGCAAACAGAATCGTACGAAGCGGATGCGTCCATGGAAGAAGCTCGGAAAAAGCACCCAAGTGTTGCGGCCTATGTGGAAACTTTGGGGAAATATCGTTTGGATGAACGCGATTTGCGAGAGTATCTGCTTTGGCAACTGACACTGGTTCGTTTCACCAACTCGCGATTTCGCGTAGGTCTGCAAGTGGCTCCTGTGGAGGTGGAAGATTACTATGCCAAGAATCTTGCTGGGAAATCAAAACTGACAATAGAGCAGGCAACGCCGCAGATTGAAGA
>JANMWO010000507.1:0-10394 GCA_031394025.1 Acidobacteriota bacterium
GGACGATCCCCACCACCGGAGCCACCACGGAACGGAGGACGATCCCCACCACCGGAGCCACCACGGAACGGAGGACGATCTCCACCATCAGAGCCACCACGGAACGGGGGTCGATCTCCACCACCGGAGCCACCACGGAACGGAGGTCGATCTCCACCACCGGAACCACCACGGAATGGAGGTCGATCTCCACCATCAGAGCCACCACGGAACGGGGGACGATCCCCACCACCGGAGCCACCACGGAACGGAGGACGATCCCCACCACGATCACCACCACGGAACGGAGGACGATCCCCACCACGATCACCACCACGAAACGGAGGACGATCCGTAGGCGGGCCGTCGTAACGGGTTCCACCGGGGAATCTTGGACTACGATCATCGGACCCAGAACGGTCACCGCTGTAAGGCGGACGCACTGGACGAGGGCTGTCATCATAACGTCTGGGAGGAGGCCTGTTTGAAGGAGGTCTGTCTTCCTGGCGGGTAATTAGCGGCTCTGGCTTGAACTTATCAGCAGGAATGACTGCTTCCCGACGGGGTGGCTTGGCTTTCTTTTCCACCTTTTCAAACGCCATGTGGAAGGGTTCTGGCTGAGCCCCTGGAGCCCGATACTTGCCTTGCTTCAGAACATGATCTGGAATGGGCTCATGCTTGGGCTCGTCGATTTCATCCTGCCCTTCCGAATCCATTTCCGAAAGGTCTTCGTGGTCGGTCTCTTCAATTGGATCGCCCTTATAGGTGACCTTCTCTAAAAACAGACCAGATGCCGGTGCCGTCCATTCGGGAACTGGCAGTTCCGCCATGGGCTTGCCTTCCAGCAGTTGAGCGAACTGTTCTACCGTAACTTCATGGTGGCCAATTTTGACCAGCGTTCCGACAATGCGCCGCACCATCTTCCACAAATAGTGGGATGCGGTAATGTGGAACACCAACATGAAATCGTCAGCGACGACGGACGCCGAATTGACGTGCACAATGGTAGATTCACCGGGCTTCGATGGGTCCAATGCGACGAAGTTTACAAAGTTATGGCGTCCGACCAAGAGCTTGGCCGCTTCCATCATTGGTTTGGGATCCAGCTTTTCTTTAACCCACCAGACATGCCTTTTAGCAAAGGCTGTTTTGCGAATGGAGATTTGGTAGACGTACGACCGCAATTCCGCGTCGTGGCGGGCGTGGAAGTTGTAGGGAGCCTCTTCCACATCCAGCACGACGATGTCTGACGGCAGACGGTCGTTCAATCCATATTGAATTTCAAAAGCCTTCCAGCCGCGGTGGGTGTCCACCCGCAGGTGGAGCACTTGGGCTATGGCGTGTACGCCGGCGTCTGTGCGGCCCGATCCTTGCATGTCGCAGGGTTCTCCGAAGAGGTCACCCGCAGCCTGGCGTAATTCGCCGAGGACTGTTCTTGCGTTGTTCTGTTCTTGCCAGCCGTGATATTTTGTACCGTCGTATTCTAGCGTTATTTTCCAGGTTTTCATTTAGATGTAGCTTTGGTGAGTGATTCGGTTTGCAACTGAAGCCATCTACTAGAATAGCTGGGATTTGCCTTCGCCACAGACTTTGCGCGAAGAAAGTTATTTAGGTGAACAATTCAACCAACGGTGTACCACGGTCTGTGATTGGAACCGGGCGGTCACCAGCATACAAATTCTTCGCTGGATCAATGCCCAAAGCGCAGTGAATTGTGGCATGGAAATCGGGCACGCTGACCGACCGGCCTACTGGATTGACACCCAGTTCATCGGATTCGCCCACAACTTGCGCCGTCTTCAGACCGCCGCCTGCCAGCAGGGCACTGAAGACCTTGGAATGATGGCCGCGTCCGCCACCAGAATCAAATTCCGGGGGACGTCCAAATTCTGTGGCGATCACAACCAACGTTGTATCCAGCAGCTTGTTCTTTTCCAGATCCTGCAGCAACGTGGCAAACGCCTGATCCAAATCCTGAATCAATAAATGCTGCTTCACTTGCCCATCGTTATGAGTGTCCCAACCAGAGCCGTTCAGAAAATTCAGGTTAAACGACACTTCCACAAATCGCACACCGGATTGCACCAGCCGCCGGGCAAGTAAGCAGCGCTGACCAAATTCGCCGCCATAGGATTCCCGCAGTGTCTTGGTTTCCTTGGCCAGATCAAACACGTTCATGAACTTCCGACCAGCCATTTTGAAACCTTGTTCGGTAATTGCCGATTGGGCGCGAATCACATGATCTTCCGGATTGCGCTTCTCAAAATCCTGACGGAGCTGAGCCAGTAACGTTTCCCGACGATCCTGCCGTGGATTATCTACATCTGGAGGGCGCACAAATCCGTTGGGACCGGTTTCAATCTGGGTCAAATAAATGTAGCCATACTTTGCGCCTAAAAACCCCGGATCGCGAGTAATGTTGGGGTAGCCCATCACCACGTAGGAAGGCAGCGCAGCATCTTTCGTACCTAATTCTTTGGACACAATAGAACCGATGGACGGATACTGAATGGTCCCACTGGGCATGCGACCGGTGTGTACCAAATTCGACGCTGCACCGTGCTCGCTCACAATATCGTGCGATAGCGTTCGAATCAATGCGCAACGGTCCAGCAACGGAGCAGTTTGCTTTAAATGTTCGCAAAGCTGGACGTTTTTGATAGCGGTGTTGATGGGGTTGTAGTAGGACCCGGCAATTTTCTTTCCATCGCCTTTCCGCTTGGGGTCGAACGTGTCGATGTGCGCCGCTCCTCCGCCAAGCCACAGCAGAATGCAGGCATCGGCCTTGCCTTTGGGTAACTTCACTGCCGCCGCTTGGCCAAACGCCGGGGCAAGTGCGGCTGTTTTGAGTAAGTCTCTGCGTGTAAGCTGCATGATTAGGGCACCATCACAAATTCTGGCGAATTCACCATTGCCCACAAAGCATCTTCCAACCGTTCCCGAAAGTGAGGTTCCAACCGTGCGGTTGGCTTTGCACCCAAACGCAAGGCTCGTTCTTCTTCCATGCGGATTACGGTAGCTTCTGCACTCAAATGGTTGGACCAGCTTACGCGATTGTCGCTCTTCATGCTGGCGTCTATTTTCTGCGCCCCTTGCACTTTCCGCTGCGCATAAAGATCACCCAGTAAATTGTCCATCACTCGTAACTCTTCCGTTGCTGGCGGCCGGGAAAGAACACGCAGGAACATTTCCGTCACCATTTTATGCAGAGGCATATTGGCCAGCGCCAATTCCGTAAGTTCACTATCGTCGGAAAGGCGCACCATGCGCGTACCTAAAATACCGTTAGCCAAAATCAACGTCTGCATGGGCGATGGCGCATCGTCCCGTGAAGTAGCTGCGTTTTGTCGCGACTGTCGCCAGCCGTAGGCCGACATTACATCCACAATGGATTGGGCAATGGGCAAGGCCAATGCTGGACGGTCGCGCTCATTGGAAAGTGCCGTCATTTGCCACGCTCGGGATGGCCTTCCTAAATTAAGGAACTGGTTGGGTGCGCGATCCCCGGACGGATTCAAGTTCATATCTTCGCACTCATACACTTTGCCCGTGCCCAAGTGCAACGAATCTACTAATTGTTCTGCAGTCATGTTGCGACGAATCGGACCGGTAAACAGACGTCCTGCTGCGCCAGTGGCAATGGCGGCATCGGCTACAGGCTTACGTTGATATGCGTGCGAGGAAAAGATCAACCGGGCCACATGCTTTACGTCATAGCCGCTCAACACAAATTCTCGCGATAAATAATCGAGCAGTTCCGGATGCGAGGCCTTGCCCCGTGACCAATCGTCAGCCGGTTCCATAAATCCAAGTCCCATATAGCGTTTCCAAATCCGATTCACAATCACCTGTGGAAAGCGTTTATTTTCCGGCGAAATAATCAACGCAGCCACATCGTTGCGTGATGGAACGCTGGCCTGATTGGGAAGCGTCCCGGTTTCTGAATGTTTCACCAGTGTGGCAAACGGCCATTCCGGACCAATCGCCTGGCCGGGTTTCAACGCTACTACTACGGCAGGCTTTCTGCCGCCTTCAATCATGGTGACGGTGGAAGTTTTTGGAAGCTTCAAATCTTTCCCCTGCATCATAGCGGCAAGGCTGAAAAGATCTTTCTGTTTGAACGGATGAAACGGAGCATCGTGACAGCGGGCGCATCCCATCTTCTGCCCAAGAAATGCCTGAGCAACAATTTCCGCTTTGGCGGCCATTGGGGCATCGTTCAAAGTAGCCTGGGCAAAGCCTGCCGGACCCCCTTGATACGCTGAACCTTCCATGCTCAATAGCTCTGCAACAAAGCGATCAAACGGAATGCCATCGGCGAAAGACTGATGAATCCACCAACGGAATGGACCGGTATTGTTGAGGTCGGGCTTCAGAATTCCAGGATTCTCCGCTAGCACATCCTGCCAGTAAGCCACCCAATGATCAGCCCAACCGCTGGAAGCGATCACGCGTTCAATGGCTTTGGAACGGCGAAGTTTGGGAGCATCGGCAAGGTAGACGCGAATCTCCGCAGGGGTTGGAATCACTCCGGTTGCATCGAGTGACAAGCGCCGCAGAAATTCCAGATCGCCAGTGATTGCGGTGGGACGCATGTTTTCCGATTCCAGGCGCGCACCAATGAACCGGTCAATATCGTTGTTGACGGGCAGACCACTTTTCAAATTGGGAACTGCGGGACCGGCGGTGTTCAACAATGCAGATCGAATCTTATCGTGACGAGTTTTCCATTCCGCAGCTACGGCTGTGCTGGCAAGACGACGGCGGACGATATCGGCAGCATTGTGACGCTGGTTGACGGCAGCCACGTAACGGTCCCAATCTTCGTCGGTCAAGTACGGTGCTGAGGGAGGCCCCAACAATCGTTCCAACTGACCAATAGGTGCAAAGCTCACGGCCAACTCGCCAGGTGTAGGATACAAGCCACTGCCACCGATCACTGCCGTCAAAACGAATTTATGATTGCCTGCGGGAAGGGTTACGCGATAGATAACATCCTGATGGGGATATTGCGCGGGTCGCAGTGGGGAATCTTCACGCACGGGTTGCGGAGGCACCGGATCGTCCCCAGTTTTGTTGGGAGGCTGCGCTTTGGATTCGGCGACTGCTTGTCCATCAATTTCTAAACGAGCCGCACCGCGAGCTCGCAGGCGGAAACGATATTCCCCAGCAGTTAGAATTCGCTCATAGCTTGCCCGCAGACCAAATGGCGTGGAGCGATCCATAGGCAATGCGTTGCCAGAGAATTTTGTAGGGATGCGGACAAAAGCGAAGGCTGGTTCCTGATAGGTCTCAACGGGTTTGGCATCAGCGGGCGGAGCAAGCAGTTGTGCGGCGGTCAACTTTTCAAAAAGTTCAACCTTAATAGGTTGTGCCGTTAGGCCTGCAATGCTGGCAAATAACAATATGGAACGAAGCATGAAACGAGGCCTCCAAAATGCTGACGATATTAACAATATCGCGTCGGAAGGCCGAGTTCAACTTAGTTCTTCTTGTCGGGAACATCCATGGCATGACCAGCATGTGCGTTTTTGCCACGGCCACCGAAGCGGAACGAATAGCTTGCCAGCCAAAGATTATCGGCAAAGGCCGCGTCGCCATGTCCGCCACTGATGCGGTCCGGGACACTGCGAGTGCGGTCACGCAGAATGGCTCGACCGTAGGTGCCGGTGAACAAATGACGACCATGAATATACTGGACACCTGGAGCTAATGACAAGG
Organism: Acidobacteriota bacterium; assembly: GCA_031394025.1. Classification (GTDB taxonomy): domain Bacteria; phylum Acidobacteriota; class Terriglobia; order Bryobacterales; family Bryobacteraceae; genus JANXSF01. The sequence goes on from JANMWO010000507.1 coordinate 5,701, forward strand.
CAAAGCCGGGTCTGCGGAATCCCAAACTTTCCCCGATCAGGTCTTTGGCGGGCACGCCTTCCCAACGAGGTCCGAAGGATACGCTTAACCCTTTAATGTGGGGAACCGCGTGGGCTGCGCCTGCTTCCAGCAGGTATTGATCGGAAATGGAATTGTACATCGTTAATACGTTAGTGGAAGTGGAACTGCGGCGGGTGTTGTTGTAGTTTTGCGGCGTGGCGATGTAGCTGCCGTTAAAATAGGTTTGCGTGGATCCCAAGTTTTTGAACGCCTGCCAATTCAAGGTAAGGCCGTAACCACCGCTGCCCGGTTGGATCGAATAATCCAGCACTACATCTTGCAGACCCTTGCCGTTGAAGGAATCGACTTGATTTTTAAGATCACTGCGGCCCGATGGCAAAGAAGCGCCCAGTCCGATTTGAATATTGCCTTTTGAGTTTTCCCGTGGATCCCAAATCCAGCCTTGCACTCCCACAATAATGTCTCCCAAGCCTTGTGCCGTGGTTGTGTACGGTGAATTGTTGGAACGACGGCTGGCCAGCAACATGGGCGCGTTCACTGTGAAGCTAAAACGATTGGTGGCTTGGTAGGTCAAATTGTAATTTAGAAGGTTGACCTTGTTCATAACCTGATTGCCGATCACCTGTCGCTGCGTCTGTTCCACATCGCCGACAAAGTGGCGGAAGGAAAATTGATGGCGCAGGCCAATGGAGAAATCAAACTCTCCTTTCGACATGTAACCGCCGCCAGATTCGGGTCCTGAAAATTGTGTTGAAGAGCGAGCCACAATGCAGCCCTGGGAGAATGCTGAAGGTGCTGCAAGCAGGGTGACGACAACGCTGGCGAATGAGAATGTCCGGGTAAAGGCGACCATAGCTTAAGATTTTAGGGGTAGTGGCTAGTTAAGGCAATAATCTAAATCTACTAGTGGAATTGGTGACGAGGGCGCATTTCCCCTTTGACACCACTTCGCTCAGAGTAGCTTCGTAAAATATGCGCCGTCACCGATTTCGGGGCATGTTAGACTTAGATTTAGGCTTATTATGTTTAATGAAAACCATAATATCGATGCGTTCTCACCGCTCGCGCGCTTTGCGAACAGGACCAAGTCAGCTACCATTGGGCTGATTGAAACACTGCTACTGATAAATATAGTTTGGACTTTGGTTCATGTAACCGGGAATATTCTTACCGGGAAATAGGTCCTAAATGCCGAGTTGGATAGTCGCGATTTCGTTCAGTTTTATACTGTCGTTGCTCGCGACCGTAATACCAGTTGCGGCTGCAGTTTATATTTTCGCCCAAGGACTTTTCGACGAACGAAGAGGTAAATCCAGGCGATCCTTAGTCGAGCATTTGGGTAGGGCGGCAGCGGCTGGAGGTTTACCTTCGGCACTCATCCTCATCTTAGGCGCGTTTAATCCTTCAATTCTCGCGACAGTTCCTGGGATCAACCTTCAGATCGCCCTCGGTGGTTTGTCGTTACTTTATGTATCAATCGAAATCCTATTCCCCTCTCCATCAAGATCAGATATAAACTGACGTTTCAAAACAACTAACTACAGATGGCTAACAAACGGTTGCGGCACCAACCCCTTGCGACCAGCCAGCAGCCACAATAACCGTTCATCCAACTCTTCTTTGCGCATCTCGCCGGAAATGCGGGCCACAATTAGCCCCTCCTGGTCGATAAATGCTGTGGCTGGAGCAGCTTCTCCCAGGGCAAGCTTGGCCAAATCATCCCCTGTTGCACCGGTCCAGACGGGAAACGTTACGCCATGCTTAGTCACGAAATCCGGCACGCTACGACGAGACTTGGCATCGTCAAGAGAAGCGCCGATGAACATGATGCCCCTTTCCCGATATTCCTTTTCAGCGGCCACTAGCAGCGGCATTTCGTGCTGACAAGGTCCGCACCATGTGGCCCAAAAATTGAGCACCACGATTTTGCCCCGGTGGTCCCGCAAGCGAACTCGCTGACCTTCCAGATCAGTCAGGTTCAGTTCCGCAGGCTTCTTCGAGGCCGCTGCGTGTGCGGCCCCTCCTCCGAAGATAGCGGCGGTTAGGGTTCCAATCCAATGTCGTCGATTGCACAAGATACTATTCCGCACTATGGCAGAATAACGCAGTTTGCCGATTCTGGCCATAATAGAAATCTACTAGTGGAAGAAGAAGTCAAATCGCGCCGGTCGCTCAATTTACGCCTCTTGGCGGGGCTGGCCATTACGTTGACCGCAGCAGCTATATACTCCGGATACACTGTGCTCCAAATCCGCGGACTTCGTCAGATGCAGACGGAAACTACGGATCGCAATCGCATTGATTCCCTTCTGTTGTTGCGTGCGCAAAACGATCTGAATGCTTTGGGATTAGCCATGCGCGACATGTTGGATTCCACAGAACCCTATCCTTTAAGCTCTTGGGAGAACCAACTTCGACGACTGCTTTCTGATTTGCAGGACGCTATCCTGCAAGAATCTCAAGTGGCGTCTCTTACCCGAACCACGGATCAGAATGGCTATTTGAGAACTTCAATGGCACAATTTTCCGACGCTTTGGATCGTATATTTATCCTTGTGCGGAGCGACGAAAAAGAAGCGAAGACTCAAATCCGTTTGTCTCTGCAAGCGCGGCAAACCGCATTGAGTACCGCCGTATCGCGCATGTTGGTGCAGAACAACGAAAATGCCGAACAGACTTCTGCGCGCACTCACGAAATCTATGCCCGCGTGGAGCGCAACTTGTATTTGTTCCTTGCTGCCATGCTGGTTGTGATTGTTGGGACTGGGGCCTATTTACTGCACTACAACCGCAGTTTATTGCTGGAAATGTCCATTCTGGCACAGCGCCGAAGTGAACTGGCTCGGCAACTGATTACATCGCAGGAAAGTACGTTCCGAGCCATTTCCCGTGAATTACATGATGACTTTGGTCAGATTCTGACTGCTGTTGGGGCTATGCTGCAGCGCGTCCAAAAGCGTGCAAATCCAGGGGACACAGAAGTACGTACGGAACTGCGCGAGGTCCATGAAATTGTGCAAGCTACGCTGGATAAAGTACGTTCGCTTTCGCAGGCGCTACATCCCGTGATGCTTGACGAAGTTGGTCTGGAAAGCGCGCTGGATACCTATATTCCAGTGTTTGAGAAGCGTACAGGCATTGCCATCACTTTTGAAAAATCTGGCATCAGTAGGCCGGTGCATGGCGAAGAAGCAGTGCATGTCTACCGTGTTCTACAGGAGGCGTTAAACAATATAGTGCGTCATGCGCAAACCACTACAGCGGACGTGCGATTGCGTATGCTGCCGGAATCGCTTGTACTGGAAGTTGAGGATAAAGGAGTTGGTTTTCAGAATAAGCACAGTGGTGGAATGGGTTTGGTGAACATGCGCGAACGAGCAGAAATCATTGGTGGCCACATAGAATTTTTGTCAGGCGAGCATGGCGGCACTTTGGTGCGGCTCACTGTCCCGACCAATTCTGCGGAGTCTTATGCCCAGTAACCCTATCACAGTGTTGCTTGTCGATGATCATCTGTTGGTGCGACGCGGATTCCGTCGCATGCTGGAAGACGAACCGGACATCCGCGTGGTTGCCGAAGCAGGTGACGGACAACTGGCCATTGACGCGGCCATTGAATTTCGGCCCGATGTTGTGGTGATGGATTTCGCCTTGCCCAGTATGAACGGAGCCCTTGCTACACGACGCATTGTTGCGGAATTGCCGGGCACTGCCGTGCTGATGTTGAGCATGCACCCGGAATCGGCCTATGTGCGCAGTTGTCTGGACGCAGGTGCCAGTGGATACCTGCTCAAAAATGCCATGGATCTGGAATTGGTTGATGCTGTAAAAAGGATCGCTGCCGGGGAAAAAGTGCTTGATCCAAGGCTGTCTTTAAAACTGGATGAGAGCGCCAGTCAACGTCCGCTGACGTTGCGGGAACTGGAAATATTGCAACTGATTGTGCATGGAAAATCGAACAAAGATATAGCGCTGGTGTTGGGGCTGAGTGCCAACACCGTGGCCGTGCATCGTGCAAATATCATGCAGACTCTGGACATGCACAACACTGCGGAACTGGTTGTCTACGCCATTCGTAACGGGTTGGTAAGCATCACATGATCACTCGTCGAAACTTGTTGTGGGGAGCATCCTCTGCTCTGCTGCCCGCTGCCGGAAGGGAGTTGGGATTTCGGCTGGTGGATGTTACTCGTCAAGCCGGCCTGCGATTTCAGCACAATAGTGGTGCGTACGGTGCTAAGTTTCTACCGGAAACATTAGGCCCAGGCTGCGCCTTCATCGATTATGATGGCGATGGTTGGCTGGATATTCTGATTGCCAACGGAATGGATTGGCCGGGTCATCCTACAAGTCAGCACGGCAGCACCCCAAAGTTATATCGCAACAATCGCAACGGAACTTTTACCGATGTCACGGTGAGTGCCGGTCTGGCTGTGGAAATGTATGCGATGGGTGTGGCCGTCGCCGATTACGATAACGACGGGCTGCCCGATATTCTATTTACAGCCGTCGGGCAAAATCGGCTGTTTCGCAATACTGGCAAGGGACATTTCGTTGACGTGACCCAGAAGTCTGGTATTGCTGGACTAGCAGCATTCAGTACCTCCGCCGTCTGGTTCGATGTTGACATCGACGGGGTGGTGGATTTATTTGTTTGCAACTACGTAAGGTGG
>JANMWO010000527.1:0-11456 GCA_031394025.1 Acidobacteriota bacterium
TTCAGCCATGTTGTATTCGTTGCTGGTGTAGCGATGTTGAATATGTAAACAAGGGATTCCCCAGGCATCTTTCAAATCTGGGTTGATTCGCACATAATTTTCTTTGCGGGCCAGCACTTCGCCCATGGTGGTCATGCCAAAACAGGTACCGTTCACATCCTGGAACTTTTTGTAGAAATCGGCTCCGTAAGCATTAATTTGCGATGGTTGGGGACCGCCGCCACTGTAAAAATCGTAGGTATAGCCGCGCAGAAATTTGGGATGCTTTTCCTTAATATTGCGGAATCGCACAATGTAGCCGCCGCCGCCCATCAGGTTTTTAGGTGCCTTGCCTCCTCGAGCTTCAGGAACCACGGCGGTGACGGTGTTTTTCACGTAAATCTGATCGAACAGATATTGACCAAGCACGCCGCTGGAATTGGCCAGTCCGGTAGAAAATCGCGGAGAGGTGGAATTCAATAAAAGCCGAGTCGATTCCAACGTGGATGCGCCCAGGATAATTATTTTTGCAGGGACGTGGTAATCGCGCTTGTTGCGGCGATCCACAAAATTTGCCCCATTCACCAGACCGGTTTTAGGGTCTACCGTGATTTCCCGCACGATGGCGTCCGGGACCACTTGCAGATTTCCGGTGGCCAGGGCGTCGGGCAATAAGAGATTCAAAGAACTGGCTAATGTACCGGTTGCCCGGCGAGCTTTGGTGGTGGGTACGCCCAACTTTTTCGCCGATTCAATGAAGCGCTGGATGCTTAGGCTATCGTTGCTCTGATCGGCGATCAGGTTTCCATCAGGCAGTTGGGGTAAGCCTTCGTTGCGTCCAGAGACACGAAATAGAGGCTCACAACGATCATAAAACGGAGAAAGGTCTTGCAAAGAAATAGGCCAGTTATCGCCGTGCCCATCATGATCCTTCCCTTTGAATTCAAAGTTGGACAGCCGCCAACTGGCCCGCCCCCAACGATTCATTTTCCCGCCGATCATGCGGATGCGGACCCAATAGTAGGGGTCGCCTTCGGGGTGAGTGTACGGATTCTTCTCTTCGTCAATCCATAGGTTCGCATCGAACTCAGAAGCTTGGGTGATGTGTGGAAAGCGATTGGGCCGGTTGAAGTTGCGGTAAGGGAGCTCCCACGCCGATTTCATGGAGCGCTGCTTTTCAAAATCCACGGAAGGTCCGGCATCCAACATCAGGCATTTCACACCGGCTTTTGCCAAAGTGTAGGCGGCCATGCCGCCAGAAGCGCCTGACCCAATAATAAGAACATCATGATCGGTTTTCATATCGGTTGGTGTCCTTTTTTAGTCCAGAAGGTGCCAATACGGATTTTGGCCAGCACCGCGACGGCGTCCGCTTTGAACGTCGGCATACTGCTTGGAATTAACGGTGGCGCGGAAGAAATCATCCTTGGCTTCACGCAGGAATCGGGCAAATTCATCTTTTGGCGGATGGTAGGTCCAAGGTTCCAGAAGTGAGACCAGCAGGGGTGCGGCTTGTTGGGGGTCAATCTCCCCAAAGCCAGTTAATCGGCGATTGCGGGCTTCCTGGTTCAAGCGGTCCAGACCCATTTGGTAGCGCAGTTTGTGCTCGGGTGTGGATTGGGAGATGTAGAAATCCAGAAACTGTGGAGCTTCTGCGGCTACGGCACCGGGAAAGGACCCATTAGGCGGCAGTAGTAAATCACCTAGCCGACGCAGGGCTGAGAATTGATCTTTAGTGAAGAAATGAAGTGTCGGTTCGCCAACGGAATCAAGACCGGTGACGTCCAGGGTGGGGCGTTCGGTAGCCGCCGCCGCAGCAGGTGGCGCTGATTGCGCCTGGGCAGGCTGTGGGGCAGCCATGGCTGCTGCTGCCGGGACTGCAGCGGTTAGGGATTGGATCCAGCGTCTTCTTGGGATTCGATCTGACATAGTTCAAGATTTAGCATACAGGGACTTAAAACTGTTCGCCATCAGGGCGATAAGATTCTTTGCGATGAGCAATCTTGTTGAACAACCTGAGATTTCTACTGTCCGGGATGTAATGGTGGCTGGAAAGCCGTTGGAGCCGGGATTATTGGCCCATGGGGCGTGGTTGGAAAAGAAGCCAGAGGGGCTTCGGGCTGATTTTACTGGAGGAAGTTTCAACGGACTAAAGTTGGCAAACAGGAACCTTGCTCGGGCAATTCTGCGCAGCACCAATTGGATCAACGCCGATTTGGTTGGTGCTAATTTGTCAGGGGCGATGTTGGGTCATGCCGATTTTCGGCAGGCAATGCTGATGCAGGCAGACCTTACCGCAGCGGATTTGGCAAATGCGAACTGTGAAGGGGCCTGGCTGCGCTGGGCGAATCTTTCTGAATGTTCGCTAGGGACTGTTAATTTTCGGAGGGCACGGATGGAAGGTGCCCGGTTGTTGGAAGCAAAGTTAAACGAGGCAGATTTTTCGGAGGCCGAACTGAATGGTACCGGTTGGCATCATGCAAGAGTTTTCCGATGTCAGTTCAGCTCTGCCAATTTGGATGGATCGTTGTTCTATAACGCCCAAATACAATTCAGCCGGTTTGTGAATAGCAGTGCCGTTGGTTCCAGCTTTGCCAACGCCACGGTCCAGGATTGCGAACTGCTGCGAGCCAATTTCACCAATGGAAAGTTTAACCGGGCGAAATTGGAACGCAGCAATTTTAGAGAAGCAAATTTCCTGCTCGCCGATTTTAGGGAGGCGAAGCTGAGTGGGTCTATTTTTCAGAATGCTGTATTTGAGGGTGCCCGCTTTCAGGGTGCAAACTGTTTTGGTGCAGACTTCCGTGGGGCTAACTTAAAAGACGCCAAGGAATTCAATGCGGAAATGTTGTCACAAATGAGAACGGATGAAAAGACTACTCTACCCAATGGATCTAAAGGGCCGTATTGCAAGGGGTCGGGTGCTGAGCGTGCTGTTGGACAGTGGTCGCGGTAGGAGTTCTTAAAGACCGCTCCCTCGCGGTCACGGCTCGGTAGCGCACTGATTCTACAACAATCGGAGCGAACGGGGTTTGTGCATTTTGGCTTCCAGCCGAGCTTTCCGTTTGACCAGACCTGGATTCACTTCCACTTCCATGGCGATCAGAACAAACTCCATGGCCATGGCGGGATTCCGCTCTTTGTGTTCGTAGTGCTTGGCTAATTCTTCGCAAGCTGCTGGTCGAAATGGATTGTCGGCACCGGCCAGTTCGGCATACAGCGCCAGTGCTGAATCGGGCTTTTCCAGCTTTCGTTCCAGTCCCGCTAAATCCCACATGGTGCGCCATGTCAGCTCATCGGCCAACCCGCTGGTGAGTGCCTTACGAAACAATCGCGTTGCCTGGTCCAACTGCCCGGCCTGCCGTAGCCATCGTCCCAGGCCTACCCATTCCGCTGGACGACGTGCCGGGAGCATGTCCCATCCATCGGATTGAAATGCCCGTGGCACGATGGCTGTGAGACATGCCAGGGTCACTATATCTAAGGCGTTGTGCTCAAACACAGGACCTAGCCTTGGGGAATGTCCCATACGTACATACTCAAAATAAACATAGGGAATGAGCGATCCCGGAATATCCCCTTCGCGTTCCACTCCCAGAATTTGGTATTCCAGCTCTACGAGTCGGCAACTGTCAAAACAAAGTTTCCACAACCGCCGGGCACCGAACAACAGATCCAGATGAGCCATTTTTGAAAACGGGGGACGAGCGCGCGACATGCGGTAGCGCGTCTCAAGCAACGGCTGATCGTAGGCGCGACCGTTGTAGGTGATCAAGACCTCGAAATCTGCCAGATGCCTGGTGAGCGCATCCAGCATGCTGGCCTCTTCTGAAAAATCACGCATGAAGAATTGCTTCACACGAAAGCCATCGCTGGTGATGCGTCCGACGCCCACAAGGAACGCATACGTGCCACTGCCACCAGCCAGACCGGTGGTTTCCGTATCGAGAAAAGCCCAACGTCCGGGGTCACATTCGGGAAACCCTTCATCGGCAAGGCTGGTTAAGAGATTGGTGGGAAGTGATGCCAAGCTGCCGATATCCACGTTGCCATGGCGGCGATAAGCCGGATACAATCGCTCACATTCAAAGTGCTTGCCCAACGGAGTTTCTACTTCCCCGGCTTGGCTCCAACCATCCAACATGTCCTCCAAGGCCTGGGTTATTTTCGGCTGGCTGGGACGTGGCGTTGCAGGCTGGAAGGAGCGCTGCTCCATGGTGGCGATTTTAGCCCGTAGAATTGCGAGTTGTGCGTGTAAATCTGCCAATGAGCCTTCGCCCTTTCTTTGCCTACTGTAACTCCTCAAGGGCAGCGGCGGCAACTTCCCATTTCTGCATGGTTGCATCGCGATCTTCAATCAGCTTCTGCACGCGCTGGGAAGCGGCCATTAACTCATCTTGAGAACTGGGGTTGGACATGGTTTGTTCGCACGTTGCAATGTCTGTCTCCAGTTGCGAAACACGATTTTCCAGCTTGGTGCAATCCTGTTGCATCTGTTTCAGCTTGATTGGATTCACTCGCTTTTTCGATGAGTCAGGGGCGGCTTGCTGCTGGTCTAAGTTTGCAACGGACGATGCCGTCGATGACGCCACGGAGGACTTGATGCCTGCCTCCATAGCCGCTACGCCGCCTTGTTTGCGGAAATGGAAGTCTTCGTAATTTCCGGGGAACACCACCACTTCACCATGATCAATTTCGTAAACCTTGGTGGCCAGCTTGTCGATGAAATAGCGATCATGAGAGACCAGCACAACAGTCCCGGTGAACGATGACAGCGCTTCCAGCAATACGTCTTTGGCCCGCATGTCCAAGTGATTGGTGGGTTCGTCTAAGAGGATAAAATTAGACGGCTGCAACAACAGCTTGGCCAGCGCGTAGCGATTGCGTTCCCCACCGGAAAGCACGCTGATGCGCTTAAAAACGTCGTCCTCACTAAACAGAAAGCAGCCAAGCAGCGAACGGAGTTCGGTTTCCGTCTTCATGCCGGCGATGGAGCGAAGGTCGTCCAGCATCTTCGCATCGCCATTCAATTCCTTGTACTGATCCTGAGCGAAATAATCCACGCCCACGTTGTGGCCCAGGGTGTAATCGCCTGTGGTCAACGGTTCCAGACCGGCCAGCAACTTGATCATAGTAGATTTACCGGCGCCGTTCGGGCCGACTAACGCTATTCTTTCACCGCGTTCAATAACAAAGCTGGCCTTGCCGAAAACAAATTTATCGCCGTAAGACTTGCCGACGTTTTTGAACTCTGCAACTACCTTGCCACTGGGCTTGGGCTGGGGAAAAGTAAAGTGAATTGTTTTCTCATCGGGTGGAATTTCAATTCGCTCAATTTTTTCCAGTTCCTTAATCCTGCTCTGCACCTGCTTGGCTTTGGTGGCTTGTGCACGAAAGCGATTAATGAAGGCTTCCAACTGCTCAATCTTTTCTTTCTGATTCTTGTAAGCCGCTTCCAGCGTGGTCTTGCGCATCTCTTTTTCGGACAAAAATTTTTCGTAATTGCCGCTATAGAAATGCACTCCCTTGTTCCATATTTCTACGATCTTGTTTACGGTCACGTCCAGGAAATACCGATCATGCGAAATAAGGACGAACGCGTAAGGGTAGTTTTTTAGATAATCTTCCAGCCAGTTGCGCGCTTCCAAATCCAGGTGATTGGTGGGTTCATCGAGAAGCAGCATGTTGGGTTTTTCCAATAGCAATTTAGCCAGTGAAATTCGCATTTGCCAGCCACCGGAAAATTCTTCTGTGCGTCGCGTCCAATCTTCTTTCTTGAACCCCAGGCCCGTCAACACGGTGCCTGCTTGCGATTCCAGGGCGTAGCCATCGTGTGCGGTGAACTCGCTTTCAATCCGATGAAAGCGATCTGCCACCGCGGCATATTCCGGTGTGGACGGATCCAGTTCAGGCATGCTGTGGGTTAGCGCTTCCATTTCAACTTCCAGCGCCCGAAGCCTATCGAACACGCTCATCACTTCGGTGAAAACAGTACGGCCAGAAAGTGAAAGACCATCTTGTGGAAGGTAGCCGGTGGTGACTCCCTTGGTTTGGGTAAGGTCACCCATGTCCAAGGTGTCCATTCCGCCAATCACTTTTAACAGAGTCGATTTCCCAGTACCGTTGCCACCAACCAAACCGCTCCGCTCATTGGGAGTAATCAGCCAGTTCAAATTTTCGTAAAGGAGTTTGTGTCCGAAACGCTTGCCTGCATTGCTCAGTTGAATCATCGTTTCAGTGCGAGTCCCGCTTTCGCATTCGTCAGCTTTCCATCATCAATCATTAATTTTCCATTGACTACTACATAATCGAACCCTTCACTGTAGTGATGGGGATCGGGATAAGTTGCTTTATCCTGAACTTTTGCTGGGTCGAACAGCAGCAGATCTGCAGCCATTCCTTCGCGAATCATGCCGCGATCCTTGAATCCAAACGTGCGTGCGGGCAGGGAAGTCATGCGGCGCACGGCGTCTTCTAAAGTCAGAATATTTCGTGTCCGAACGTACTCGGCAAGCACTCGGGCATTGGTGCCATAGGACCGTGGATGTGGCACCCCGACGCCAAATTCACGCACGCCGCCGTCACTGGCAACGGCTGTGAACGGATACTTCATAATGCGATCCACATCTTCATCGCCCATGGAGTGGTAAACCATTTGAGCACCACCACGACGCATAATTTCGAGGATGGTTTCAACCTGATTATCGACGGTTGGTTCGGCGCCACGAAGCTTGGTGATCTCCACAATGTTCTTGCCATCCCAAGCATGATCACCACTAAAATTTGCGACCGTGGCGTAAGTGTAATCGTCAAAGCCTTTGTTCTTCAAATGAACTTTCATCTCGCCGATAATTTTCGCTTTGCTTTCGGGGGCATCCAGGCGTTCCTTTAAACTCTTGGTGCCACCTGCTAACGCCCAACTGGGAAGTGTAATGCCCAGGTTGGTGCTGGAATGATCGTAGGGATATTGATCAATAACTACGTCCACACCTTCGCGACGATATTTTTCGACCAAAGCCAGCGACTTTGTACTGGCACCCCACAGGGTTCGGTTGTCGATTTTAAAGTGGGAGAGCTCCACGCGCAGTCCGCTCTCTTTGCCGACCAGCACAGCTTCATTGATGGCATCTTCAATCTTTTCGCCTTCATCGCGCATGTGACTGGCGTATACGCCACCAAACTTTGAAGCAGCTTTGGCTAGAGCAACAACTTCAGCCGTGTTGGAATACGTGCCAGGAATATAGATGAGTCCGGTGGAAAATCCAACGGCACCTTCTTCCATGGCACGGGCTACCAACGCTTGCATTTTCAGGATTTCGTCAGACGTAGCCAACCGATTTTCACTGCCCATTACTTCAGCACGAACCGAGTTGTGCCCAATCAAAGTAGCAACATTGATACCCAGTCCAATGGTCTGAATTTTCTTGAGCCATTCGCCGACCTTGACGTTGGACCCGCCGCAGTTGCCGGTGACGACAGTGGTCACGCCATCGGTAAGGTAGTTATCGGCACGGGGAACTTTTTCCACGGCACCTTCAATGTGGGTATGAACATCAATGAATCCAGGGGCTAGGATTCGTTCCTGGGCATCAATCGTGCGAACTGCAGTTGCTGTTTTCAGATTTCCAATGGTGGCAATCTTTCCGGCTTTTACAGCGACGTCGGCACGAAACCAGGGATTACCGGTGCCATCGACAACGCGGGCGTTGCGCAGGATCAGGTCGTAGTCAGCAGGGAATGCCAGGGTAGCGAAGGCAAAGAACAGGGCCAGGGGGAAAGAGGTAAGTTTTTTCTGAAAAGGAAATGAAGACTTCGCTCGCAGGCGAGCTGGCAGGCAAAACTGCCTGCCCCACATTTGCATGTCCAGGAGTGATTGCCTTGCCCAATTTGCTTGGATGCCTGGGGAGCTTAGTGTTTTGTTGTTCCAAAAACTTCTTTTCACTGAACTGGTCCAAGGAAAAAATCGAACGATTTGGAAAAGTAATCCTTCATGTCCTGCCGCTTCACCACCGCATCTAGAAATCCGTGAGCCAATAAAAATTCGCTCCGTTGGAAACCGGGCGGTAGTTTCTGTCGAATGGTTTGTTCAATGACGCGAGGTCCGGCAAAGCCGATTAATGCTCCTGGTTCGGCAATGTTCAAATCGCCTAACATGGCGAAACTGGCGGTAACGCCGCCGGTGGTTGGGTCGGTTAGCACGCTGATGTAAGGGATGGCCGCTTCATCTAACTTCATTAGTGCTGATGAGATTTTCGCCATCTGCATAAGGCTGATGGCACCTTCCTGCATGCGTGCTCCACCTGATGCGGAGATCACTACCAGCGGAGAACGATCCACCAAGCAGCGCTCTATAGCACGTGTGATTTTTTCACCAACAACGGAACCCATACTGCCGCCGACGAAGCGCAGGTCCATGGCGCATACCTGAGTCTTTCGACCATGGATAAGGCCAGAGGCGGCGATTAAAGCGTCATTGCGCGACGTCAGCTTGCGCATGCCCGCCAGGCGTTCCTTGTAGGGCTTGGAATCTGTGAAATGCAATGGATCGGTAGAGGTGAGCGACTTATCGTGCTCGTCCCATTTCGCATCGTCGAAGATTAAATCCAGCCGTTCGGGAGCGTCGATTCTGAAATGGAAGCCACACTTGACGCAAGTATTCAGGCTCTTATCCAGATCTTTCTTCCAGATAATTTCCGAGCAGGAATCACACTTCAGCCACAGGCCTTCTGTTTTGACTGTTTTTTCTTTATCGTCGGCAGTCGGCGCCGACAAAGAGGGATCTTTCCGTTTCCACCAGGACATGTTTTAGGAGATTGGCTCCGAATCCCAGGGTAACGCGCCTACACCCACAAGGCAAGGCTATTCGCCCCGAACCAGATCTTCCAACGTCTCCCGTTGGCGGATCACTCGCCATTGATTCCCTTCTACCAGCACTTCACAAGCCCTGGGTCTGCTGTTGTAATTCGATGCCTGAACGAATCCGTAGGCCCCAGCGGTCATCAATGCCACGTAATCGCCAGGGAAGACATTGGCCATCTGCCGATCGCGTGCAAAATAGTCGCCTGATTCGCATACCGGACCCACTACATCGGCGGTGATTGTTCCAAGAGACCGTTGGCGCAGCGGTAGGATTTCATGATGGGCCTGATAGAGTGACGGTCGAATTAAATCATTCATCGCTGCGTCTACAATGACGAATTCTTTGTTGGCGGTTGTCTTGCGATACATTACTCGCGACACTAATACACCGGCAGCAGCGGCAATGCTGCGACCCGGTTCCACCATGAGTTTCAAGCCGAGATTGGCCGTTTTTTCGCAAACTAATTTGATGTAGGACTGTGCCGACGGGGTAGTTTGTTGGTCTGTATAAGCCACTCCCAAACCACCGCCCATATCCAGTTCGGTGATGGGATGCCCTGCGTCGCGCAGCTTTTGGACAAGCGCCAACACGCCATCCAGAGCTTGGAACAAGGGGTTGGTGTCCAGCAATTGCGACCCAATATGGCAGCTTACGCCGGTCAATCGCAGATTCCCAAGCGCTGCTGCGCGGTCGTACACTTCCTTCACTACTTCAATGTTGATGCCGAATTTATGATCGTGCAGGCCGGTGGAAATATAAGGGTGTGTCTTGGCGTCAACGTTGGGGTTCACGCGCAGGGCGACGCTGGCGAATACGCTATGACGCGACGCAATGGAATTAATCAGTGCCAGCTCGGCTTCTGATTCGCAGTTGAAGCTGTGGATGCCATTGGTGATGGCGTATTCCACTTCTTCACGACTTTTGCCAACACCGGAGAAAACCACTTTTGCAGGGTCGCCGCCTGCACGAAGCACGCGGAATAATTCTCCGCCAGAAACAATATCGAACCCCGCCCCAGCTTGGGCCAGCATGCGCAGGATAGACAAATTGGAGTTGGCTTTTACGGCAAAGCACACTTGATGGGGAGCGGTTCCGAAGGCCTGGTCATAGGCGCGATACTGCGAAAGAATGGCAGCGCTGGAATACACGTAGCAAGGGGTGCCTTCTTTTTCGGCAATATCGGCGAGGGTGACTTCTTCAACCGATAGTTCATTGTCTCGATAAAAATAGGGTGCAATCATCAGGTAACTTTCAGCACAAGCAAGGTCTGGTCATCGAACTGTTCGGTACCTTCGGTGAAGGAATCCAGGTCCAGGAAAATGGCGTCCACAATTTGTTTGGGGGTGCTTGCGGAACTGCGTTTCATGACACTGCTGATGCGATCCACACCAAATTCGTCACCATCCACATTGGTGCCATCGGAAACACCATCGGAGTAGAGCACCATCACATCGCCAGGAATCATTTGGATTTGAACTTCGTCGTAATCGCGGGTGTCTAAAAGTCCAATGGGTACACCTTCCGCCCTTGGCTTCAAAATTTTCCCTTTGCGAATAATCAATGGGGTGGCCGCACCAGCATTGGCCATGGTCAGCATGCGCGTGTTGGCTTCCCAACGGATCACCAGCAGGGTGACATACTGCGCTTCCACCTTGCGTTCCAGCAACGTTTCATTCAGAGCTTTCAGAAGTTCGGCAGGTCTGCGGCGGCGCGGAGCAAGAGAACGTAACAAGCCGCTGACCAATGCGCCATATAAAGCTGCGGCGGCGCCTTTACCACTGGAATCGCCAAATGCGATGACCACGTTATCTTCACCATGTTCGAAAAAGTCGAACAGATCGCCGGAAATCTGGCGTGCTGGTCGTAGTCCGATGCCGATTTCTAAACCCTTAACTTCAGGCGCTTCGCTGGGCAGCAGGACGGATTGCAGCTTACGACCGGCCTGCAAATCCTTCTCCATTTTCTGTTCACGAATGGCTACTTCTTCATACAGGCGGGCATTTTCAACCGATGCCGCTATTTGCGGGGCAAGCGTTTGTAGAATGCGAACATGCTCATCGGTATAGTGTCCAAACTTTTCGCTTTCAAGATCTAAGACACCAATGACGCGGTTCTTGAGGATCAAAGGCAACGCCACTTCACTGCGGATACCGGGGTGCGATGCAATATAACGGGGGTCAGCTAAAGTGTCGTCTACGCGCACTGTTTCACGGGTTAGTGCAGCGGTTCCGGTGAGTCCTTTACCTAATGGAATATTGTCCAGCTCCATGCGCTGATCGTAGCGAACGGTGAATTTCCGTCGCAGAACTTTTTGTTCTTCGTCTACCAGAAACAAGGAAAACGAATCGTAGGAAATCAGCGTTCGCATGATTTCGGCCAGCTTACCAAGCAGCGCATCAACATCCAGAAGTGAAGAAAATTCTTGCGACACACGATGCAATGTTTTGAAGGTACGGTTTTGCTGATCCACTCGACGATAGAGTCGGGCGTTGTCTATAGCTGAGGCAACGCGTGCGGCAATGAGCTTCAGGATAGCCCGATCATATTCAGTGAAAGTGCCGATTTTGGTGGATTGAATATCAATCACGCCGACCAATTTACCGCGAGCTACCATGGG
>JANMWO010000550.1:0-9329 GCA_031394025.1 Acidobacteriota bacterium
ACCATGGGGGTTAAAAGATTGGCGGGCTCATTCACCAGATCTCTGGTAAAGTTTTGCGCCGTGGCGATAATGGAACCGCGTTGCACTGAGCTTGCGTAATTTCCTTTAGCGGAAGCAACAGTGAAGCTTTCCAGAAAGTGAATGTCTTTAGTGTCACTCTTATGAATCGTTGCTTCCCAATTTCCAAGGATCGCGCCTTCGGTGGCCGCTTGACACATGGCTTCTGACGCTTGGGAACCATCCACAAAAAGAGCGGCGTTTTTCAAGGAATGGCTTTTCAACTTACGCGCCAAAGCACCTGCTAGCTTACGCATCTGCGCCGGTCCAAATTCCTTCGCTTTGCCGCCGCCCACCAGGATCAGGCGTTTGGCCTTCATCCCCTGGGGACGGTGGAGCATGACAGTTTCAAGCACCTTGCCATGGAACTCGCCACTAGCCCGCACTTCATCAACCCAATTCCCATTCAGCTGATTTGCTTCTGCTATTGCGCCCGCAGCGGCGCGGCCTTCCACTTCAAAGCCGATTAAAACGACGGCGTCAGCTTCCACATTCGCCAGTGATTGGCGTACGAATTGAATGTCCATTTTATTCCTTACTTTGACGACGCATGGCAGCACGAGCCTCGCCTTCCTGTTCCCGCTTACGTTCGGTTTCCCGCTTATCGTAAAGCTTCTTGCCTTTGGCTAGGGCGAACTCCACTTTCACTTTGCCATTCTTCAAATATATCTTGGTGGGGATGAGGGAAAAACCCTTCTCCCGAGTTTTGCCGTGCAGCTTGTCGATCTCATTCTTATGCAGCAACAGTTTCCGACGACGCTCCGGAAGGTGGTTCATAATGTTGCCGTGCGAGTATTCGCTGACATGGGCATTGGCAAGCCACGCTTGACCACCAACAATTTCCACGTAAGCGTCTTTCAGGTGGCACTTGCCGCCACGGAGCGATTTCACTTCCGTGCCCAGCAGAACAATGCCAGCTTCAAAACGGTCATCCAGGAAATAGTTGTGACCAGCCTGCCGATTATCGCTTAGGATTTTGATGCCTTTTTCGGCAGCCACGGTTTTTCCTTAGGGGCTCGGCGAATGATGAAACCATGCGCCCCAGCCTTTGTTCAAGCTTAACATGGATGCAAAAATGACCGTAAACATTGCACTGCGAAGGGTAGAGTCATACTGGGAGGGCCAACTGCAATGCGCTAGCAACCACCATCAAATGGAGATCCGGCGTTATGTTGCGCGTTTTAGACGCTTCTTTCCGTTTCGGCACCACCACCCAATGCACGCGACTGTCATCAAACACCAACCCAATACAGGCGCTCCGCCAATCTTCCATCTGATCCTGCAACCGAGTCAGGCTATTTTTCCGATTCCGATGAGAATAGTGGACATCTTCGAGCTGGACTCCGGGTTGTGTTCCGTGATGGGCCATTTCCTGCAGCAACGCAACGAGGGTTTCGTGCCATTAGTTATAGGTGCCCTTCCATCGGTAACATTTTATTTTATTGTACCCAGCCGCTCTGGCCGAATACCGCATAGTTTTCCCGCAATCGGACAGCTTCAACCTGAATTCCGAAGTTAGTGGGATAGGCCTCCGGCTTGTCCTATCCTACATCTGAATGCTGCCGCTTTATGATATTTTCGAGGCCCGAAAAGGACAGAGTTGAAAGCCACAACTAAGTTCATCAGGGATTCCCTTTAGTTTTTTGGAAATCGGAATGAAAACTTCGCTCGCAAGCGAGCTTGGCAGGCGGAACCGCCTGCCCCACCCTAAATTCACTAACTTTCACTAGACCTGGAGTTGAGTTTTGTGGGGCAGGCATTCAGCCTAATGCCGCATAGTTTTCCCGCATCCAAATACAAGCTCCAACCGTTGTTGGGATAACCTGTGGTTTTTCAAAAACCTGATAGCTTCGCTTCACACTTGAAGCTGTCCGATTTCAGGAAAACTATGCGGCATTGGGCATTCAGCCTGCCAAGCCCGCCTAGCGGGCTTTTTCACACCTTCGAGTGCTTGGAAAGCTTCTGAAATTGGGCAGACGAAGAGCGTCACTGTGAATGGCTTTCATGAGCTTTCGCGGGGCGAAGCCCCATCACAACAGGCAAGGATGCCTGTCCTACTTAACTCTCAACTTCGGAATTCAGGTTCAAGATACTAGCGTTGGTTCTGGCAAGAATTCGCTGCTTGCGCAGATCACCGTTGGGACAAGCACCGCTCCCTCGCGGTCACGGCTCGGTATCCGATCTTCGGGCTATGGGATGACCATCACCGGGGCTTGCCAGTAGGCTGCCTTTTGAGTGGCCGGGTCTAGCACTGTTACTTGCACCACATATTCGCCGGGTTGCAACTTACTCAAGGGTAGGCTGAACTTCAGTGGCATGGTCCTTAACCGGTTGGGCAAGACGTCTGTGACAACCATGGGTTGGGTCTCAAAGGATTTTACTCCATCGCTATAAAATGTGACGTAGGACACCAAGGGCTGCGACTCTGCGGCTGTGGGTTGATAGGCTTGCAGATAGATAAACATTTCGCGGGCTCGGCTGAACACGCGGGTGACGCTGGGGATCAGTTTTTGACCGTCTAAGACCAAGGGATTGGTGTTTTCACTTTTATCTTTTTCCTTGGATGCGTTGAACAGAGCGTCTTTCAAATTCACCCGTTGACTACTTAACACCACTGAGCTGATGGGAATGCGCTTGTCTTCCTTGTTCAAATTGGGGATGGTGAATTTGTTGATGTAAGTGCCAATACGACCTGTTTCAGCGTCGCGAGCCAGGAACTTGACTACATACTTTCCGGGGAGCAGAGTAAAGCCGGTATCGTACTGAATGGGGCGCTTCGATAATTCGGCGGCGGTGGAATCGCTGAGTTTGATGTCCACTTTATCGCGCACGTTTTGAATAGTGGAGCCGAACTCGTCTTTCACTTCGCCAATGAAATCGATGCGAGTATGTTCAGCACCGCCCTTGCGAGCTAACGCCAGTTCGCTGCCGGGGATCTTGATGATTAGCGGAACAAAATATTCAGCTCTGTTCAATTGGAAGAAGCCCAATTCCATAGCAATAGTAAGTTCAGTGATTGGATCGCCTAACATGAGCGCGTCTTCCAATTGCCGCTCTTTGTCGGAAATACTGAACTTATTGAATTGCTTACCAGCGTAGTAACCTTGACGGTAATCGAGCTTGGCGGTTAGTCCGTTGGTAAGAGTAACTTTCACGCGACGAAATTTACCGTCGAGATTTTCGTTGCTGGTGTAGTAACCAAGAATGTAGTAACTGGTCACCGATTGCTGGGCCTGCACAATTCCCGCATCTAAGTTATTGCCGTTGAGAAATGCCTTACCGCCAGTATCGGAAGCCAGGGTATACAGTGTGTCCTGGGAACGTTGGAAATTGGACGCAGCCGACAGTGCCGATGCTCCGGTATACATGCCGATGCCGCCGGGTGAGCCTTTGGTGGCATCGCCCAACGGAGCCTCGGCCACTAGACCGCGCGCATCTACTGGCCAGAAGGAAACACCGGAACGAACGGCAGCGTTGACTGTGGCATTGAGTTGGGCTTGGTTATCCACACCATTCAAGCGCATGCCACCGGCGAAGTAGATGAGCGATTTCTTTTCGTTTAGCTGACCCAACATGCGGGCGGCAGTTTGCAAGGCGGCCAGTTGACGGTCTGTGGTGAAGACGGAAAATTCGCCATCATCCTGACCGAAGGCAGCGCCGGTATCGGCAGCGGCAGGATCGTTGGCCAGCGGCGGGGCATTTTCGTCTTCGCCGATGATGAGGGTTTGCAAAGTGGCGTCCAGTCGTTCGCGATCAGCGGTGAAATCCTGCAACACACGGACGGCTCCACCTGAAAAAGTCATGATGGCGACGAGGTCGGCGGCAGTCATTTGGGACTTGACGAACTGGCGGGCGGCGGCAAAGGCGCGCACTTGATCGGGCAACTGCATGGCAGTCATATCGAAGTAAAGGGCCAGCAGACGGCGGTCGCGATACTTGGTTTCGCCGGGCGGTTCGGGGGCGATTTGCGTATGCGCCAGGCGGGCGAAGGGTTGGACCTTGCTGATATCGGGCAGGCTGGCGGCTTCTTCAATCACTTTTTGAAATTCAAAGAATTTAATGGGCTGGGCGATGTTGTCTTCCGTGATGGCGAAG
This sequence comes from Acidobacteriota bacterium, assembly GCA_031394025.1. GTDB lineage: Bacteria > Acidobacteriota > Terriglobia > Bryobacterales > Bryobacteraceae > JANXSF01. Next base: position 4,153 of record JANMWO010000550.1, read on the forward strand.
TCTTTGGCGGTGAGGCCTTCCACGTTCTTACCATTTTTATCTTTCACTACGACGGTTTCAATGACTAACTGGCTGGAAGCTTTGAAGGTAACACCGGGGTCGTTGGCGGGTCGGGCGTTGGTGCCAATTTGTTGTGCGCTGACTGAAACGGCGAGGAAGAAAATAAGTTTGCGCATTAGAACCTCACCCGGAATGTTGTTTGTAATATTCTCATGCCATTTGCGATGGTCGGCGAGCCGAATTGGGCGCTGTTGATGTTAGTGATCCAACTGGGGAAGGTGACCTTGTTGATGGGGTTGGACGCATCGACTCGGAAATCCATATTGAGGCGATCGTTCAAACGAAATGCCCGACCTAGTGATGCGACGGTGGTGAACTGTGAGGGTCCAGTAATGGAGTTGCGTCCGGCATTGCCCCAACGTCCGGTGGCGGGAATGGCGAAGGCTGCGGGATTGAGATACAAGCCTTGGGACGCACTGTATAGCGGGGCACCAGTAACATCGGGTCGAATGCTGCCGGTGATACCGGTTCCACTTACATTGGAGAAATAGAGTGGAGTAAGTGGCAAGCCACTGCCGGAGCTGAGTTGGGCAACCAGGGTCCATTCCTTAAAGGCTCGACCACGCCAACCGCGCATCAACATCCCGCCTGCTGAGCCCATGCCGGTGGAGTATTGCATTTGCAGGTTAAGCAGATGTCGTTGATCGAAATTAGAAAAGCCACGTTCGGCGCGCAGGTTCAACCAGTCTTGGGCGATTAACTGCGAACCTCGACCTCCCAGGGCTGAGTCGTCAATAGATTTTGAGTAAGTGTAATTGGCGGAAGCGGTGATGCCGTTGTGCATGCGGCGGCGCAATTGGAGCGTGCCCGCTTGGCGGGTGGAGTTCCCGTTAGAACTTAAGTAGGCGAAACCATGTGGGCAAGTGGGGCAAGGGTCTGGAGCACCGGCAGGATAGGTGTTGGGAAGCGATTTCTGCACTCCACGAGTCCCTTTGATGCCCAAGTAAGTGGCAGTCATGATGAGGGATCGTGGGAGGTCTTTTTGAACGGATAGTTGCCAGTTTTGCGCGTAGCCGACCAGGAAATTGGGGTCTACGGCGAAGGTGTTGGGAGTGGTGATGGATGAGGCCTTGAAGCCATTAGCCAGAGTAAGTGGATTGGCCGCCGTGTTGGCCACGCTGAAGCTCTTCGACAGCGGTGCTTGCTGGGACATCTGCTGGGCGATGGACTGATAGACCGAGGTGTTGTAATAGACGCCGTAGCCAGCGCGAACCACTAATGACGATGCAGGCAGAGGTCGCCAGGAGATGGCTATGCGCGGTTGTAGGGCATGTCTTACGGGGTGGATCAGAGAATTAGGATAGTGTTGACCAGTAAGTGGGCCGGTTGGGTTGGTGGCAACTACTGGAGCTTGTCCGGTAAAGCCTGGGGCGAGGTCAAGGTTGACCAGACGCCCGTACTTTTCAGTGATGGGCGAACCGTATTCCCAGCGCAGGCCCGCGTTCAAAGTGAAGCCGGGGCCGATGCGCCAATCGTCAGTGAAATAGGCATCGGCAAGGTTGGATCGGAAATATTTATCGGCATTGCCGAAGGCGATGGAACTGGTGTTAGGGATGCCGAGTAAGAAAGAGGCCAAGCCATCGTTAAAGGTGAACGTGCCGCGGGGATTTTCCTGGGAGATCACGTTCGATTGTTGCTTCTTGAAGTCGGATCCGAACGTCACATTGTGGCGATTGTGGTTCCAGTAACTTTCCGCGGAGAGGCCGTTGGTTTGGTTGTGATTCACGGAGGCAATACCGTCGCTTAAACTGGCGATGCCATTGGAAAAGTTTAACTGCGGAGGGCCCCAATTTAATGGGTCCTGATTGTTGCCAGTGATGCCAGCCAGGCCGGATATATTTTCACGATTGGCGAAGAATGGTTTGTTGCTGATGGAAAGCTTGCTGAACTGGGCTCCCAGCGTGACAAAGAAGCGGGTGGCGTAACTATGTCGCCAATTGATTCCGGTGTTGATGCCGCTGACGTCGGTTGTGTTGAGGAACCCGAACACGTTGCCATTATCGGAGCGAGTGCTTTGATAGGCAAACGTTCCTGAAAGTTGATTTTTGCGACCGATGCTTTTGTTGGCGCGGGTATCGAGGCTGTCCTGATGGGTTGCGGCAAGCACTGGAATCTGAAAATTATAGCGGTTGCTACCGGTGAAATTAGGTAACGGATAAAGCTTCAATAACGCTTGGGCCTGTGGGCTGATGCGGTTCTGCGGAATGGCGTTGTTAGGAATGGGAAGGCCAGTGATGGGGTCAACTGCGGGAAAAATGCCGAGCCGTTCCGATGCGGTGGGCATGAGCGCAGATTGGGTGACGGCACTGCGTTGACGCATCCACTGGTAATTGACGGTGAAGGTTGGACCGTTCTTTAGTAAGTGGGGGATCTTGATGGGTCCGCCAAAGGAGAACAGCCCGGTGACGCGGCTATAGGCGGGCTTGGGAGTATCCTGGCCAGTAAGTGAGTAAGTGCGCGCGTCAAAGGCGGAGTTACCCAGAATCAATCCCAGATTGCCGTTGTAAAGGGATCGCGCACCTTTGCGGAAGTTACCGAAGGCGGGAATTTGGGAGAAGGGCGAACTGGCCCCGTTGTTGCGGGTGCCGTTGATCAGGAAGCCATCGGCGGCACGTTGGCTGAGTTCGGCAGCGTCCTGATCGGATGCGGGTTTGGTGTCGCTGGGTGGGGGAGTGCCTTGGGCGTTGAGGTCGGCCTTTTGGAACGCACCGGCGGTATTTTGAGCGATGGGAGCGGGGAGTTTGCCTTTCTTTTTAGTCTGGATTGGCGCTGCCTGGGCGATGGCGACTGGTGCTGGGGGAGGGGCCGCGGCAGCTTTCATTTCCGCAATGGGCAGAAGTTTCATATCCCAAACCTTCGATTCGGAGTTGGGGAGGCCTTGCTGAATGGGCAAGAAGCAGAGCATCTCCACCTGGATGGTGAAGCTGCCGTCGGTGAGTCCGGTGATTAAGTAGGCGCCTTGCGGATCGGTGATGGCGGTTAGCTGCTTGCCGTTTTGGGTGGTGGTGATTGTGGCCCCTGGGATGGGCAAGCCGCCGAACGTGACTTGGCCGCGGTGGTCCGCTGCGGTGAGGGTGGCGAAGGCCAACACGGATAGCAGAATGGTTTTCATGGGGCGCAATTCTATATTCGGTGTTCGGGCCTATTTGTTCCTAATTTGCGGAAGGCTTTTCCACGCTATCGATGACAATCATATCAACTGGAGCTTTCGCCGATTCCAGTTTGAGGCCGAGTTGTTCCTGGAGGGCGGTGAAAATGGAAGGTGCTGTATCGTTGGGTGCCGGTTCCTTAAGACTACCTTGCCCACTGAGGTCCGACGATTCCAACTTGACGTTGTACTTACCTGTAAGGCCAGTGCGATCAACTACCGGGCGACCCACAATGTTGGCCAAATAGAACCCCAACTCTGGCATGGTTATTTTCGTGCTTTCCATCGTACCCCCTCCACTGCGCATCTGGTACTCGGAAGCCTCATCGGAAGAAGCCAGTTTGGAACCGTTTTTTGCCAGAATCAGAGCGTAAACGGGCATGACTTTCCTTTCTATATGGACAACAAGTTTGAAACGATCGGCCAAGAGATTGCGCATTCGCTCGCGGTTATTTTCTATGAATTGGCCTTGTTGAGTATCGTTCAACTTCAGAGGATCTTTGGCTTCCTGGGGATCTGGTTTGGCTTGTATATCGAACTTTTCATCGGTGATCCAACCTGGCCCATCTGATATTTGAAAAGCCCGAACGTCATAGGCGGCGGCGATAAGAAGCTTGAGATTAAAATTCGTAATGAAAAGTCCGCCCCCAGGACCAGGCCCCCAGCGAGTTCCCATTCCGTTGGGGTTGGAGGGTTTGATTGTTGCGACGGCAAAGGTCAAGGGTTTTGAGCTGGTAGACTGCGTTTGAGCCCGCACTTCAGGCATGCTCAAGATCCCGATAAGAACAGGCGTTGCAATGGCGGCGATTCCAGCTGTGGTCAGAAGCAGTTTCTTCGCGAGGTTTAAGTTACGCGACACGCGATGAGTCATTATTTCTTCGATTCGTTTCTTGAGGTCCGCGCCAGTTACGCCGGACATACACGCTACGGGTGATTCCAGATAGAACTTACATACATTGAGAATTCCTTCGGCGTAGATCTGCGGTTCGTTACTTAGGCGCAGCACTTCTTCGTCGCAGGCACGCTCCCGTTCTTCTATCAACTTTTTGCCTATCCACCAGACCAGCGGATGAAACCAGAAGATTGCTTCGACGACCATATGAATGGCGGCAGTCAAGTTATCGCGACGGCGGACATGACACAGCTCATGGTCGATGACAGCTTGCAGTTGAGCAGGGTTCAGGTGGTCAAGGATGCCGCTGGGCAGCAGTAGTGTTGGGTTTACCACACCGAAGATTCCAGGTTCAATGTTGCCCGAACAGGAGATAGCTTTGATTGGTAAATTCAGTTGGAGCGGCGTAGCAGCCTGGACTGTAAGGCGGACCTTTCGCCAACTGCGGAACCAGGAGAAGGCGACGGTCAGAAAGCCGCAAAGCCACATGGCGCATAGGATTTCAGGGAGGTAGTTCGTTGTCTGCGGCAAGGGGTTGGAAGTCATTGAAGTAAATGACTGAGTGATTTCTTCCACCACCAATGAAACTTGCGTCGGTGGAATCACGGGAACTTTACTGCCTGCGGTTACCAGCAAGGAAAAAGGGATCAGAAATTTGAGTGATGCGCTTAGCCAAAGCCCGTAACGTACTGGGGCGCGGTTGCTTCGAAAGGCATAGGTCAACAACCACACCACGCCAATGAATACAGTGGATTCCCAAAGATGATTGATCATTTGGCATTCTCCTTCCTGGCCAGTTTCTTAATCGTTGCTTCAGCTTCCTTTACGTCTTCCATGGTTAGTTTGCCGGATTCAATCAGGTGCGCCATTACAGGTTTGGTGCGTCCACCGAATAGACCGAGTAAGTCGTCAATCAGCCGACTTTGGGCGTCGCTACGGGAAATGGCTGCTTCGAAAATATTGGCGTTGCTGATTCGTTTGACGCAGCGGAGCGCACCTTTCCCTTCCAGACGATACACCGTGGTCTGCACTGTTGTGTAGGCTGGACGGCCCAATGCTGGAAACGCTTCCTGAATT
>JANMWO010000595.1:0-4041 GCA_031394025.1 Acidobacteriota bacterium
CCTATAGACACAAGACAATATTCCTATGATGACGCTTAGCTATTTTGAAGTTCTTGAGAGTCGTTGGGTTTCAGTTTCAATTTCCAGAACATGTCCCCCCTTCTGTTCAGCCCAAAAACAGTATAGAATCTTCGCATGCGCTGTCTCTTTGTCATCGTCTGCCCACTCGTGCTGTTTGCGCAAAAACAGTTGAAGGAAGAATCGCTCCCTATGGAGCGATTTTCGGAAATCCATGCGCCCATTCTTCAACCCAGCAAGACTAACCAGTCGGGCTCGCTCACTGAAACTGTTTCCAAATCACTACCGCAGACAAAGGCGAATCACGTGGCAATCGCCAAGCGAAATTTTGTCGATGCGCGCATCTTTGGCAAGATGGAGCGCGACCATATCCCGCATTCTGAACTTGCTTCCGATCTTGAATTTCTGCGCCGTGTTTCGCTTGATCTTACCGGGCGCATTCCATCGCCGCAGGATATTCGTGAGTTCACCGCCAGCACCGATGCCGCCAAGCGGGACAAGCTGGTTGACAAACTGCTGGCCTCCGATGCCTTTGTGGATAAATGGAGCTACTTCTTTATGGACTTGTTCCGCGCCAATGGCAAAATGGGCCGTGGGCAGGACCTTTTTCACTATTGGATGAAGGAGAATCTTACTGTGGATCGGCCTTATGACGATGTAGTTCGCGACATCATTGCTGCTTCTGCAAAGTCAAACCACGTGGTGGCTGCCTCAAACGTTATCGCTCGGGAACATGTTCAAGGCAAGCCGCAGCCAGACGATGGTCATGACATGGGTATGATTCACCAAATGGATACCCACGATGAACTGGCGGTGCTGTATAACAAGGTGTTTTTGGGTATCAACACCAGTTGCGTTTCCTGCCATGATGGCAAAAGTCATCTGGAAAAAGTGAACGTCTATCTTTCGACGAAGAAGCGCACAGAGTTCTACGGCAACTCCGCATTTTTGGCCAACTCACGCTACTTGATGTATTGGGAGGACGGTAAACCGCAATCGGGCGAATTTCTGATTGATGATGGCAACCCTGGTTATGACACCAAGGGCAAGAGCATGATCCGCGTGCCGCGCTTTGGTGGTGCTGGCCAACCGTCGTTTATGTTGACTGGTGAAAAGCCACGACCGGGGGTTGAGCCTCGGGTAGAGTTTGGACGCATGCTTACGGCGCATCCACAGTTCGCCCGGGCTACCGCAAATCTGTTCTGGGCCAAGCTGATGGGACAAGGCATTGTGGAACCATTCGACGAATTCGACCTGGCCAGACAAGATCCACACAACGTTCCCAAAGGTTGGGACCTACAGCCGTCGCATCCCGAATTGTTGGAAGACTTAGCTGCCGGGTTCCGAACTCACAACCACAGCTTGAAGTATTTATTCCGCACCATCACGCAATCTTCCGCCTATCAGCTTTCCGCTCGTTTTAATGGCGAATGGAAAGATAGTTATTCCAAATACTTTGCCCGGAAATTTGTCCGTCAATTAGGTGCTGAAGAAATTCACGATTCCATTGCCACGGCCACCAGTCGTCCAGGGGCTTTCAAACGCGGTAAGGAGAATATGCCCATGGCGATGCAGGTTTCGGGCCCTGCCGGTTCTGGCGATTCCAAAACATTGCTGGCTGCGTTTGGACAGTCGAACCGTAGCAATCCACCGAAAGATCCTACTGGTTCCCCACTGCAACCGTTATTGATGATGCAATCGGGCGTGGTCAATGATCGCGTAATTGCGGCCAAGGATAGCCGAGTGCAAAGGCTGCTGGATACTTACCCCAGTGACGATGCGAAAGTTGTGGAAGAGCTTTTTCTGGGCACGCTTTCCCGTTGGCCCAGCGGTGCAGAACAGACCGTGGCCAAAGATGCCATGAAGACGGATCGCAAGCGTGGTGCGGAAAATTTGCAATGGGCGTTGCTGAACCAAGTGGAATTTCTGTTCAGCTATTAAAGGGGCAACTATGAAGACAATTGGTGAACTGTTCCCTTCGCGTCGTGAACTATTGGATTGGGGTGGGCGTGGAATTCTGGGTGCATCGGCGTTCGGGAATTGGCCGCTGAAGGCAGCAGCTTCGGGCACAAAGGTGAATCCGCGTGGCACGGCTCGCAACGTGATTTTCTACGAAATTTCCGGGGCCATCAGCCATATTGAATCGTTCGATTTCAAAGAGTCGAAAGGCTTGCCCAAGGATCTGGACATTGTGAAGCAGGCCAGTGGCGTGCATCTTTCGCAACGCCTGTTTCCAGGGACGGCAAAGCATTTGGATAAGCTGGCCATCCTGCGTTCGCTGCATAGTCACGAAGAAGTTCATTTCCGTGGTCAGTATTATCAGCAGACCGGACGACAACTGAACCTGGCATTTGCCAGGGAAATTCCAGCCATTGGATCAGTGATTGCAAGCGAGCTGGATTCGCGTCGCAGAGCCACCGACACGTTCCCCACTTACCTTTCTTTTTACCTTGAAAAAGGAGCTGCCGGGGCGCTATCTACCGGATTTCTGGAACCTCGTTTTTCGGTTGTGGACATTAATCCAGAATCAGCGGCCAAGGGCAAGGCGCTGGATCAAAAAGCCATGGAGCTGATTGAAGAACGCTGGCGCTTGCTGAAAGCGTTGCGCGATGCGCAAGGGAACAAAGCTGCCTTGCTCAGTCGATCCATGGCCGGTTACGAAGACTATTACGATACGGCTCATCGTCTGCTGAGTGATGCCCGTTGGCCCGCTGCTTTTAACATTACCGAAGCAGACCGTAAGCGCTATGGCAATAATCCCGTGGGCATGTCCGCAATTCTGGCTCGCAATGTCTTGGCTGCCGATGGGGGAGCACATTACATTCATATTTGCCACCCTGGTTGGGATCATCACGTGCAGATTTGGGACAAGAAGGCCCCTTCCAATCACTACAAACTGTGCGATGAGTTTGACCCGGCTTTTTCCAGTCTGCTGGAGGATCTGGCGGCCACCCCATCGAAGATGGACCCTACCCGCACACTGCTGGATGAAACGCTGGTGGTCTGCATGGGTGAATTTGGTCGCACTGTTGGGGCACTAAACAACATGGATGGTCGCGACCATCACAATAAGTGTTACCCGGCCATGTTCGCAGGCGCGGGAGTAAAAGGCGGTAGGGTGCTGGGCGCATCGGATAAAGACGGTGCGTTGTGCGTGGATACCGGCTGGCATCGCAAAGAACAACCGCGCATGGAAAACGTTCTAGCCACCATGATGTCAGCCTTGGGCATTGACTGGACCAAGGAAATCCGCAACACACCATCCGGACGGACCTTTGCCTATGTGGATCCGCTTGGCCCCAATGGATACATTCCCACTGATGAGATTTCGTCTATTTACGGTTAGTGTTTTAGTCGCCTGCTGCCTTACCGCTGCTGAACCGGGAATGGTTTTCATTCCTGGTGGAGAATTTCTGCGCGGTCGCTCCCACACGTTGCCAGACGATGGATTGCAATGGGTGCCCGATCTGGTGAAGGATGATCAGCCAGTGAAGCTGATCCACGTGGCACCATTCTACCTGGACACGCATGAAGTGACCAACGTTGATTATGCCCGGTTCGTAAAAGTTACTAATCACAGAGCACCGTACAATTGGCCTGAAGGTAAACTGCCTGTTGGGAAAGAAAAGTTCCCGGTAAGTGGAGTCAGTTGGAACGATGCGGACGCCTATGCCAAATGGGTGGGCAAGCGCTTGCCCAGCGAAGCGGAATGGGAACGCGCATGCCGTGGGCTGACGGAAAAAGCAAAGTATCCATGGGGTGAAAAAGCACCCACCGATAAGGATGCAAGGTTCGGGGTGATGAGCGGTCCACAGGAAACGGGTAAGTGCGCAGCCAACAGCTTCGGATTGTACGATATGGCAGGAAATGTGTGGGAATGGACTGCCGATTGGTATGATCGTGATTACTATCAGAAGGCTGTTGCAGAAAATCCTACGGGGCCGGATACGGGACAATATAAAGTATTGCGTGGCGGTTCGTGGGCTGATGTGCCGAAGTATTTGACTTGCGCCTACCGCAGTT
>JANMWO010000619.1:0-6497 GCA_031394025.1 Acidobacteriota bacterium
TCCGTTTCTTGGCTACGCTGCTCGTTGCGGAATCGCTGTTTGACAGACCGCGAGGGAGCGGTCTGTCAATTTAAATGCTATTATAAGAATGCTGAATTATATCTGTTTGTAAAACTATTTGCAATCTTAGGACGTAGGTCAATTGATACCTACTCCTGAACAGCCTCGATGGCCCTTTTCATGTCCCGGACTACCTCATCGTGTGACTTATGACGTTACCAGAGACGCCCCACCAACTCCCCAAAAAAACTCCAACCTTTTCCCTTGCACCTTACTTCAACCAGTGCTAAGCTAGGGCGAACAAACAGCGAAATATGTACTTTTGCACTACAAGTTAGCGTAAGCGCATCCGTCATCGCGTATAATCGACTTTCCGAGGATAATATCAGGCAATGGAAGACAAAGATAAGATCAAAGCACTCGCCGCGACGCTTGGTGCACTAGAAAAACAGTTCGGTAAAGGCTCCGTGGTTCGATTGGGGTCTAAGGAAGCGGTGGTGCCCATCGAGGCCATTTCCACTGGGTCCATTTCTCTCGATTACGCGCTAGGCGTAGGCGGCTTTCCACGCGGACGCATTATTGAAATTTTTGGACCGGAATCCTCCGGGAAAACCACGGTGGCCCTGCAGGTTGTGGCCGAAGCGCAGAAGCGTGGGGGGGTGGCGGCCTTCATCGATGTGGAACATGCGTTGGATCCCATTTATGCGCGTAAATTGGGTGTGGACATTGACAATTTGCTGGTTTCTCAGCCCGATCATGCCGAACAAGCCCTGGAAATCACCAATACCTTGATCGCGTCCGGTGCAGTGGACGTTCTGATTGTCGATTCCGTAGCAGCACTGGTTCCCAAAGCCGAGCTGGATGGCGAAATGGGCGATGCTTTTGTGGGCATTCAGGCACGTTTAATGTCGCAAGCCATGCGCAAACTGACCGGTGTGGTGTCAAAATCGAACACTTGTTTGATCTTCATCAACCAGATTCGCGAAAAGATTGGCGTGATGTTTGGTAATCCGGAAACTACATCGGGTGGCCGTGCGTTGAAGTTCTATTCCAGCGTGCGTGCTGATATCCGTCGCATTGCTGCTATTAAAGATGGCGACGTGGTTACCGGGAATCGCACTCGTGTGAAGGTTGTGAAGAACAAAGTAGCATCGCCATTCCGGGAAGCGGAGTTCGATATTATTTACGGCGAAGGCATTTCCAAGGAAGGCGATTTGATTGACTTGGGCGCGGAACATAATGTGATTGAGAAATCTGGTTCCTGGTACAGCTTCCGTGGGGAACGCATTGGGCAGGGTCGCGAGAATGCGCGGCAGTTCCTGAAAGAGCATCGCGATATGTACGACACCATTGATACGGAGCTGCGCAAGTTACTGGGTTTGCCCGGTACAACGGATGCAGTGGAAGCACCTGTAGTTCCTGCACCAGCGGCGGCTGCTGCTGGAAAAGGCAAGTAAGTAACTTCATTGTGGGTTAGTTAGTAACTAGCCCACTACACTAACTAGCCAGTTTGATTACCTCCACTGGGTGATTGTTGGTCTACAGCATATCGAGTATCCTCGTGACATCTCATGCAATAGCAGCGGTGCTGCCAGGACACTTATATGAAATTGACCAGGATGTTATTAGTACTTACAGTGCTTGCCGCAATGCTGCCAACCGCAGCGCAGGCGCAGCTTCTAACTTTCACGAAATCGTTCTCTTCCTCTTCTGTAGCGGTTAGCGACTTTACCGTTCTGACCTTTACAATCGGCGGCGGTGATGGTGTGTCCACTGCTGTAGGCTTCACTGATTCCTTACCGGCAGGTCTGAGCATCGGCACACAAGTATCTTCAACGAACACCTGCGGCGGAACACTATTCACGATTAGCGTGCCCGGCGGAATCAGCTCTATCACATTGACTGGTGGCACTGTCGCATCCAGTCCAGCAACATGCAAAGTGACTGTCGGGATACAAGGCGATATTGTCGGGATAAAGAACAACAGCGCTACAGGGACTGGCAACTTGGCTGGATTGATCGCCACTGCCACCACTAAGGTGGTCGCGCCTGTTTTCACGAAGAGTTTTTCTCCAACAACCATCTTCGTTGGCCAAACCAGCATGCTGACGCTAACTTTGACTAACAACGACACTCCATTGATTTTTGGCGCAATCACCGGTTTTGTGGATAACCTTCCTGCAGGACTCGCAGTGGGTGCGGTGGTCTCAAATACTTGCGCCGGAACTGTTACAACAACGGCCAGCTCTGTAGTCTTGACCCAAGCTGGAGCAGATAATTTGCCCCCAGGTTCTTGCTCCATTGTTGTTAGCGTAACTGGGCTTATGCAAGGCGCGAAGGTAAACACTGCTATCGGGAACCGTTCGTTAACTGGTCAGAACCCAACAGCAACATTGAATGTCCTGCTTCCGCCAGACGCCTTCCAGGTTCGTTATGCGGCCAACTTGACCTCTGGTGATTCGGTAATCAACCTGACCAACACTGGGGCCAACGGCGCTTCGCTAACGGGTCCGGGCTTCGCTGCGGCAGTTGGAAACATCTGCGTGAATGTGTATGGGTTCTCACCAGATGAACAGTTGATCTCTTGCTGTTCTTGCCTGATCACGCCCAACGGATTGGTTTCTTTGTCTGTGAAAGATGATGTGATTAACAATACGCTCACTGGTGTGAAGCCAAACTCGGTAGTTGTGAAATTAGTCAACACTGGAGCTGGACCAACTTACACCGGCATTAAGTGCACAAACAGTGCAGCCACTGCTGGATCAGCAGCGTTCCCGCTGGCACCTGGATTGTTGGCATTCGGCACCACAATCCATATCGCGCCAGTAGCTGGCACCTTCGGTGTGACGGAAACTCCTTTCCTAAATGCGACGTTGAGCCCAGATGAACTGGCTAGCATCACTAATCGATGCACTAACATCATTGGCAACGGCAGTGGCTTCGGCATTTGTAAGTCATGCCGGGCTGGTGGTTTGGCCTCCAATTAATGGGGCTTCCTGTTGTCAGACTGGAGCGTATCAGGCCTTTGAAAAACCGCTCCCTCTCGGTCACGGCTCCGCAGAATCAGTCCGTTACCGAGCCGTGACCGCCAGGGAGCGGTCTTTCAACTACGGTCATCCCAATAAAGTTTGGGGATTCTACAGGGGTGCAAGAAATTTAAGTGACATTGGGCTGAATGCCTGCCTCTGACCTTTGCAAGTCAGCACTGGTTGCCTTTTGCTTTGCCCTTAAATAAGAACTCCTAAAAATATGTCACAGTAATCAAAGGAATCTTATTGAGCGCACTTATCCTCATTGCTGCTGACGACCCCCAGGTGCGCCGACAGTTGCGTGCTTCCTTCCACGACAGTGGCTACCAATGCCGCGAAGCTCGTACTTGCCTTGAAACGCTGGAAATGATGCGCCTGGAAAAACCTGATTTAGTACTGCTCGATTTCAGCATGTCCCAAGGGAATGACCTGGATACATGTAAGTCAATCCGAATGAGTTTCCCGACACCGATTATCGTGTTGTCTGTTCGAAATCAGGATGTTGACAAGGTCGCCGTGCTGGATGCTGGTGCCAACGATTACCTTACAAAACCCTTCAGCATGCCCGAACTGTTAGCCCGCGCACGAGTCGCTCTACGGCGGGTCGTTGTTGGGGAAGCGGCGCAGGTTCGATTTGTTGGGGAAGAGTTGGAAGTAGATTTTGATACCCGAACCGTGCGCGTGCGTGGTAAAAAAGTGCGGTTGACGCCTAAGGAACTAGAGCTGCTTCGGGTGCTGATTTTACATGCCGGTAAACCCTTGCCGCATCGTGAATTGCTGCAGTTAGTTTGGGGTCAGGATCATGGACAGGAATTGGAGTATCTGCGCGTGTTCATCAACCAACTGCGTAAGAAGATAGAACCAGAACCAGGGGAGCCGCGCTTCATTCTGACAGAACCTTGCGTGGGGTATCGGTTTGCGGGCATTGCTAAATCCTAAGCAGTCCACATAAGCAATCTGATAAGCTTCCCTACGTGAAACGGCTACTGATCACCACGATATTGGCCACCATGCCACTGGCTGCGCAAAACCCTTATGTGGGTGATGCAAAAGGCATTGAATCGGGACGCGAAATTTTCCGCATCTACTGCGCTCCCTGCCACGGGCTGAAAGCCGAAGGCGGTCGCGGACCGGACTTGACCCTGGGCGTCTACAACGCTGGTGACACAGATCAAGACTTGTTTCGCGTCATCATGAACGGAGTCCAAGGCTCTGAAATGCCTGATTACAGTGAAAAACTTGGTGCCGACAATACTTGGCGAGTCATCAGCTATTTGCGCACTGCCGCCAGGAAAGATACCACTAGCGTGAAGGGTTCTGCCACCAATGGCGAAACACTTTTCTGGGTCAAAGCGGGATGCGGTGGCTGCCATCTGGTAGGAAATCGCGGTGGCATCATGGGTCCAGACCTCACGCAGGTGGGCAGAAAACGTTCTGCGGCCTACTTGAAAGCCTCTGTGGTGGACGTCAATCAGGATCTTACTCCAGGCTTTCTCACTGTGATTGTAGAAACCAAAGACGGCAAGACGATCACCGGCGTGCAGCGCGGATACGACACCTTTTCCGCACAGTTAGTGGACGCGAAAGGCGTCTATCATTCCTTCTATAAAGAAGATGTCAAGTCCATCAAACGGGAAGCTCGTTCGCTAATGCCCTCCACTTACTCCAAAGTATTGACCAGTTCCGAAGTAGATGACTTAGTGGCTTATATGATGTTACTGCGGGGGAAACAATGAGAATGCTAATGCTATTGGTGACGCTTGCAGTCTCCCTCTTCGCTCAAGCCGATTGGACATCTTACGGCGGCAATCCGCAAGGTTGGCGATTCAGCGATTTGAAGCAAATTAATACCACCAACGTGGCCCGGCTGACCCCGGAATGGATCTTCCAATCGGGGGTCGGCGGCAAGTGGCAGTCTATGCCGCTGGTGTTCGATAAGCAGATGTACATTACCGGGCCAAACAACCATGCCTTTGCTTTGGATGCCCTAACTGGTAAGCAGGTGTGGCACTATTCGCAGCCTGCTCCTAAAGGTGTGAACTACTGTTGCGGGCAACCCAATCGTGGCTTTGCCGCCCATGGCGACTTACTCATCAAAGTCAACATGGAAGCCACCATTCTTGCCTTGGATCGACGCACCGGTAAAGTTATCTGGGAAACCGTGATTGACGATTACAAAAAAGGCTATAGCGCCACCGTGGCCCCACTCGTTGTGAAAGACAAAGTGATCATCGGCATTGCTGGAGCAGAGTTCGGCACCCGCGGTTTCATTGATGCTTATGACGTCAAGACCGGCAAACGCCTATGGCGCTTCTGGACCGTTGCTGGCGAAGGCGAACCCAATGGCGAATCCTGGAGTGGCGATTCCTGGAAGCGCGGCGGCGGCTCCACTTGGATCACTGGCACTTACGACCCTGCATTGAATTTGACTTACTGGGGCACCGGCAACCCAGGTCCGGATTTGAATGGTGATCATCGCAAAGGCGATAACTTGTATACATGCTCCATGGTGGCTCTTGATCCCGATACCGGCAAGCTGAAATGGCACTTCCAGTTCACTCCTCATGACCTGCATGACTGGGATTCCATGGGTGACCCTGTTCTTGTAGACCTCACCGTGAAGGGCCAAAAAGTGAAGTCGCTGATTCATGCTGATCGCAATGGCTATTATTACGTTTTAGACCGCACCACGGGCAAGTTCCTTACTGCCAAAGCCTACACAAAAGTAACTTGGGCCGACGGCATTGGCCCAGACGGTCGACCGAAGTTGATCCAGGGTCAAGACCCGTCAGAAGCTGGAACTAAGTCGTGCCCTGGCATGGGTGGCGGTCATAACTGGCAAGCCACAGCTTACAGCCCGCAAACTGGACTTTACTATTTCAACACCACCGACGGTTGTCACATTTACTACAAGACGCAACAGGAATTTGTTGAAGGCCTGTGGTACCAGGCATCCACAGTAGGGGCCATTGCCACGGAACCACTTACTGGAAGATTATTAGCGGTTGATCCCACAACGGGCGATATCAAGTGGCAATTTGAAACAGTAAGTGCACCAACCGCAGGAGTGTTGGCGACGGCAGGTGGCCTGGTGTTCACCGGGGAAAAGGAAGGGTACTTTGAAGCGTTTGATGCGCGCAATGGCAAGCTGCTGTATCGGTTTCAGACGGGGGGAACCATTAGCGCTCCGCCGGTAAGTTACCTGTTGAATGGCAAGCAGTATGTGGTGGTCACAGCGGGTAGTTCTGTGATGGCGTTTGCCATCCGGTAGGGATGAAACAGCTTTAAACCTGAATTCCGAAGTGAGTGGGATTGGCCCTCCAATGTCATGTAGTTTCTTGGAAATCGGAATGAAAACTTCGCTCGCAAGCGAGCGGGCAGGCGGAATCGCCTAATGCCACTTAGTTTTCCCGCAATTGTGTTATCAGCGTGCATCGGCGTCCATCTGCGGCCAGATTATTGCCGCAG
>JANMWO010000672.1:0-29470 GCA_031394025.1 Acidobacteriota bacterium
GGGTCACCTTGGTAGGATCGATGACGCCAGCCTTGACCATATCTTCGTAGACACCCGTACCAGCGTTGAAACCGTACATCTGGTTCTTCTCGGAACGGATCTTCTCAACGATGATGGCGCCTTCATGACCGGCGTTTCCGCAGATCTGACGGCAGGGCTCTTCACAAGCGCGGCGAATGATGTCGATACCGATCTGTTCATCGCCGTCACCCTTGAGGCTATGCAAAGCCATGGCCGCGCGCAGCAGAGCCACGCCGCCGCCAGGGACGATGCCTTCCTCAACAGCTGCGCGGGTTGCATGCAGAGCATCTTCCACGCGAGCCTTCTTTTCCTTCATTTCGGTTTCCGTCGCCGCGCCAACCTTGATCACAGCAACGCCGCCGGCGAGCTTCGCCAAACGTTCCTGCAGCTTTTCACGGTCGTAATCGGAGGTGGTTTCCTCAATCTGAGCGCGCAGCTGTTTGATGCGGCCTTCGATTGTCTTCTGTTCGCCGCCGCCATCGATGATGGTGGTGTTGTCTTTGTCGACAGTAATGCGCTTGGCCTTGCCCAAGTCTTCAAGGCGAACGCCTTCAAGCTTGATGCCGGTCTCTTCCATGATGGCCTTGCCGCCGGTGAGGATGCCGATGTCTTCGAGCATCGCTTTGCGGCGATCTCCGAAGCCAGGAGCCTTCACAGCCGCAACGTTCAAGGTGCCACGGAGTTTGTTGACAACGAGAGTTGCGAGCGCTTCGCCTTCCACTTCCTCCGCGATGATCAGCAGCGGGCGGCCGGCGCGGGCGATCTGCTCAAGCAACGGCAGAAGATCCTTCATGTTGGTGATCTTCTTTTCGTGGATCAGAATGTAGGGCTCTTCGAGGACACATTCCATACGATCAGGATCGCTGATGAAGTAAGGGGAGAGATAGCCGCGGTCGAACTGCATGCCTTCGACGGTGTTCAGTTCGGTGGTCATGGTCTTGGCTTCTTCAACCGTGATGACGCCGTCCTTACCAACCTTCTTCATGGCTTCGGCAATGATGTTGCCGATGGTGGCATCGCCGTTAGCGGAGATGGTTCCCACTTGCGCAATGCGTTCGTCGTTGGCAACCTTGGTGCTCATCTTCTGCACTTCAGCCACTACGATTTCAACAGCCTTTTCAATGCCGCGCTTCAGCGCCATCGGATTTGCACCGGCAGCAACTGACTTTACGCCTTCACGGAAAATGGACTGAGCGAGGATTGTTGCGGTGGTTGTACCGTCACCAGCAACGTCGGATGTTTTGGAAGCCACTTCGCGCACCATTTGCGCGCCCATGTTTTCCAACGGATCCTTCAGTTCTACTTCTTTAGCTACGGTGACACCATCTTTAGTGATGGTTGGTCCGCCGAACTTTTTCTCAAGAACAACATTGCGGCCCTTGGGGCCAAGCGTGACCTTCACGCAATCGGCAAGTTGGTTTACTCCGCGCAAGATCGCTTGACGGGAATTTTCGCTATATACAATTTGTTTAGCTGGCATCGTTTCAGTTCTCCTGTATTCCCAAACTTACTTTTTCTTAGCTGGTTCAATCACGGCGAGAACTTCGTCTTCGCGCATGATCAAGTATTCCTGGCCGTCGACTTTAATGTCGCTGCCGGAGTACTTTCCGAACAAAATCTTATCGCCGACAACTACGTCGAGCGGCATCAATTTGCCATCATCGGAACGCTTGCCCTTGCCTACGGCAACGACTTCCGCTTCCTGCGGCTTTTCCTTTGCACTGTCGGGGATAATAATCCCGTTCAGAACCTGTTCAGCCTGATCATCAAGGCGTTTGACCACAATGCGGTCGTGTAACGGACGGATATTCATACCTGTTAAACCTCCAAGGGTAATTGAGGAACTCTCAAAGACAATGTCGGACTCAAACGTGCCCAAATGCGCGCGCTGGTTCCTGAGCATATTATTAGCACACTACAGGGAGGAGTGACAAGAGTTAATTTTATGTAGTTGATTACAGGCGGTTTACTTTATATTAAGTTATTGTAATGTACTCAGTGACGCGTATCCGAAATGGCTATTAATGCGTGCCATTTCCGATTGGTTTGAGTCGAAAGGAACCTCGGTGGCACCGATATCCCGTAGGAAGTTATCCAATTCACGAGCCCCATCCCGCCATTTGCGTGCCTCAACCAGCATTCCCGCTTCCAGGACGGAAACAGAAGATATAAAGAGAACATCTGCATTTTCAATGGCTTGCGCGAAAGCTTCGCATTCTGATTCCAATTGGAGATTAGCTATTACGGCTGACGTGTCAATTACCATTAGCTGGGCAAGCCAGCATCGTCGAAACCAAGAATTTCGGCGTCACTGCGGACGTCTAACGTAGGCAACTGCTGATACCGCCGTCCGGTTTCGAGTAGTCGTGCCGCCAAACCAGGGTGGCGAACACGCAGCTTTTCCTTATCAATTTCAACACGAAGAGCAGGGGTAATGACATCCGTCATGGGACGACCCTGGCTTTTGGACAGTTCCCGCACAAGTCGGTCGGCGTCGGGGTGTTCGATGCTGTGTGCCATATTGGATATACCTGTTTGGATTAAGTATATATTGGATCGCGAGAAATGCGACGCAAATTTATTGGTGCTTCTTCACTGGTTGAGTGGTCAATCGATGGCTGCCCTTCACTAATTCCTCAACCTCTTCCCAATCCACATCCCCCACATCCAACCGCAATCCCACCCATCCTCTTGGACCGATGTAAGCAGGCATGTAGAATCGCTTTGGATCCGCTGCGATCAGTGCCAAATTATCCTTCGCAAACACTTTGCAGCAGACGGAAACAATGCCGTCACTATGATGGTCGTTTAGGAAGTAGGCGAATACTTTCTTCTTGATGCGGAAGGTGGCGTGGCTCCCTTGCAGTTCCCGCGTTGCGCCAGGAAAGGCCATGCAGATTTTCGATAGCCTAAGCAGCCGCTTGTCTTCTAAGGAACTCGCGCAAAACGGAGCATCGGCGGCCATTAAAATTTCGCGAGTTACTAGCTCACTTGGGGGCCGCCGGGCCCTTTGCGTTTTTGAGGAATTCGCCCGCACAACGGAGCTCGGTACGGCGCAAGATTCGCGAGTTCCTGATTGTTTGGCTGGCCGCACCGGCCCTGTGCGGGCTTCCCCATCAGGCATCGGCACGGATCCCGGCTAGCCCTAATTCCTCAGCGCGTTCCTGCATAGCAGAAATGCAAAAAGCCAGATGCTCCTCTAATGTTATTCCCATTTCCGCCGCTCCATTGATGATATCGTCCCGATTCACGGCTCGCGCAAAGGCCTTATCCTTCATCTTTTTCTTCACTCCGGCAACCTCCACTTCTGCCACACTGCGGCTGGGTTTGACGTAGGAACAAGCGGTGATGAATCCGGCCAATTCATCGCAGGCGAATAGAGTATGTTCCAACATGGACTGCCGTGGGACATCCTCAAAACCGGCGTGCGAAAGAATAGCACGGCGGATTTCGTCACTTACTCCGCGCTGGGCTAAGATAGCCTCACCTTTACGTGGATGATCGGGCAGTTGGGGGTGGATTTCCCAATCGAAATCGTGGAGCAAGCCGGTGACGGCCCACTTCTCAGGGTCTTCTCCGAACTTGTGCGCGTATGCTTCCACGCAGACTGAAACCGCTTGGCCGTGCTTGCGCAGCCCTTCGGACTTGGTGAACTCACAGACAATTTCCCACGCTTCTGTTCTGGTCATTGGATTGGAACCATTATAAAGGCTTGCGCCAAACCATGATTGACGTGGGATATCCGAATCGTAGATCTTCTTTTAATGAACTCGCGCAAAACGGAGCTCCGACGGCGACTGGCATTTCGCGAGTTTCTAACTCGTCTTGGGGCCGCCGGGCCCTTTGCGCTGGTGAACACTGCGTTCCAAGACCCAGGCAGCCAGTCTCCAGATCCTGTTCAAACATCGCCCGCACCTGCAACTCATCGCCAGGGTTGGGGAAGGATGCGGCCATTAGTTGATCCACTGTCAAGTTCATGTGGTAGTTACTCAGTGCCAGTAATGGCAGCCCAAGCTCAGTTGCCATCTGTTGGAATTCATCCAGCGTTAAAGCGGCAACGTGCGAAGGGTCGCGCAGCTTTTCCATTGCGTTGTATTGACTAACTACTTCTATGCGCGGAGTTACGTCCACAATGGCAATTCGTCCACCGGGAACACACACGCGAACCATCTCTGCAAGGACTTTGCAAGGTTCAAGAAAATGATGGAAGGCATAGCGACTGACCACTAACGAGTAAGTGGCACGGGGCATAGGCAGTGGTAACACTTCACCAACCTGCCAAGTTACATTCACTAACTCTTCAGCACGTTGGCGGGCACGAGCCCGTTCGATCATGGCAGGGGTGAGGTCGCGACCTGTAACATGCCGTGCCCTATGCGCCAGATAGCAGGCGACGATTCCAGCGCCACAAGCGACATCCAGCACCGTGTCATCCGCAGTCAATCCAGAGCACCGCACCAGCAATTCCATGCTGTTTGCATCGGACAGAGCTGGCGCAGTGGCGAACGTTTCCGCCTGCTTGGTGAACTGATCCAGTATTAATGCCGTTTGCTGTTCCATTGCCCTCCTTAGTATGGAATACTTTTCTATCTATTCATGAAGACTATCCATCGCCGGACACTACTTAGCGGCATCACGCTGTTGCTGAATGATCTGAAGGCACTGCAACCGCCGTTCGTGACAGAATCGCAAAAAGAAGGCTTGCCCCTGCCCGGTGAATCCTGGTTGGTGGAAGGCTGTCAGGCCTTCGTGATACCTGCGGTAACCGCGCCGCGAATGGGCTTGACGCCTTGGGTCTGGTACGCGCCAACGCTGCCAAATTTGCCTGGCTTAGCTGAAAAATGGATGTTCCAGCGATTCACGGCAGCCGGGATCGCCGTGGCGGGAATTGACGTTGGTGAATCGTACGGCAGTCCCAGCGGTCGGGCGATTTATTCGGCTTTTTACAGGCAATTAACCGCGAAACGTCGCTTTTCCCGCAAACCTGTATTGCTTGCCCGCAGCCGTGGAGGTTTGATGACATTGAATTGGGCAGCGGAGAATGCAGACAAAGTTGGCGGCTTTGCGGGAATCTATCCGGTGTGCAATTTGAGTAGCTATCCGGGCCTGGAGAAAGCCAGCGAAGCTTATGGGATGACGCCGGAACAATTGCGGCTGAGGCTCATCAAACATAATCCAGTGGATCGATTAGCCAAGCTTGCCAAAGCACGCGTTCCAATGTTTGCGATCCATGGTGACGACGATAAGCTTGTTCCTTTGGGTGCGAATTCCGGTGAGGTTGCGCGGCGCTACAACGCGTTGGGCGGAAAGATGCAATTGATTGAGCCGAAAGGTCAAGGTCATAGCATGTGGGCGGGCTTTTTCGAGTGTGTGGAGTTGCTGGATTTTGTACTTGCGAATGCCAAGGGGTGAGGCGATGTCTTTTAGGCTACATTTGATTTGTGAGGGAGCAAAATAGATGAAAACGATCAAGGTGCTGGAAAAAGAGATCTCGTACTACAACCATCAGGAAGCCGACTATATATCGCTTACGGACATGGTGAGAGGCATTGAGAATGGCCTTTCCCTGATAGAGAATTGGCTGAGAAATAAGAACACAGTCGAGTTTTTAGGCATCTGGGAAGACATCTATAACCCTGATTTTAATTCCCTCCAATTCGAGGGAATTAAAAGCCAGGCAGGATTGAACCGATTTTCGCTTTCGGTCAAGCAATGGGTGGAGTTAACAAACTCCAAAGGCATGATCGCCAAGGCTGGAAGATACGGCGGTACGTTCGCTCACAAAGACATCGCCTTCGAGTTTGCTGCCTGGATCTCACCGCAATTCAAGCTGTACCTCATCAAAGAGTTTCAGCGGCTAAAGGACCAGGAACAGAAGCAACTTGGTTGGGACATCCGGCGGAATCTGACCAAAATCAACTACCGCATTCATACCGACGCCATCAAAGAAAACCTGATCCCACCGGAACTCTCACAGGCGCAGATTAACCTGATTTACGCATCGGAAGCGGACCTTCTAAATATGGCTCTGTTCGGCATGACCGCCAGGCAGTGGCGCGACGGCCATCCCAGCGAGAAAGGCAATATTCGCGATTACGCCAATGTGGCTCAACTGGTTTGCCTTTCCAATTTGGAAAACCTGAATGCTCTGTTCATCCAGGAACAGTTACCACAATCCCAGCGGCTACGTAAAATGAACCAGCTTGCAATTCAGCAAATGCGATTGCTGACTGGCGATGCCAGAATCAAGCAGCTTGAAACAGGGAAGTAGGAATGGCCGTCATCCTGCTGCCTTTCGCCATCATCGCCGTCATCACCATCCTTGGAGGGGCACCCTGGGACATCCATAAAAAGCTCGACCTGCCCACACTCCTCATACCAGCGCTCTGCTGGCTGCTCCTCTTCCATTTCACTGGGGACCGCCGCCTTTTCTTCCCCTACGCCATCCTGTTCGCCGCTACTCTGGCATTACGAACCACCTGGGCTCACGCCATCGGACTCGTGGCGCTCTTTCTGATGATCCGCGTCCTGCAAGATGCCGCAATGAATGTCCTGTTGGTGGAACTGGTTGTTGCAATCGCCGCCCTTCTGCCCATCTATTTTGTCCAGAAAAGGTGGCAACTCAATTGGCCTGGGCGCGCTGCGGTAGCTCTAAGTGCTTCCCTACTTGCATTTTTTGGCCTGATTTTCTGAAACCCCGACTGGTAGAATAAGAATTCCTCTACATGCAAGAAAAAATCCATTCAACAACCGTGCTTGCAGTGCGCCGGAAAGGCAAAGTTGTAATGGCCGCCGACGGGCAAGTCACGTTGGGCCACGAAGTATTAAAGGGCACTGCGAAGAAGCTGCGACGGCTCTACAACGGAAAGATCCTTTCTGGTTTTGCAGGTTCCACTGCAGACGCCTTCTCTTTATTTCAGCGCTTTGAAACCAAGCTGGAACAACATTCGGGAAAGCTGGAACGCTCTGTTGTGGAACTGGCCAAAGACTGGCGGACGGATAAAATTCTGCGCCATTTGGAAGCACTTCTACTGGTGGCCGATACCGAACGAATTTTCATCCTCAGTGGCAATGGCGATGTGATTGAACCCGATGAGCAGATGGCCGCCATCGGCTCTGGTGGTCCATTTGCCAAGGCTGCGGCTACGGCACTGTACGCAAACACGCAGCTTAGCGCCCGCGAGATCGCCGAAAAATCTATGGTGATCGCTGGCAATATCTGTATTTACACCAACCTCAATATTATTTACGAGGAGTTAGGCTGATGGTCATTTATCTTCCAAATCAGCCCACCAACGCCGCAGGCGAAGAAGCACCGTTACTTGACGAACTGACGCCACGAGAAATTGTGCGGGAGTTGGATAAGTACGTCATTGGGCAATCCGATGCCAAACGGGCTGTGGCGATTGCCCTTCGCAACCGCGTACGACGTCAAAAATTGGATCCGGAAATGGCCGAAGATGTCATGCCAAAGAACATCCTCATGATCGGTTCTACGGGCGTCGGCAAAACGGAAATCGCCCGTCGGTTGGCGAAGCTGGCCAACTCTCCTTTCCTGAAAGTGGAAGCCAGTAAGTTTACTGAAGTGGGCTATGTGGGTCGTGACGTGGAATCTATCATTCGCGATTTGGTGGAAATTTCCATTGACATGGTTCGCGAAGAGCGCCTGGACGAAGTAGCAGAAAAGGCCGAGCAACTGGCTGAAGATCGCATGCTGGAACTGCTCATGCCAACTCCGCCTGAGGGGAGTGAACCCGTGGAAAAGACGCGGGAAAAATTACGCGAACGGCTGCGGGCAGGCAAGTTGGACGATCGACAGGTGGAATTGGACGTCAAAGAACGTGGTCCGCAAATTGAATTTGCCACTGCGCCAGGCATGGAAGATATGGAGTCGAGCATCAAGGAAATGATTCCTGCGCTGTTCGGCAATCGCACAAAGAAGCGCAAAATGCGTGTCCGCGAGGCTTACGAATATCTCACCTCGGAAGAAGAACAACGGCTGGTTGATATGGATCTGGTGCAGCGCACTGCTATTGAACGCGTGGAGCGTAACGGCATTGTGTTACTGGATGAAATCGACAAGATTGCCGGTCGCGAAGGTGGCCATGGTCCCGATGTGAGTCGCGAAGGAGTGCAGCGCGACATTCTTCCAATTGTGGAAGGCACCACCATTAACACGCGTTACGGGTTTGTCCGGACGGATCATATTTTATTCATCGCTGCGGGTGCGTTTCATGTATCGAAGCCGTCCGATTTGATCCCTGAACTGCAAGGTCGTTTCCCTATCCGAGTGGAGTTAAAGGCGCTTACCCAGGCCGATTTCGTTCGGATTTTGCAAGAGCCGAAGAATGCTTTAATCAAGCAGTACATGGCGCTGCTGGATACCGAAGGGCTTAAGCTATCGTTCACCCCGGATGCCTTGGAGACCATGGCTCATTTTGCTTGCCGGGTGAACGAAACGGCTGAAAACATTGGTGCGCGACGCCTACACACGATTCTTGAAAAGGTGTTGGAAGAAGTTTCGTTTGATGCCCCCGACATGAAAAAGAAGACAGTGAAAGTGGACAAAGCCTTTGTTGAAAAACAACTGGCAGCCATTGTCGCCGATCAGGATCTGAGCAAGTATATTCTTTGAGGAGTTGATGAAACACTGCTGCTGTTCTATGGCACTGATGCCTTTGCTTGCCTTAATAAGCCTAAGCTCCTGTGGTTACATTGGCGACCCACTGCCGCCGTCGCTGGAAATTCCCGTGGCAGTTACTGACTTACGCGCGACGCAGCTTGGCAGTAAGTTGATTCTCCAGTACAGCCCGGCGTTGAAAACTACCGAAGGGCTTGTTCTAAAGCGCGTAGTGGATACAGAATTGCGGCTGGGACCGTTGTCCACTTCAGGCGAATTCAAGATTGACCAATGGGCTGCTTCAGCCACGCGATTTGAGGTTCCGGTATCCAAAGATCCAGTAGTGAAAATGGAAATTCCGGCAGCCGAATGGGCCGGGAAAGATGTGGTGATTGCCGTCCGTTCCCGTGGTGCAAAGCAACGCTTTTCTGCGTGGTCGAACCTGCTGGTTATCCCCGTGGTGGCGGAGTTGAAGGCCCCTACGCAGTTAACAGCGGTTGCCCAGGTTGATGGGGTAATGATTCGCTGGCAGCCTGTGAATAGTGCTGAATATCGCGTTTTACGAGGTGCCGCAGAGATTGCTAAGACAACGGCTGCAGAGTTTTTGGACACCACTGCTGAATTCGGGATTCAGCAAAGTTATCAGGTGCAAGCTTTCCGTAAGCTCAATGCAAAGCAGATGGCAGAGAGTCCGCTGTCGGATGCGATAGCCATCACTCCCAAGGATATTTTCCCTCCCGCTGTTCCTGCTGGCTTGCAATTGATTACTGGCGTGGCCAGCATAGAACTTACGTGGCAGCGGAATGTGGAGCCGGACTTCAAATTCTATAAAATATGGCGGTCCGAAGGCGATGGCGAGTTCAAACTTTTGATGGATGCAGTAACTCAACTGACTTACTCAGACCGTACCGCTGTGCGTGGTAAACGGTACCGATATGCCATCTCCGCAATCGACAATCTTGGCAATGAAAGTGGAAAATCCAAAAGTGAGGAGCTTACTCTACCGGAATGACAAAACATGTTCGTTTTAGTTTAGATACGGAAGTGCCGCCAACCATTCCCGATGGTTCGGGCAAAGTGTTGTACGGCACTCTTGAAGGTGACGTTGTCTATACCAATGTCGGCAAACATCCGCTGGCACAAGTACGGTTGCTGCCGCCCTGCTCGCCGAGCAAGATTGTGTGTGTTGGCCGTAACTATGCCGATCACGCCAAGGAAATGGGCAACGCCATACCTACTGAGCCGCTGATTTTCATGAAGCCGCCTTCGTCTTTAATTGCTCATGGTGACGAAGTAATCTATCCCGAACTGACCAATTCCATCAGTTATGAAGGGGAATTGGGCGTGATCATCGGCAAGCGTGCCTGGCACATTGAAAAGGCCGATTGGGAACAGTACGTGCTGGGTTTTACGATGATCAACGACGTCACTGCGCGCGATTTACAAAAGAAAGATGGACAGTGGACCCGAGGCAAAGGCTTTGATACGTTCTGCCCCACCGGGCCCTGGATGGTTCGTAGAGAAGATGTGGAACTGACTGGGTTGCGGGTCACTTCGTTTGTGGACGGCGAAAAGCGTCAGGATGCACCCGTGACCGACATGCTTTTTGATCTGCCAACGGTTCTGCACTACATTACCCAGTTCATGACGTTGGAACCCGGCGATTTGATCGCCACCGGTACACCGCCCGGCGTGGGCATTGTGGAACCCGGCGCGCTGATGCGAGTGGAGATCCAAGGCATTGGTGCACTGGAAAACAGATTAGTGAGGAAGTAAGGAGCCATAACAAAATGAAAATATTTCTTGATACAGCAAACTTAGACGAAATCCGTAAAGGTGCCGATTGGGGCATTGTCGATGGTGTAACCACCAACCCTAGTCTGATCGCCAAAGAAGGTCGGCCGATTGAAGAGCAAGTGGCCCGGATTTGCGACATTGTCGATGGCGATGTTTCCGCTGAAGTGGTGGCTACCGAAGCCCCCATGATGATTACCGAAGGCTTGAAACTAGCTAAGATCCACAAGAACATTGTGGTGAAATTACCACTCACTCGTGACGGAATTAAAGCCTGCAGTGCTCTTTCGAAAGAAGGAATTCGCATCAATGTGACCCTATGCTTTCAAGCTGGGCAGGCGTTGCTGGCGGCAAAAGCAGGTGCCTACATCATCAGCCCATTCGTGGGTCGGATTGATGACATGGGGATGCCTGGAATCGAATTAATTGAACAGATTGTTACCATTTATGAGAATTACGACTACCCTACACAGGTGCTGGCTGCATCGTTGCGGACGGTGAATCATGTGATTGAAACCGCCATGATCGGTGCTCACATTGGGACCATGCCTTTCAAGACATTGGACATGTTGTTTAACCACCCATTAACAGATAAAGGTTTGGAGCAGTTTCTTAAAGATCATGCGAAATCTTTAGAAAAGAGTTGAAAGCTTGTTGACTAACGACACCATTCGAGTTGCGGCGTTGGGGTGTGTAGCGGTGGCCTTAGGGGCATCGCTGCATCGCCTGATTAAGGTGCGTCGTGATCCAGTAAAACGTGAGCAGAAGCGCCGGTCGGAAGTGCATCTTGCTGGGCGGGTTACGGAGGGAATGGTGCTCGATTGGGATGAAACTTGCATCCACTACGGCTACACGGTAAACGGAGTGCCCTACTCCACCGCACAAGATATTTCGACGTTAAAAACTTATGTTCCCGCCGATCCCAACACCATGATTGGTGAAGTGAGGGTGAAGTACGCCCACAACAACCCGGCGAATTCCATCATCGTTTGTGAGCAATGGTCGGGGCTCCGTTCTGCCCCGCAAAAATAAGGAGACTACCGAATGAAACGAGCAATTGCTGTATTCCTGTTAACCGCCTTCAGCCTGTTTGGCGAAGGATCGGTGATTCACGTGGTGACCATTAAATGGAAGCCCGGTGCCACCCAACCGCAGATTCAAGCGGTGCTGGATGGCGTCAAAACTTTGCAGAAAGAATACCCCAGAATCAAGCGTGTTTGGACACGTTCGATTAAGGTCCAAGGGGATGGCTACACCCATGCTGTGGTGATGGAATTTGAAAGTGAAGCGGCGTTAAAAGATTATGCCGACTCCCCTGCCCAAAAGAACTGGTATGCCGTGTATCAGACCATTCGCGCCGAAAGCACCACGCACGACATCACGAATTAGACCGATATTTTCCAATGGAGGCGGCGGAATGATAATTTCTGTCACCTCAAAACTGCAAGTTCGACCTTCTGCTATTTCCAAATCCCGAAGTACGACTTCCCCGGCCCGATACTGAAACCTCAATAGAAACGCTAGTTTCGCGCATTATTTCCACGAAAATACCTTGTTAAAGTACCTTAATACCCTCAAAGGCGGGTAGTACTATTGCCCTATCCATTGCCCACACTAGACCTACTAGTACCCCGCAAAGAAGTAAGTACTAAAACTACTAGTATGGTTTATACCTAGAAGTGGCCCTAGGGTCAATAGGAGAACACAAATGACAAAAATGATTCTGACTTTCGCAGTTTTAGCCGCTTTCAACGCACAAGCGGGTAATGATACCACCCCTGGTTTACCAGTTTGCCCAGAAAATTGTGGGGTAACCTTCAACAAAAAAGCGCCAGTAGCACCCAAGAATGAGACACAGAAGGCCCCCCATCGGTTAGGCCGCTAGTTTCTCCCGAGGGTTGAAAGAAGAGAATAGTCAATCAGTCCTCGCTCCACTCCCCAAGCGTATGCCGTCGTGTTATGCTTCGGCGTGGAACAAGTCTTGGTATTTCGTTTGGTTGTAGAAATTCTGGCGCTGCTCCAAGTAATTCGAAGTGGAGCAGCGAGGCTCGTGCCTCTTTGGTGTTGTTGGGTTGTTTGCGATTTAATACGTTTTTGCTGGCTGGGATTAGTTACCAAACCCACTTCTCGTGCTTATGGCGATCTGTGGCGTTCCTCTGAACCTGTTTGGTTGTTGCTGCTGTTGGCAGCAACAATAGAAGCTTATTTCAAGCCAGCTAGTTACTACCCTGGATCAAAAAGGTTGGCTCTAATTGGGGCCACAATTGTGGCAACGCTTGCTGTTGTCATAACTGGTGTGGTCTGCCTTCCTGCGCAAGCGAAAGTAGTTTGGGGCTTAATTGATTTAGGCGAAATGATGAAACTCCATCAGGTAGCTGTTGGTGCCGTGGGATTATGGATGTTTCAGACCTTTGTAATTTACCGTATTCTTTACTATCCGTTTCCGGCTTTTCTTTATACGCATACAGTGCTACTTGGCCTGTATGGTTTGCTGGAGGCAACGGCGTTTTTGCTTAGCAATACTCGCGCAGTAAAAGGGTTATTAGCCGCAGCACTTGAAGATGTGGCGATGACCGTTTGTTTTGGGCTGTGGATTTATTGCGCAAAAAAGAAATGGGTGGACTTTACGCCCTCCACTCGAATTGCTACACCTGAAGAGATAGAACAAGCCCGCAAGGCTGCCGAGCGGACTGTTCGATCAATCCGCTGAGACGGATTGGGATGCTAATTGCAGTGGCTGTCCGAACGCTGCCAAGTTTTGGAGAATCTTCTCCGCTGCTGGAATCGCCTGGGAAATGCCCAGGAAATAGGCGTGCCCGGCGATCCGCAACTCTGTCACATAAACGGCTGACATAAATTTGAAGCGGAAGGTATTCTGCACATGCGCCCATTGGGTACCTTGGGAAAAATGCGCTAAAGAATACTCGTTAATTTTTGCCGTTACCGTTTCCGACAAATCTCGCAATGTCTCAAAATAAATGGATTTGCGGCAATCGCGCCACTTCTGAATTTTGTCTCCAGAAAGCTTTTGCTCGAACAAAAATGCCGAATCGGTTTCAGTCAGGATTCGCCGTAACAGGCGAAACAGGCTGGTAGCATCCACTGCTTCCGACGCCTGGATTGGAATTTGAGTCACTTGCTCCAAAGTATACTTGACCTCCGGAAAGAACCTGGTTGGCCTTTCACTTGAAGCGAGTATAACATTCGTTGTTCCCATTTGGAACGGAAATATTGCAGAAAAGAATGTTTAATTGTTAACGAATTAACGGCTAACTAGTACCTCCGCCTGCTTAGTCCTATGTACCTCTTCTAGGCTACACTGATGGACATGATTCGACGAACCTTTGTCTTCCTGCTCATTTTTAGCTCCTACGGGACAGGGCAAACAATCCTTCAAAAAATGGACCTTCAAGCTGCCCACTATGGGCAACTCTCGCGCCAAATTTGGGAATCACCGGAACTTGGATACAAGGAAGTCAAAAGTTCCACATTGCTCAAGGAAGAGTTGAGGCGCAACGGGTTCCGCATTGAAGAAAACATAGGCAGAATGCCTACTGCTTTTGTGGCCACTTGGGGTTCAGGGAAACCGGTGATTGGTATTTTAGGTGAATATGACGCACTCCCTGGGCTATCCCAATCCGATCAACCTCAAAAAGAAATCCTGGTGGCAGGTGGACCGGGACATGGATGCGGCCACAATCTATTTGGGGTCGGTTCCGCATTCGCTGCAGTCAGCATTAAAGAGTACCTGGAACAGACCAAAAAGCCAGGCACGGTGCGATTTTTTGGAACTCCTGCGGAAGAAGGTGGTGGCGGCAAGATTTATATGGCAAGAGCTGGAGTCTTTAATGGCACCGATGCCATGCTGGCCTGGCACCCTGACGATAAAAATGGTGCCAGCCTAAAAACTTCCCAAGCCAACATCGCCGCAAAATTCCGATTTCGGGGTAAAGCTGCCCATGCTTCCTTAGCCCCTGAAATGGGACGATCCGCCTTGGATGGCTTGCTTTTGTTCTCTCATGCCGTGGAATTGATGCGCGAACATGTGCCAGAGGCGACGCGCATCCATTACGTAATCACCAATGGTGGCGCCGCACCCAACATTGTTCCCGATTTTGCCGAAAGCTATCTTTACCTGCGCTATCCCGACATGATTGTGCTAGATGGCATGTGGAAACGTCTCTTGAAAGCCGCCGAAGGTGCGGCCATGGCCACCGAAACCACCTTTCAACTTGAGCTGGTGAATAGCGTCTACAACACCCTCCCCAACGATACCTTGGCTGCGCTTGCCGATAAAAACTTGCGACGAATTGGCGGCATTACTTACACCGCTGACGAAACCCGATTCGCGGAGACGATTCGCAAGAGTTTGGAAGGAACCTTGCCCCCTGTTGACCAAGCAAGAACCATTGAAAAAGCCACCGAAGGGCATGGCGGTGGATCCACCGATGTAGCCGATGTCAGTTGGATTGTCCCAACCACTGAATTCACAGCCGCAACCACAGTGCCCGGCGTACCGTTGCACAGTTGGCAATCAACTGCCTGTTCCGGGACATCCATCGGCCGCAAAGGGATGGTGTTGGCCGCCAAAACACTTACTTTGACGGCGATTGATTTATACGAAAATCCAGAGTTACTGGTGGCTGCCCGGAAAGACTTTGACAAACGTCGTGCTGGGCATACTTATCAATCGCGGATTCCGGCTGATCACCAGCCGCCACTTACATATCGCGATAAGTGAGTGTTACTTTGCCGGGTAACTCAATAAGTACGCACGACGCTTTTCGACAAAGCTTTTTAAGCTCAAATTGGGTGGGGCGGTAGGCCCGTTTCCTGGCTCCACGCCATCTTCAGTAACTGCCTTAGTGAATGCTGCGGTAGAAAGAACCTTTCGTGTATCGGCCTTCACTTCCTCAGCAATTACGGATTGATAATCTGCCACCATTGGCCCAAGTTTCTTCCAATCCAGCCAATTTTCAGCGATATCACGGATGTAACCCAAGTAGCGCGCACGCAAGGCAGGCACGGCCAGAAGCCTAAACAACAGCGCTTTTTCCGGATCGTCGGCACCTTCAAATGGATCCAGGTTGATGCCATCACCGGCATTTTGTTCCCCGCCGCGACGGCCCATTCTTTCTATCTCGCGAAACGTCTCATTGGCATCCCACGGAATAACATGGAACTTACCTTTTTCGTCGGCATACAGGCTGTAGTCACTGGCCCTTACCCAAAAGCCATCGTTATTGATGACCGCTTTGTCCAGGGCCAAAAACTTAAGAGCTGCGTCCACATCCAGAATCGGTTCCAGTGCTTTTTCCAACTTTTCTGGAGGAGTTTGATTGAGCACTTTGCAAAGGTTCATCAGTTGCGCCCAGGACTTGTCGTTATCTTTGCTTTTGATGGTGTAAATCGTCTTATATTTTGACGCATCATCCCCCAAGTAAGCCAAGCCGCCCCTTCCGCGCGGACTTCCGCCTACCTTCCAGCGGGCACCTTTGCCTGTTCCGAACCACTCCTGTGCCATATCGGAATTGATCTGTTGCGTATTGACATAAACTCCCCAACTTTCCCCGTTGATCACCACACGGACCCAATTTGCTTTGGGTGCGGCAATGTATTGCCGGGCAACATGGTGGGAAAGCACGGTGCGCATGAAGGTTGGATCGCCGCTGGAATTCAACAAATTCAGGGATCGGTAGCCGCCCAGGCGTTGATCCGAATGAATGAAGTTCATGGAAAGACCAAGAGATCGTTTGCCGCTTTCGGGCACTGCCATAAATGAAGAAGCACCGCGAAAGTGCACCCCTACGTCCTGATAAGTTTTGCCATCTACGATCATCTTTGCCGGTACATCCACATCGGTATGGTAGAAATCGGCCAATTCTTTTTCCCATTCTTTGTTGTCAAATTCCAGGAAAATGGTGCGCAGCACGTGGACGTCGTATAGCGGTTCCTTACCGTAACTTTTCACATCGGCTGGTTTCAGCTTGCGGCCCGGTTTGCCGACAAAGGCATTGCCGCCGCCTCTACCAAATCCGCCGCGACCTCGGCGAGGCAGCGAGGCTAAGTGTTCCCTGGCGGCTTTGCGCTCCGCAGCGTTCAAGTAACCGTCGCCATCTTTATCGAATTGATCTAACAGCAGAGTCCGTTGCCCTGGGCCACCAGGTCCGCCAGGTCCGCCGAATCCACCACGACCTCCGGGACCACCCGGACCACCAGGTGGTTGAGCAAAAAGACTTACAGCGCACAGGGCGGTGATCAGAAATGGCAACATTCGCAAAGGCATAGGGGAAGCATACTCTGCTGGTCCCAGGAGGTCCACCAGCAGGGTCAATTCTTGACATATCTTTACATTGAATCGTCATACAGGCATGGCCGTGGAGCCCCAATCCGGGTGTATACTCACGTCAGCTTAACGAAATGAATTTAAGATCGAAACTTTATCCGCTGGTGCCCCATTTCCTGGTGGGAGCTTGTATGTGCGGATTTCTCGGCTTGGCTTTTGCGCAAAAACCGTTTCGCGAATTCATCCCCATGGAAGGTGCCGATAGCGCGGCAAACCTTCCTGTGGATTATCAGCAAAAGACGGAGTTTGTTCTGGGGCGACTGATGTATCCATCGGGCCCTGGGGGTCGCGGAGGTCGCGGTGGTGGGAATTGGCTCAATGGCGGGACCAACTGGACGGTGGATTACCCACGCGGCGATAGGACCTTTGCCGCAAGCATCCGCCGACTAACTCGCATTGACGTGCGGTCTGTGGAACAACCCGTTAACCCCGACGAAGGCGATGATATTTTCTACTGGCCCTATCTTCACGTAGGCATGCCCACTAACTGGAATCTTACCGATGCGCAAGCTGCCAAGATACGTGAGTATCTGCTGCGAGGTGGCTTTTTATTGTGTGATAGTTACTTTGGCACTGCCGAATGGGAAGGCTTTCTAGTGGGTCTGAAAAAGATATTTCCAGACAAAGAAGTGGTTGACCTTCCCGACGGCGATCCAATCTTTCACAACGTGTTCGACATTACGGAAAAGTATCAAGTGGGCAATTTCCGATCCATGCAACGCAACGGCAATACCTATCGGAGTGACGGCAACATACCGCGTTGGCGGGGCATTCGCGATGATAGCGGTCGAGTGATGATCATGATGACCTTCAACAACGATTTGGGGGATTCCTGGCAGTTGGCCGACAATCCACAATACCCGGAAAAGTTTTCCTCGCTGGGAATCCGGTTAGGTGTGAATTTTGTGGTGTACACCATGACCCACTGAACTTTCCTTAAGAAATCTCTTTGTAACATGTCAGTTACCGCTTATTCTATTCATAAGTGTGGTTGAGAGTCTGGTTCCGTTAATTCTGTTACTACAAAAAAGGGGCATCTTGTCATGTTTCGTCACCTAGTTGTGTGTGTGAGCTTTATTTCCATTCTTGCGGCGCAAACCAATCGCGGCAGCATCAGCGGTACGGTGAAGGACGCCACTGGATCAGTTGTCCCTGGGGCATCCATTGTTGTCACCAATTCCGGCACCAACGAAACCCGTCGACTGGTGAGCAGTCCCTTGGGATCGTTCATGGTTCCTGATTTGGATCCGGTCACCTACGAAATTGCCGTGGAAGCGAAGGGCTTTAAAAAGCAACTGGTGGATAAAGTGAAAGTGGATACTGCATCCGTAGCCGCCGTGATCATCACGTTGCAGGCCGGTTCCATTGACACCACCATTACCGTTTCCGGCGACGCGGTCACCATCAATACGGAATCTGGCACAACCAGCAGCACTGTTACGGAACGGCAGATTCAGGACATTCCACTATCGAACCGCAGCGCGCTGGATCTGGCTCTTACCCAACCGAACGTCTCTGGTGATGCGGGAAGTGAAAATCCTTTGTTGGTGAGTGTCACCACTTGCCCTGGTTGCAATTTGAGCGTCAACGGAGGTCGACCGTTAAGCACATTAATTATGGCCGATGGAACCAACAACACTGGCATCAGTCTGGCTCGCACCATGGTTAGCTTCACTCCCGAAACGGTGCAGGAGTTTACGGTGCAGACCTCGGCCTACTCGGCTGAATACGGGACAACGGGTGGCGGTGTAATCAATGCCACTACGAAATCGGGCACCAATCAATTTAACGGGACAGCGCTTTGGTACAACCGCAACCCGGCGTTCGCTGCTGCGCCATTCACTTTGGCCACCAACAACCGCCCCCAGCCGACGTTGAAATATAACCAGTTTCATGCTTCCTTTGGCGGACCACTGATTATTCCCAAGCTCTACAATGGCAAGAATAAGACGTTTTTCTTTGCCGCCTATGAACCACAATATCGTCGCGATCATTTGGATCAGTACGGCTTGCTTCCCACAGAAGGAATGCGGCAGGGCGATTTTAGCGGCTTAGTCAACACCCCCAGCGGTTGGCTTCCACAGTCTGTAGTTCAGCGCTTTCAGACCACTGCTCCTAACGCAGTGACCGCTACCGATAGCGCCATCTATCAAAACTATAGTGTGGTAAATGGCAACCAGTTCGTGTTGAACCCGGTACCCGCGGCAGGCACTACCTACACTCCCTTTCCTGGCAACATTATTCCGAAGAGCCTCATTGATACCTCAGCACAGAAGGCTTTGGGTTACATTATTCCTGCATCGGATTACTATCTGAACAGCAATGGGCTGATTTCCAATGCCGTTGTGCCGCGCTTGCTGACCCAGAATGATCGACGATTCACCCTGCGCATTGATCAAATTATCAGCAGCAAGAATCGCATCAATGGACGTTACACGGCCACCCCCATCATTAAAACGCAACTTGCCCCCGTAAGCCCCACAACCAACGGTGCCGATTACAGCTACGCCAAACAGGCCATGCTGGCAGACACCCATACCATTTCCGCTGTGATGTTCAACGACTTGCGTTTGAACTATACCCGTGGGCGTTTCAGCAACACTACTGCTCCAGAGTATGACGCAGTCACAGGCACCAATCTGAATACGATTCTTGGTTTGCCGAACATCACCAAAGGCGGCGTGCCTTCTTTAAGTGGCCTGTTTCCTGGTTCTTCATTCGGTGGCGGTGGCAGCACGGCGACTGGGATCGGCGGAGGTGGTTCCACCAACGTTGAGGATCGCGAAGAACGTTATGCCTTGACCGATATCTTTTACTATCAGCGTGGACGGATGAGCTGGAAATTTGGCGTTGACATTTCCCATGCACTGCAAAATGTCATCCCGCTGTTTGCTGCACTGGGTGGACAATATCCTTTCAATGCGATTCAAACCAATTCCAACGGAACCGCCACCGGCACCGGCGGCCAGGCGTTTGCCAGCTTTTTATTGGGCGTGCCCAATGGCAACGTCACTCTGCGCAGCACGCTGATTCCTTACTACTACCGCTGGAATAATTTTGCGGGCTTTGTGCAGAACGATTGGAAAGCGAAACCGAACCTCACCTTCAACCTGGGCGTCCGCTACAACCTGCAAACGCCGCGTACAGAAAAATATGATAACCAGGGTGTGTTCCGCGTCGATATGGCGCAGTCTGTGAATCTGCCCGCTCCACTTACTCTTCAGAATGGGCAGGTTGTAACATCGACACAGGTGCCTCCGTTTGTGTTCTCTGGCCGTGGCGGCAATTCGCGCTATCTGACTCCGGTGGATTATTTAGGCTTTGAGCCGCGCTTCGGCTTTGCCTGGAGCCCCGGCTTACTGGCATCGAAACGAGTCACCGTGCGCGGTGGTTATGGACTTTCGCACGCGCCCATCAGCGGTTCCTTCCGCTTGCCCACGCCCGATTTCGGAGCCACGCAACCATTCGCATCCACGTCGCCTTCCACGACAGCCAACCCGCAGTACGTCATGCGCCTGGGCTCCAACCCACCCGTGATTTCTGCCACCACACCCGCGCAAGCGATCGGCGCACCGGCTAACGGAATTGTAACTACCAACAGCCTTTACTACCAAAGCAGCATCGGCGGCTACGCGGTGTCCAGTAACTTCCACACGCCATACAGTCAAAATTGGAACCTCACATTGTCCTGGCAAGCCAATCACACAACCACTGTTGAAGTGGCTTATGTGGGAAACAAGGGGACCCATCTGTTCCTGCCGCGTGAAAATATCAACCCGAAGAACATCTCACTTATCCAGGCACAGAATGCTTTGGGTGTGAACACCACCACTGCGATCAACGATCCACTGGGTCGCCTGAATCCATCCAATGGCCGCGTGCTCACAGTGCAGAACGGCAGCCTGGGCAGCCCCTATCTGGGGTTCTCTACTCTTTATGAACTGTTCGATGCGGCGGCCAACAGTATCCGTCATGCCGGTTATATCAACGTAACGCATCGCGTGGCCAAGGGCCTAACTTTCACCGCGAATTACACACTGGCCAAATCGATTGACGATGCCTCCAGTTCTGGCGGCGATAAGAATGTGTTGACCCCGGTGGGTGGTCAGACTGACGGCCAGGTTGCGTTTGGTGGCACTCGTCAAAACGACCGTTCTGTATCCACTTACGATCAGCGCCACGTCCTCAATGGCACTTACATTTACGATCTACCGTTCGGCCGTGGCCGGGCTATCGGAAAGAATATGTGGAGACCGTTGAACCTGATCGCTGGTGGCTGGACCACATCGGGTGTCATTCGTATGAGCGGTGGCTTCCCGGCCATGGCCACGCTTTCCGACGCTAATCAATTAGGGGATCTGACGCATACGATTCGTCCCGATATCAACCCCGGCGTGCAGCTTCTCAATCCGCTATACACTCGCAGTTGCCCCATTGGGGCGGGTTGCCAACCATACTTAAATCCGTCTGCATTCATGCGTCCGGCGGTGGGTTCGTTAGGTACGACACCACGCACTTTGGATGGCGCCCGTGGACCGCTGAATCATTTCTTTGATATGTCCATTCAGAAGAATTTCGCCATTGGGGAACGTCGCCGAGTGCAGTTCCGTGTGGACTTTCTGAACGCCTTCAACCACCCCACCTTCCGCGTGTTTCCGAATAACGCTGGTGGCACCGACTTGTTCAACAACGCCCCAACCACCACGGCGCTCACCGCTGCTGATTACAACACTTGGGCCACCATTAACAATCAACCCTTGGCAGCTACTGATGCCGGGACTACGCAGTTGAACGCGATTAATGCCATGGTGAACACATTTCGTGCAGGCGGAGTAGCTACCGGCGCACTGCCCTTGAACTTTTACACTGTCCCGCTGCCTGCAAATTTTTATGGCAAGGCGGCACCCACTTACAACATCACCACGCCGGAAGGCTATAAGTTATTCCGCTTGCGTCAACAATGGAATACCGGCGGTGGCGTGTTGTATAACAGCGGTGTGCCGCGCTATATTCAGTTCGGGATCAAGTTGTATTTTTAAGTAGGAAATTACGGTCGAGCACCGTCCGGTAAAACAAGCTCATTTACCCGACTCCCTGATGCATCCCCTGCGCTATTCCAAGCTCCAGGGGCGGTCTTCCCCTCTGCGTAAAGTGCTTCTAACGGTGCCCAGACTTTATCCACTCTGTCTGTGAACAAATCACCGATCAGAAGATCGGTCACCGTTCCTCGCAAATCAGGATTTACGCGGATGAATTTACCGAAGTTGAAACCATCGTAGAACTCGCAAACCAAACGGCGCATGCGGTCCATGCCCTGGTTGAAGCCCGGCCCCCACTTACCCAGTTGTGCGCTGGAATAGTTTCCAGACTCCAGCCCTTCCACAATCGCCTCCGCCGCCAGTTCACCGGACTTCAAGGCCAGCAATACGCCGGAAGAATACAGCGGATCAAGGAAGCCGAATGCGTCGCCCACCAACACCCAACCATCGCCTGCAACTTGGGTGGCTCGATACGAATAGTCGCGGGTGGCGAAATAGCCAGTCACCTGATGCGCGTTAGCAATGCGTTCTTTAATTGCCGGGCAGCGTTCCACCTGATCTTGATAAGTCTGCTCATGGCTGACCCGACCCTTAAACAGCTTGTCGAATGGTGCCACAACGCCCACACTGATGCGGTTATCGTGCAGCGGAATATACCAGAACCAGCCCTGCTTATCTTCGGTCTGAAGAACGATGGTCGCCCCTTCATCCTTGCCCGTATCGCGATAAGCGCCTTGCCAGTAGGTCCAAATGGCTCCTTTGTTCAACACGGGGTCCCACACCCGCAACTTCTTTTTTTGTTGAATCAGCCCACTTTGACCACTGGCGTCTACAACCACTTTGGCTCGCACTTCTTCAATGGAACCGTCGGGATGCCGGGCGATTACCCCTACAGCCTGCTCTCCTTCGAATAGCACTTCACTAATGTGCACGCCCTCTTCCGCTTTCACCCCGTGTTCGCGTGCGTTAGTCAGCATCATCATGTCGAATTCGCTGCGCACCACTTGCCAGGTTTGGGAACATTCGTGGGGTTTGTTATCAGAAAAATAAAAGGGTGCTGAAAGTTTGCCATTGGCACTTACAAATTGAACGCTATGCTTTTTTACAAAGTGGCTCTTTCGCAACTTGTCCAGCATTCCCAACTTCTCCAGAACCCAGTAGGTCTCTGGAATCAACGATTCCCCAATGTGGAAACGTGGAAACCGTTCCCGCTCAAACAATCGGACATTAAATCCACGCTGGGCAATGAGAGTGGAAACAGTGGATCCGGCGGGTCCGCCGCCAATAACGATTACATCTGGATTGTTGCTCATCTGTAGGCGATTATAGCTTGGATCTGGCATAAACTAAATTTGTGATGCCATTGAATCCAGCTCGACGCAAATTTTTTTCGTACCTTGCGGCCAGTCCCTTTGCTTTGCAGGCGCAGGAGTTTTTTCCGCAGAAACCGCAGGATGCCGTAAACGTTTTCGATCTGGAAGCGGCCGCCCGCAAAAAACTCCCGCCAGCTCACTTCGGCTATCTGGCGACTGGGGTTGAGGATGATGCCACGCTACGCGCCAATCGTGATGCATTTAGCCGCTACCAACTTCGCCCACGTCGGCTGATTGATGTCAGCAGGGTTTCTACAGAGGTTGAATTGTTCGATACACGATTTGCGTCCCCAGTGCTGCTTTCCCCCACCGGTAGCAATAAAGCGTTTCAAGAAGACGGGGAATTGGCCGTTGCCCGCGCTGCTGCCTCCCGTAAAACCGGGCAGATTCTTTCTACAGCTACAACCGTATCCTTGGAGCAAGTGAATGAAGCATACGGCGCACCGGTGTGGTATCAACTTTATGCCACATCCAGTTGGGCGGTTACGGAAAAGCTGGTAAAGCGAGCGGAGCTAGCGGGCTGTAAAATTCTAGTACTAACTGTAGATGTCCCCGCTGGCCGCAAGGCCGAAACTGAAGTCCGCTTCAAGCGGTTAGACACACGGACTTGCGCAGCATGCCACGGAGAAGGGCCCATTGGGACGGCCGCCTACTTCCGCAGGAAGCCGATGTTTGACGGCATAGACATTACAGGGCTCTCTCTTTTTGCACCAGCGTTCACCTGGGAAGCTGTGCGTCGCTTACAGCAATTGACTTCCATGAAACTGGTGTTGAAGGGAATTGTCACACGGGAAGATGCCCAGCTTGCAAGGGAGCACGGTGTAGATGGCATCATTGTTTCCAACCACGGGGGACGGGCGGAAGAAAGCGGGCGGGCGTCGCTGGAATGTCTGCCGGAAGTGGTGGCAGGTGCCGGGCCGGGCATGACCATATTAATGGATGGAGGAATTCGTCGTGGTGGCGATGCGTTCAAAGCCATCGCCCTGGGTGCCCGCGCAGTATGCATTGGAAGGCCCTATTTATGGGGTCTTGGCGCATTCGGACAACCAGGAGTTGAGACTGCCATTGATCTGATCCGCACGGAGCTGGATCTGGTTATGAAACAATGTGGTACGCGCACGCTTGGGGAAATCAAGTCAAGCCATGTTCAAAGAAGCATCTTATGAAGACACTAATTACGCTATTGACCCTGTTGACGGCAACCTGTTTTGCCGGCGATATTACTGGAAACTGGAAAGGAACTGCGGAAGGTCAAAATGGTCCCATGGAGCGCACGTTTACTTTCAAAGTCGATGGAAAAAAGGTGACGGGTGAAACAGTAAGTTCCTTCGCCGGAAAGTCTACTCTGGAAGATGGAATGGTGGATGGCGATAACGTCAGCTTCAATATCAATGTAAAGATTCAGGACAATGAAATGAAGCTGAGTTACAAAGGCAAAGTTACTGGGGATAAAATCTTGTTCAAGGTGGAGTTACCAGGCGGTGGTCAAAACCTGGAGTGGAATGTTACGCGAGTGAAGTAGTTCGGCTTAATCGCCATTGCTCAGGGGCCGTTCCATATTCGCTACCCCTGCAGGCTGTTGGCTGGTTTCATTCCGAGCTTTTCGTGACTTCACCCATTCCGCTAAGTCATCAAATAGTGAGTACGCCACCGGAGTAACAATCAGTGTCAACAGCAACGACAAACTCTGTCCGCCAATAACCACAATTGCAATGGATCGGCGTTCTTCAGCACCTGCCCCCGTCCCTAAAGCCAGCGGCAACATGCCCGCTACCAGCGTCAGAGTTGTCATCAGAATTGGCCGTAACCGATCACGATTCGCCCGCATGATCGCAATTTCCCGATCCATTCCTGTGCGTCGCAAATTGTTGGTATGGTCTACCTGCAGAATGGAATTCTTTTTCACCACACCAAACAACACCAGGATTCCCAATGCCGAATAAAGGTTGAGTGTTTCATTGAAAAACCATAGCGACAGAAATCCAAATGGTACGGCCAATGGCAGACTCAGCAAAATAGTAATGGGGTGTACAAGGCTTTCAAACTGGCTGGCAAGAATCATGTACATGAAGACGATGGAAAGCAGAAATGCCCACAGAAACTCCGTAAAAGTGCGTTCGAATTCGCGACCTCGTCCAATGATGGTTGTGGAGTAAGCGGTTGGCATATGTAAATCTTCGGCAGCCTTACGAATCTCAACCAAACGGTCGGCCAGCGCATAGCCCGGCGCTACGTTGGAACGAATGCCCACTTGCCGTTGCCGATCCAACCCTTCAATGCGATAAGCCGACATGCCTTCTTCCATCTTCACCACATTGTCCAATCGCACTAAGCGATTCTTGCTCGATGGCACAAATAGCTTGGCCACCGTATCGGGACTATTTCTATCGGCATTGGTCAGCCGTACTTCCACATCGTAATCGTCGGCAAGTTTCGTATCGCGGAATCGCGACACCTCGTCATCGCCACCCACCATGAGTCGTAAAGATCCGGCGATGTCTGAAGCATCCACGCCCAAGTCAGCAGCCCGTTCGCGATCAATGAATACGCGCAGTTCAGGCTTGGTAAGACGTAGCGTGGTATCTATATCCAGTAATCCTGGAATCTTCAATTCAGCATCTCGAAGTGCTTCACTGTACTTATATAACTGCATCAGGTCTGGCCCGCGGATACTGAAATCCACATCCACTGGAGCCGAGCCCTGACTCACGGTTTGCAAATTTGAGATACGTGTGCGGATGTCTGGAAAATGCTTCACCTGCTGCCGCATGGCCGCCATCACATCGCGCTGGGTATAGATATTTTTGAAGGTATCCATGGGCTTGCCCGCCAGCAGATTTTTCCAAAAACGGCTGGGGGAAACTACCCTGTCTTCCACATCCGTAATGCGGGCATAGCCTCGCGCTGAATTCATCTGCTGTAAATAACCCGAACCAATGGTGAACAGTAGATGCTCCACACCGGGCAGTGTCTTCCATTCCGCTTCAATTTGATTGAGCAGTAAAAGCATGGAACCTAAACTTGCCCCTTCTGGAGCATTCACGTTGATTTCAAATTCGCTTTCATCAACATTGGTGGGAATGTATTCCTGGCGAACCAGTTTATAAAGCGGGACAGATGAAGCCACCACTGCCACTGCAAATACGGCTACAATCGCCCGATGATCCATGGCCCGGCCGAGCATGATTTCGTAAGCCCGGTCCACTTTTGCATAGAACCCGGCACGCGAATCTTTGTGCTTGGAATCGCTGGATGGTTTCAACATGCGCGAACACATCATGGGAGTCAAACTAAAGCTCACCAGCAAGGAAACAAGAATGGCCACCGATGCCGTGAAGCCGAAACTATAAAGGAATCGACCGGAAATGGACGACATGAAAGACACCGGCAGGAACACCACAATCAGACTCAGCGTCGTCGCCATAACCGCTAGACCAATGTCTTTAGTCGCTGCAATGGCGGCTTCCATCGGAGCCATTTTCTTATCTTCTATAAAGCGATGAATATTTTCCAACACAACAATCGCATCGTCAATCACCACGCCAACCATCAGAACCAGGGCCAGCATGGTGATGTTGTTCAGCGTGAAATGCATAGCGTACATGGCACCAAACGTGGCGATGATTGAGGCAGGAATAGCCACACCGGAAATGATAGTAGCTCGCCAGTCACGCATGAAAACGAACACTACCAGCGATGCCAGAATGCTTCCTAAAATCAAATGAAGCTGCACTTCATGAAACGCATTTTCGATATAGCGCGATTGATCCTGCACTACATC
Organism: Acidobacteriota bacterium; assembly: GCA_031394025.1. Lineage (GTDB taxonomy): Bacteria > Acidobacteriota > Terriglobia > Bryobacterales > Bryobacteraceae > JANXSF01. Next base: position 26,975 of record JANMWO010000672.1, read on the forward strand.
AAGCGACACCCCTTGCGGCAGCACTTCAATCACCCGCGGTAGCTTTTGACGCACACCATGAATCACTTCAATGGTGTTTGCACCTGACTGGCGTCGTACTTCCAGAGCCACCGCATCGCGACCGTCGTACCGGGCAGCAGTGCGCTGTTCCTTATGACCATCTTCTGCCGATCCCAAATCGCGCACACGAATTGGAGTGTTTCCAATGGTGGACACAACCAAATCATTGAACAGCTTTGGATCAGGGTAACGTCCAAAAGTACGTAGAGTCAATTCCCGAAACCCTTCGTCCACACGGCCACCGGGGATATCCGAATTTTGTCGAGCCACGGCATCACGGGCGCGCACTGCGGGAATACGATATGCCGAAAGTCGGTTGGCATCGAACCATACATTAATGGCCCGCTTCTGTCCGCCGATGATACCCACTTGACCCACACCGCCCACCGATTCAATGGCGTCCTGCACGGTGCGATCAGCAATCTCGTAAAGCTCTCTGGGCAGCTTGTTGCCGCTCAGCACAATGGTCATAATGGGCGATGCATCGGCATCCAGCTTTTTGATCAGCGGCGCCTTAGCATCCTTCGGCAGCAGGTTAGTAACCGTTGCCACGGCGTCCCGCACGTCTTGTGCCGCCACGTCAATACTGCGATTCAAATTGAAGTTGATGGTGACAATTGAAACGCTTTCCGTTGAAGTACTGCGTATTTGGTCAATGCCTTCCACCGTTGCCACAGCATCTTCGATACGTCTTGTGATGGTGGATTCTACTTCTTCTGGCGACGCTCCAATCAGCATGGTGCGCACGCTGACAATAGGCAGGTCTACATCGGGGAAGCGATCCACACCCAACTTGGTATAGGAGACGGCACCAATCACCACCAGGGCAAGAATCAGCATCACAGCAAACACCGGGCGACTTACGCATACCTCAGCTAGTTTTTGCATGGTAATCTACAGACCTGAAACCGTGACCTTCTGGCCTTTCATCATGCGCTCGGTTGCATTAGTCACCACTTTTGCATTGGCATCAACACCCTTCAGCACTTCTATGCGATTGCCAGGCAACCGACGTCCACTCAGGATCACGTGGTCTTCCAGAGCACCGTTCTTCACTACAAATACGCGTTCCGTACCAGCAAAACTGACCACGGCGCTGAAGGGAACCGTGATTCCGCTGGCCGATGCATCCACGGTAATGCGACCTTCGGCAAACGAACCAGGTCGTATTTTTCCGTCTTCATTGGGGATTTCACCTTCCACTGTAAGCGACCTGCTCAACGCATCGATGGCCGGACTCAGCCGCACCACTCGACCAGTGCGTTTGCCTTGGCCACCTTGGATATCAATTTCAATCAACTGACCAAACTTCACTTTGGTCGCTTGCTTTTCAGGAACTTCCAAACGGATGCGTAGCGGGTGTTGGCGCACAATCGTGGCCACCGGAGCGTTCACCCCCAAATACTCGCCCACCGACGTTTGGCGCTTGGTGATGCCACCGCTGAACGGCGCTTTAATCACCGTATCCGATAGCTGTTGTCGAGCCAAAGAAAGTTGCGCGCGCCGTTCGGTGAGTTGCGCTCGCAGTTGGGCCACTTGCTCCAAAGCAGCCTGATACCGTGCTTCAGCGGTCTGCCGCGTGATTCCAGCTTTTTCGTTATCCACTCGCGAAAGCACACCTTGCTGAAACAACTTCGATGTGTTTTCCCCAATCAATTTGGCCTCGCGCAACCCTGCCGCAGCTTGGCGCACCATGGCCGTATCTTCGGGCACAACGTTGTCTGTGGGCAAGTTGCCGATTCCAAGTTGCGCTCGTGTTTGCTCCACTTGACCTTCGGCCTGCTTCACTCGAAATTCGTAATCATCTTTTTCCAACTCCGCCAACACCTGACCGGCGGTCACTTGAGAGCCCAGGTCCACATTCAACTTGATCAAACGACCAGGGACTTTGACACCAATGGATGCCACGTCTTCAGCAAACAATTCCCCATTAGCAACAATTACTTCAGGGATTGGTTCCAAAGCAGTAGTCAAAACTGTAACAGCCAAAGGTTTTGCAGTATTGGCTGTAGCAGTTGCCGGATTGGAATAAGGGCCGCTGCAACCTGCCAGCAAAGACAGGGCGGCTAGTAACGAACACACGAATCGCATAAAGGCTTTGGCCTGATTTTCTCACACTTCGAGGTTTGAAGCTTAGCGGAATTTGAAAACGGGATGGGTAGGCAGAGGGGCCCAATGTGGTAGAAAGTTTTCGAAGTCTTGGTAGAACGAACCCACGGCTATCAGGACAGCAACGATTGCATGTTGCGACTCCCTCTTACCACATGCAGAATCAGTACATCTTCTCCATCCAGGAAATAGAAAATCACGTACTCATTCACAGCAAAACTTCGCAAACTAGCTCTTAAGTCATCCCGTTTACGCCCAAGTTGTGGGTGTCTAGCCAGTAGGAAAAAACGATCAGTGATGGAATCAACCAGACGGTCGGCTGTATCC
>JANMWO010000686.1:0-3605 GCA_031394025.1 Acidobacteriota bacterium
TGGCGAACATCAACCCAATGGGCAAACGGATATCGAATTCCATGTCTACAATTCTATCCGCAGATGACGCAGATAAGCGCAGATAAAACGATGACGATTTGATTGTGTGGTTGTTATCTGCGCGCATCTGCGTCATCTGCGGATAGAATTGCAGCTAGTGTTTATAAAAAGATCAAGTTCAAAATAACGATCAACACCAGCACGCCGATCCCTACTATCCCTGGCTTCTGATACCAAGCCAAGCCTTCTTCACTCTGCTTCGGTGTAAGTGAATAGACCAGACCCTTCAGTTCAGAATCTGGTTTGGGCTTAGTAAGTAAGCTCACAATAATAGTAACTACGAAGCAAGTGCTCCACGCCCAGATTGCGGTCCAGAAGTTTTGCGCCATTTCGCTGGGATACATTTTTATGGCGCCTAACCAGCCGCCTTTGATTCCCACCACAGCATGAACGGGCAACGTCAATCCATGATGAATTGCTGCGGCGATGGTTCCTGACAGAAGGCCAGTAAAAGCTCCATGACCAGTGGCTCGTTTCCAGAACATGCCTAACATGAATGTTGCGAATAGCGGGGCGTTGACAAAGGCGAACACCAGTTGCAGCATGTCCATAATGTTGTTGAAACTGGCCGCCAGGTAGGCTGCACCCACCGATGCCACAATGCCGAACACAGTGGCTTGACGCCCCACGTTCAAGTAATGTTTATCGTCACCATCTTTCTTGATGTATGCCTGGTAAATGTCGTAAGTCCAAACAGTGTTGAACGCTGTAACATTGCCTGCCATGCCCGACATGAACGATGCGAGTAATGCAGTAAGTCCCAAGCCCAACATGCCCGATGGAAAATACTGCACCATCATCATGGGGATTGCCAAATCGTAATTGAATGTGCCATCTAACTTCTTAGGAAGGGCAAAACTACTGGAGCCGCTTTGATACGTAAGTGCAATGGCAATCATGCCAGGTAAGATCACCAGGAATGGGAAAATCATTTTGGGCACAGCGGCAATCAGTGGCGTGCGTCGTGCCGCAGACATGGAGTTGGCGGCCATGGCCCTTTGCACAACCAGGAAGTCGGTGCACCAGTAGCCGAACGAAAGTACAAAGCCCAGACCCATAACCAGGCCGAACCATTCCACGCCCATCGGGTTCTGATCGGCAGAGCCCATGTAGGCCCAAGCCTTGGTGTAAGCACCGGGACCGTAGCCGTTGGACGTCGAAACTTTTTCCAGACGTGCTGTTAAACCAGCCCATCCGCCCACGTCACGCAAGCCCAGAAATACTAGCGGAATGAAACCGGCGACGATCAGAAAAAATTGCAACACCTCGTTGTAAATGGCCGATGTCAGGCCGCCTAATAATATGAAAGCCAGCACGAACGCGCCGGAAAACCAGATGCTGAAATGGTGGTTCCAACCCAGCAGACTTTCCAGCAGCAGTCCCATGGCATACATGCTGATGCCCGATGAGAAAATTGTCATCACCGCGAAGCTGACGGCGTTCAGACCGCGCGTCTTTTCATCGAACCGCATTTTCAAGTACTCAGGTACTGAGCGTGCCTTGGAACCGTAGTAAAACGGGATCATAAACACGCCCACAAACACCATGGCCGGCACCGCGCCCACCCAATAAAAATGGCTGGTCATCATGCCGTACTTGGCACCAGACGCGGCCATTCCGATTACTTCCTGTGCCCCTAAGTTTGCCGATAGGAACGCCAAACCAGTTATCCATGCGGGTATGGAGCGGCCCGACAGAAAGAAATCGTCACTGGAGTTGATCGACCGTTTCAACGCAAAGCCCACACCCAACGTGAAGACTGCGTAGATGGCCAACAGCAGAAAATCAATCCACGAAAGTTGGATGAGCATGGTGAATTACTCGCCGAATCCTTTTTTGTGAGCCAGCATACCGAGGAAGATTTTAATGTGGTCATCCCAAAAATCCCACGTATGCCCGGCTGGGGAAACTTCGCGATATTCGTATGGGACTTTCTTTTCACCCAGCAGCTTCACCAAATCACGATTCTGTTGAATAAGGAAATCCTGACCTCCGCAAGCAAGGTAAATCATCGGCATTTCTGCAGCGGGAATTTTTTCAAGTAAAGCGAAAGGGTCGCGGTCAGCACGTTCTTTCGATCCAGGTTCGCCGAACAGCTTGTCAAAAGGAGCAGCACGTTGGCGCATGGCGGCATCATCAGAACCAGGGGCACTTGGGGGCATGGTTCGGGCAAAGCCAACGGCACCGCTGAACGACGCCATTGCGGTGAACTTCTTGTAATGTTTAAAGCCGATGAAGGATGCCCCATACCCACCCATAGAGAGTCCGGCAACAGCGCGTGCGCGGGGCAGCGGGATGGTGCGCAACCTGGAATCGGCCAGTGTTACCAGGTCTTTGACAATGAAGTCTTCAAATTTTTCTTTCGGATTGCTGGCGTTGTTGACGTACCAACTGCGACCGGCATCGGGCATGACGATAATCATCTGATACTTGGCGGCATAGCCGGAAACATTGGTCATATAGACCCAAGCCTTATGATCGTCACCCAGTCCGTGGAGCAAGTAAAGCACCGGATAACGGCGGGTGGAAGTTTCGTAATCGGTTGGAAGAATCACGTGTACTTGACGATCTTCGCCAAGAGCTTCGCTCCTGAAGGTCCATTCAGCAACGTTCTTGGCAACAGGGCTGGTCTTGACATCAGCGGCTGGGGCGACAAGGGCTCCCAGTAGCAACAGCGTAATTGGAATTGTGCGCATGACTTAAAGTTAGTCTACAGCGAATTGCCGTTCCACCACAGCCCAAGTACAAACAACTCGCCAATCACAAAGAGAATGCCAAATATTGTCTTGTTCCAACGGGCTAGCCAAAGCGGTAGGTAGATGTCGAAATTATCCTCACGCTGCTTTGTATATTGACCTGCCACAGCAGTCAGCGGACAACGGCCACCGTTCACTAAGAGGACTGCGCATTCAACCAAAACCAATCCACTCATAACTGCCGCGTATAGAAAATGACGCCGGGCACCAGCTATAGGAATTGCCACAATGCAGCTTGCGAAGAAAAACCAAATGGCGGTATGCAGCAACTTTACCGCTACCAAGCTGTCGATGCGGTGTGGTTTTGCTTTCACGAGTAATCCTAGTTTATAAGACTCGTTCCACCTCGTCATATACCCGCAATCCGCAAGTATGATGAGTTTATGGCTGAACGCTTTCTTGAAGAATCATTGTCTGTTTTGACCCGAACTCCAGCAACGCTGGACGCGCTACTCCGCGACTTGCCGCAAGCATGGACGACCGCAACGCAAGGTTCCGGCACGTGGAGTCCTTACGATGTGATTGGACATTTGATCCACGGGGAACAAAGCGATTGGATCCCACGCTTGACGATTATTCTGGATCACGGCATCAGCCGACCTTTTGATTCGTTTGATCGTGAAGCGCAATTCGGCGCGAGTAACGGAAAGCCTCTGCCCACTTTGCTGGACGAATTCGCCTCTTTGCGTCGCGATAATTTGGCACACTTACGAAAACTTAATCTGCAACCTTCACAACTTGAATTGACAGGGATGCATCCGGCCTTGGGTGTAGTGACGGTTAGGCAAC
>JANMWO010000035.1:0-4591 GCA_031394025.1 Acidobacteriota bacterium
GGCGATGGCGAATCGGGATCGTGCGGCACGGGGGATGATATGAGCCCGGCGTCTCTTTCACTTCGTTCCGGTCCTGGCGGGTGGCCCGTTTTGCTTCGTTTCGGAGAACTGGGCCGCGTCAGCGACTTCCCGCTGCTCGGAGCGGGACCTCGGTGCGAGCTGGAACCGACGCCATCACGCGACGAGAATCCCGCACCGACATCCACGCAATCCCCAAGTAGCGGAAGTCGGTGGCATGGCGACATGCGCCCACCCGCCGCGGCCCGTGACTCCAACGTGGCCGATCGACCGGGCGTGTACAACGCGCCAGCCGTGTCGGATCGGTGTTGGGAAACGGGGAGGCCCCGCGTGCCCCACCACTTTCCTCAGCGCAGCAAACTGGCGTCAGCTCAAGGCCGGGCCCCCCGGCGGAACGAGAATCGCGGGATCATGGTCGTCGGTTTGCCCTCGACCTCGAGCACGGGGTACGCCAGAAAGTTGATCGGCCCGGAGGCCGGCCCCGGTTCGAGCTCCAAATCCCGTCCGCGGCTCAGTTCGACGCGGTTGGCCGGATGGTGTCCGAAATAATATGTGGACAGCGGCGAGTATTTGTTGGCCTCGCTCAGGTCCACGGGCCACCACTTGCCCTCGGCAAAGAACTCGGCCCAGCAGTGGTACCCATCGATCCCCCCTTTGTTCCGCTCCGACGGGATCGCCGCGCCGATGGCGAACCGGGCCGGGATGCCCGCGGCCCGCGCCAGCGCGATAAAGTAAGAATGAAAGTCGGTGCAGTTGCCGGTCTTGGCGTCGCACGCGCGCACGGCGTCCCCTTTGCCCCAGCCCGTGCCGTAGCGCTGATATCGGAACGTCTCGATCGTGTGATCGAAGATCGCGCGTGCCCGCGCCAGGTTGCCGGCCTTGCCCAGCGTGACCTCCGCAGCGGTCCGGCGAAATGTCGGCAGATCGGGCACGAGATTTTCAGGGTTCAGGTATGTGTCGGTGCGCGATTCGGGCTCGACATACGCGCCCCGCTCGAGCCGCTGGACCTGGAACCGCATCGAGATCGGCCGGCCGCTGTCCTCGGGGCCGAGGGTCAACAGGAGCACATGGTTGCCGTGGTTGTCGGTGAGTGTTTCCCGCCGGCCGGGCGCGGAAATCTCCTTGACCTCCACGGTCTGGAACCGGTCGGTCTGGGGGATCGGCAGCCACGCGCGCGCGGGGCCGGAAAGATCGGGGAGCTTGGCGTCGTAGTCGAACTCAAACGAATCGCGCTCCCGGACCACGCCCAGCAGCGCATCGGGCGCGCCCGCGGCCGACTCGCGCACCCAGGTGTCGTCGTCGTTCTGCTTCCAGAGGTAGTACGGCACGCCGTTGAGCTTGTGGACGGTGGTCTCCGTGACGCTCATCGCGCCGGGGTCGCCCTCGAGGAAGAAGTCCACGTCGTAGACGTTGCCGTCGATGTTGGCAAGGTCCACACAGGCGAAGTGCCGGCGCGGGCCGAGATTTGCCAGATACTCCGTGTGAACGCGCACGAGTTTCAGGCGCAGTTCGCGGCTCTCGTACACCAGAGGAAAAAACCCGCCGTTGCGTTGCGTCTGCTCGGCGATGTGGCGCTCGATTCCGGCCTGGATGTCCGCGGTGAGCACGTGCGCCACATCCTCGGCCACGCCGACCGAAGGCGCATCGCTCCGCTCCAGAGTCCGAGCGTCCCCCGTCGAGTCATGGCACCCCGCCAGCGCCGCGCCGAGGGCAATCCCGACGAACGCCGCGCCAGATCTCGCCGCGATGCGAATGTGCATGAACGTACCCATACCTGCTCCGCTTCTCGCAAAGAGCCCTGAACCCACCACCCGCACACACGACGCCCGCTCACGCCATTACTTGGGGTGGTCGGCCTTGGGATGGTCCGCCTTGGGATGGTCCGCTTTCTGCTGCGCCGAGTCCGCCGAGGAGGCCTTGTTGTCGCTCGCACACCCGGCGATGCTGAGAAGTGCGGCGGCGGCGACCGATGCCAAAACGATCATTCTTCGAGCATGGAACATGGTCTGGAATCTCCTTGAAAGGCGGGATCGGCATGAACCCTCACCGAGGGAATACACTAAGCATACCAATCTATTCCAAGTCCTGCACGCCGTCGGAAATGCCTTCATGCGCCGCCGTCGCCGGCCAGTCGCCCCGGCTTGCCGGATTCTATGGGCTTCAATGCCGGGTGCTTCCACCTTGCCGCTCGGGGCGAAATAGTGCGAAGCTCGTGGGGTTGTCGGCGCCATCTCTCCCCGTCCGCCACGCTGGTGCCACGATCTGCAACGACGTGCGTCCGCGCTATTCCTTCCCCTCCGGCATCATCTGCGTCGCCCCCATCACCAGCGCCGCGGCCAGCAGCACGCCGCCGATCGTCTTCAGGATCAGGTCCCCGCGCTGCACGCCGATGGTCAGCACGATGAACGCCGCGGGCACGAGCAGAATGACGAGCGTCCAGACCCAGCGGCGCGAGCGGGAGACCTGCGTCAGGCGTTGCACGCTCGGGTCCGATCCGAGGTCCACCTGGTCCCAGTCGATGCTCGCCGATTCAACGCGGATTTCTTCGAGGGCACGCTTGGCCGCGTCGGCCTCGTGCTCCAGCACGGCGACCTTCACGCCGTTGATGCCGGTGAGCGACATGCCCCAGGCCGTCGCCGTCGCCGCGTCGAACACCCGGGCATCGATGCCGCGCTCGCGCAGCGCGGCGGCGATCGTCTCGGCCTCAAACGCCGTGCGTGTCTCGGCCACCACCGTCGTGTGTTCATTCTCGGCGCTCATGGTCAAGCGTAGCGTGTGGCACACAAACTCGTAGGATGGCACGCGCGGCTTGCGTCGGGTGGCACGGGCGGCTTGTCCGCCCGTGATGTTGGAACACGTGCGACCGATCGCCGAGATGATCGCACGCAATCCACGGGATTCGCTCGCCCCCCAACGACTCTCTCATCCCGGGCGTATGTTCGGCTCTGTCAGATGCCGGGCAGCTCGAAACCAGGCCTGCGTGCGTAATCGCGCCAGCCGTTGGCCTCCGTGTCGCCGACAAACTCCCACTTGGCCGCGTCCCATTTCAGGGCGCGCCGATGCCAGTACGCCAGATTCACCAAGTGGCAGCAGGCCGCGCTCCGCGCCCCGACCACCACATCGCAGATGCAGCGTTGGCGCGACTTGATGCAGTCGATCCAGTTCTGCATGTGGTTCGCGGCCCGGGGCAGATGCACCTCGCCCTCCCTGATCGCCTCCTTCGTGGCCGACTCGGGAATGCTCTTCATCGCGCCGCGATCCACCCAGAGTTGGCCCGCCGTTCCCGTGAACGTGATGCCGATCGGCCCGCCGTGGATCACCTCGATCCCGCTGGCGTACACCAGCTTGGCCCCAAAGTTTGCATTGGGTCTGCCCGCACCGATATTCGGCGGCACAACCTCAACCGGCCCCGACTCGTCCATCCCCAATCCCCACTGCGCGATGTCAAAGTGGTGCGCGCCGAAATCCGTGAGCATCCCGCCCGAGTACTCGCGGTACGAGCGCCAGTCGGGATAGTTGTTGCAGATGCCGCGCGGCGAGAGGACCGAGTTGTACGGACGCTTCGGCGCCGGACCAATCCAGCGATCCCAATCCAGCCCCGGCTCCATCGCCTCCTCGGGCAGATCACACGGAATGCTCGTGACCATGCCGCGGCTGATCGGCACGCCGACGTGTACCGTGAGCACCGCGCCGATCCGCCCGGATCGCACGAACTCGATCGCCTTGGCAAACCCCGCGCCAAACTCGGTCCGCTGCTGGCTCCCGGTCTGGAAGACGCGATCGTGCTTGCGCACCGCGTCGATCATGTGCTTGCACTCGGCGAGATTCAGCGTCATCGGCTTCTCGCAGTAGATGTCCTTGCCTTGCTTCGCGCTGTCGATCGCCTGGATCGCGTGCCAGTGGTCGGGCGTAGTGATGACAACCGCGTCGACGTCCTTGAGGGCGAGCAGTTCGCGGTAGTCGTTGAACGCGGCGCACCCGGCCGCCCCCGCGCCGCCCGCTGTCGCGTACTTCGTGTCCACCTGCTTCTTGGCCGCGTCGCGGCGCGTGGTGTCCACATCGCAGACGGCCACCACGCGGCAGTCGGCATGATCCAGAAACGGCCCGAGCAACTCGAACGCCCGCTTACCCGCGCCGATAAAGCCGATGCCGATCTTGCCGTTCGGGCCGGGGCCGCCGACTCGCGTGCCCCGCGTTCGCGGCCCAGCCGACGCCGCTCTCGTCGCGGCCATAAGCACCGATCCGGCCGCAAGCGAAGCCGCGGCGGACGCGCAAAATGAGCGACGGGACAGACCGGACGCTCGGGAACCGGGGTAGCTGGTCATGGGCGGAGCATACCAACCTTTTCCCGGCGAGCCATGAAGGATTATGCATCCGTCACGCCGCGTGCCGATCGTGCCGATAATCAGCCCCCACTCGCGCGTTCCATATGGCACCCAATCCTCCCAACGAAAACCTTCTGCCCCGCGATCGCAAGGACGCCGCGCCGACGGACGGCGCTGCGCCCCCATCCCGTTTCATCCTCGACGAAGGCCCCCCCGAAAAGCCCGCGATCCCCGGGGCACGCCGTTGG
>JANMWO010000038.1:0-5739 GCA_031394025.1 Acidobacteriota bacterium
TTTGACTGCCTCTAAGCACATTCGACCCGTTTAGCCGCGACGCGTGGTGCGGGCCGCTGGCACCCGAACTGCTTCAAACGCCCCGGCACTGGCTGATATTGCGTTGGCCAGATGCACTATGGATTGATCGGTGATATGGGCCATGGCGTTGATGCTCATCCCTTCAGCTTCCTTGAGGAAAATCAATTGCTTCTGATCCTCTTCATGGTCGATACGGAGCCAATCTCCGGCAATTACTTGCTCGGTGGCCATCAGGTTAGACATCGGCTGAACAATCAAACGCTCCAAAGCCCGTTTAAGATGGCGAGCACCGTACTTCAGATCGACTCCTTCCTGCAATAGAAAGTTTTTTGAGGCTTCGGTTACTGTGAAAACAAAAGAACGCTCGCCCAGGGATTGAAAAATACGATTTTGGATCATTCGCAATTCAATATCCAAAATACGCCGAATGTCACCTTCTGCCAACGGTTTGAAAACCACAATCTTATCCAGACGATTCATGAATTCCGGCGTGAATTTCTTGCGGGCGGCCTCCACACCACTTCGATTGATTTTTGCAGTCATCTTTTCATCGAGAGCTTCGCCCTGTTGAATAGTCTTCGATGAGCTCAATCCGAAACCCAGACGAGGCGCCAGCAGGCTACTCATTTCCGATGCGCCCAGATTTGAGGTCATGAAGATCATCGCCTTGCTGAAATCTACTTTGCGATTGTCGCCCAAAGTCAAAGTGGCCTTATCCAGAATTCCCAATAACAAGTTCCACAAGGAGTCGCTGGCTTTTTCGATTTCATCGAACAGCACAAAACTGATCTTCACTTTTTCCGTATGAAATTGGTTGATTGTCTCCTGACTGAGCAAGGGATGCGTTTCCCGATGCCCCAGATAACCTGGAGGCGACCCTATCAGTTTCGCGATTTCGTGGCTGTGCTGAAATTCGGCGCAATCAATCTTGATCACGGCTCGAGGATTATTCAACATACTTTCCGCCGTGGCTTCCACAATCCGCGTTTTTCCCGTACCAGTTGGACCCAAAAATAGGAAATTTCCGATCGGGCGCCCGGGCGGATTCATGCCCGTCAGGTGCATTTGATAAATATTGACAATCTGCTGGACTGCTTCTTCCTGCCCGACAATATGCTTCCGAAGATTAGTTTCCAACGTTTCCGCTTCACGACCTGTACGGCTGGGATCAAGGACTTGATTTAAGTGCACAATTTTTTCCACGAAGGGCCCCTCGCAATCCCGACTATACAAATTCCGCCCATCAAGATCGCCCCCACCAAGGGACGTCATGACGCCACCACTTAAACTCTTGGCACTTTCCTTGCCATTCGCCGGGTTCTTATTGTTTCGCTCGCGCGATTGCCATGATGACGGGAACATGTTCCTCCGCTAGGTTACTGAAATTTAAAGTACTTATTTACTTTCTCGGCGGTTGAGAGGGCCTGATTTCAACCCTGCTCACCGTGGTACGTTCGGGCATTCGGAGCACCGATAAAACCATATCGGCAACATCGACGGGACTAATTTTCCAATTTGACCCGTCGGGACTTTTTTCTTTGCTGCCAATTTGTCCACCAAATTCCGTATCTACACTGCCCGGCATAATCGACGTCACGCGGATATTATCGTAGCGGTGATCCAGCATCATCGCCTCAGCCATGCCATTCAAGCCGAACTTGGATGCGTTGTACGCTGCTCCAGTGGCGAACGGATTCTTTGCTGCAAGACTGCTTAACTGGACAATATAGCCCCCACCATTTACCTTCATCCGAGGAATGGCCAACCGCGAACAATGAAACGCCCCAGTCAAATTCACATCAATCACTTTCTTCCACTCAGCCAGACTCAAATCACCGGCGGACTTAAAAATCCCCAGGCCGGCGTTGTTCACCAAAATGTCTAAACCACTTAGAGTCTGATCGGTGAATTGGAAAAGTTTAATTACGTCTTCTTCCTTAGAAACATCGGCGGGAAACCCGAAAACCTTCATCCCTTCACCTGCTAATTCTTCCACTGCCGCGTTAGTTGACTTTGCCGTGGTACCGGTTAAGACAACGGTGACACCTGCGGCGGTCAGCGCCTCTACAACGGCACGACCAATCCCACGAGTTCCACCGGTGACAATTGCTTTCTTTCCTGCGATTTGAGTTTGCGTTTGGGAGTACATCCTTCGATGCTATCGTAAGGGGGAACCCTTCGTTTTCTTATGTGGAGTCTGTTTTGGCTACGGGCAGCAACCGTGCTTTATTCGCTAGGATTGCTGCAAACTTTATTAACCTTGTTCAAGCGGGGTGGCCGGTTATTTGAACCGGCGCGGACGGCCTTTGCCATTGGTGCCATCCTGCATTTTGTATCGTTAGTGGAACATGGATTTGCAGCTTCCTCGTTGTACGAATCGCTGTCTTTATCGGCGTGTTTTCTAGCTGTCACTTATCTGTTGATCGCCAAGTGGTACCATTTCCCCTCGTTATCTTTTATCGCCTTCCCCATTGTTTTTCTGCTTGCCGCTTTAGCTGCCACCGAAACCCCAACGGCAGGCTGGGCCGATGCCGGGGTCCGCAATGCCTGGTTGGTTGCCCATGTGATTCTGGTCAGTTGCGGCTATGTGGCCATTGTTGTAACCGCCGCCGCAGCAATGGCCTACCTACTGCAAGAACGTCACTTGAAGAAAAAAGAAACGGGCGGACTTTTCCGAAATTTGCCACCACTGGGAACACTGGATAACCTTACATCCCAAGCCATGACGGCGGGCTTCGTACTCATCACCCTGGGCTTTTTCACAGCTTGGGCCTGGGCGTTTATTGAATCGGGATCACGCTGGCTGAGTGAAGCGAAGGTGCATATTTCACTGCTCACCTGGCTATTCTATTTGTTGGTAATGTATCTCCGGGTAGTGTCCGGATGGCGCGGCCGAAGGGCAGCATTTTTGGCCGTATACCTGCTTGGATTCTCCGTGCTCACCTGGGTGTCACACGGCGGATTGAGGTCGCTGCTGGAACGATGAAGCTGCACCTGGCTGGCCTTAATCACAAAACCGCACCAGTGGAACTTCGCGAGCAAGTGGCTTTCGATGGCGATACGCTGGCCACCTGCCTTCATCAATTGAAACACGTAGAAGGCCTGGAAGAGGGGCTGATTTTGTCCACCTGCAATCGCGTTGAGATCTTAGTAAGTGCTGCCGACCATACCGATGCCCGGCAATCCATTGAAACCTTTCTTTCCACCAGCAGCCATGTGCCAGGCGGGAAATTGAGCAGCCACTTGTATCATTTCGAAGGGAAAGATGCCATCCGCCATCTGTTCCGCGTAGCCGCCAGTCTCGATTCCATGATCGTCGGCGAACCGCAAATTTTAGGGCAGATCAAGGCAGCGTTTAGCGCAGCAAAATCCGCGGGTACGGCTGGTCACGATTTGGAATTTGTTCTAACGCGGGCTTTCAGTGTGGCCAAGCGGGTCCGGACAGAAACCGAAATCGGCTCTTCAGCAGTTTCAATCAGCTTCGCTGCAGTGGAACTGGCTCGGGAAATTTTCGGTTCTTTGAAAGATAAAAAAGTGCTGCTGATTGGGGCCGGTAAAATGTCGGAACTGGCAGCACGGCACTTGAAGCGATCAGGGATCGGCGAAGTGCTAGTTACCAACAGGACTCGCGAGCGCGCCGAACATATGGCGGAGTTATTTTCGGGTAAAGTGGTTGCCTATGACAAAATGTTGGAGGCGCTGCCCATGGTGGACATCGCCATTGCTTCCAGCGGCGCACCGCATTATATTCTTACTGAAGAGAACATGCGCCCGGTGATGGCAGCGCGCAGGCAAAGGCCAATGTTTCTGATTGATATTGCGGTTCCACGGAATATCGCCCCTGGTGTGAACAGTATGGAAGCGGTATTTCTATATGATATTGACGACCTGGGTCGAGTAGTAGAAAAGAATTTGAAGGGTCGCCAATCGGAAGCGGCGCAAGCGGAAGTGATCATCACTGAAGAAGTGGAAAACATTCTGCATCGCATGGAAGCCCGCAAAGTAACTCCAATCATCGTGAAGCTACAGGACCAGATGGAAAGTTGGCGCAAAGGCGAACTGGAACGTGTCCGAGGAAAGCTAGGAGAGCTAACTCCGCAGCAAAATGAAGCAGTGGAAGCCCTGCTGCGCTCAGTAACCAATAAAATGCTGCATGGTCCGCTGAGTGAATTACGAGCCACAGCAGGCAAACCAGAAGGCGAGATGACCGCAGAAATGATCCGCCGAATATTCCGACTAGGAGATTCCTAGCAGAAAACAGTTTATCCGCAGATGACGCAGATTAGCGCAGATGAAAAATAACAACCTTGGTTTTATCTGCGTTCATCTGCGTCATCTGCGGATAGTTTTTAGGAGTTTATGTTAGTCATTGGTTCACGTGGTTCACAGTTGGCGTTGTGGCAGTCCCGGTGGGTGTCGGCGGAGCTTGCTCTGTTGGGCTATGAAACTCGGATTGAAATTATCCACACCACTGGGGACAAAATTACGGATGTCCCTTTGTCCAAAGTGGGCACCAAGGGGTTGTTCACTAAGGAATTGGAAGAGGCTCTGCTTGCAAAGTCTATTCATTTGGCGGTGCATAGCTTGAAGGATATGCCCACTACGTTGCCTCCCGGTTTGACGCTTGCGGCCATTCCAGTGCGTGAAGATCCTCGCGACGCCGTGGTTGGTTGCCGCATTGCCGATTTGCCGCAAGCCGCCAGAGTCGGTACCAGTTCCTTACGACGGGCGGCGCAGTTGCGGCAGCATCGTCCAGACCTGATCATTGAATCCATCCGCGGAAATGTGGACACACGATTGCGCAAACAAGCTGAGGGTCAGTTTGCGGCCATCATCCTGGCGGCTGCCGGTTTGCGACGTTTGGGATGGCAGGATCGTATTGCTGAGTTGTTGGAACCTGGCTACATGATTCCCGCCGTGGGACAAGGTGCGTTGGCCATTGAGACACTTACCGATGGCCCTGGGTTCGATGCTTGTAAGCGCATGGATGACCCTGCTACCCGTTGTTGCGTCACAGCGGAACGGGCAGTGCTGGCGGAGTTGGGCGGTGGTTGCCAGGTTCCGTTGGGCGCCTATGCCACGCTTTCGAACGATGTGCTAACAGTGCTGGCCAAAGTGATTTCCCCCACTAGCAATACAGCATTTGAAGGTACGGTTACGGGCAGCCCGGCAATGGCTGCGGAACTGGGTCGTCAGTTAGGGCATCAGCTTTTAAATGCTGGTGCCGCTGAAATTTTACGCGAGGTTTACGGCGCGTGACCAAAGTGGGTAAAGTCTATTTGGTGGGCGGCGGACCTGGTGATCCAGATCTGATCACGGTGAAGGGTCGTTCCTTGTTGCAGCGCGCACAGGTAGTGGTTTATGACAACCTGGCTTCGCGCGAACTGCTTGCCCTGGCCCCCAATGCGCTGCATATTTACGCGGGTAAAAAAAAGTCAGACCATGCCATGCCCCAAGAGGAAATATCGCGGCTGCTGGTTGAGCACGCCCTCTTAGGCAAATTGGTTGTCCGATTGAAAGGCGGCGACCCGTTCATTTTTGGACGTGGCGGCGAAGAGATGGAAGCTCTGGTAGATGCCGGTGTTCCCTATGAAGTTGTCCCCGGCGTGACGGCGGCTTTAGGCATTGCCGCCTATACAGGCGTGCCGTTGACGCATCGCGATCACACTTCAGTGGTCAGCTTTGTCACAGGACACGCGCCCCATCAAATTGATTGGA
>JANMWO010000069.1:0-5765 GCA_031394025.1 Acidobacteriota bacterium
ATTGGTCAACGGCTGCACGGTGACCGTACCGGCCTTGAATTGTCCGGTGATCGTGGCGGGTCCAGCGACGCCAAGTTGCACCGATGCCGGGGCTGTTGGCAGAAGTCCGGTCCAACCAGTGAAGCAGGAATTTGCCACTGGCTTGGCATTCATCTGAAGAGTGGTGGATGCATTGTAGAAAGCGTCGGAGCTTGGTGGGGACAAGGTAACCGCCCCTAACGTGGTGTTGTTGGGCGTGGCCTTAACTGCGTACTGAATGGTGTATTGCGCGGTAAGTACTGCGGTATCGGACGGTGTGGTGTAAGTGAAGGCTGCGGTTGGATTGACGTTCCAACGGACAAACATCGCACGAGCTCCGGTTTGACCATTGACTGTGGCATCGGCTTTCAATTGGTGAGTGGAACCCACCTCCCATTCAAATGAAGCTGGGGTGTTCACTTTTTGACCATCCACTGAGACTGGAAATCCGGTAGGAGTGGCGCCCACCACGATTCTGACTTTTGCCCTGGTCACGTTACTAACTGTGCTGGTTGCCGGGTAAAGTGTTTGGATGGACGTAATGTCTTTGTCGCTCAATGCGCTTCGTTGCCCAATGGAGATTCCGGCGGGAACGGTGACAATGGTCGGCTGACCGTTTTTTGAAAAAGCGTAAGCAGGGTAGTGCATGATGGAGTTGTAATCGTAAGCACCGATGTCTGTTCCCGTATTTGCAGTGGTTTTATTGAAGTTGTAGACCATGGCTGGATCAATGTTTTCCGTTACGATGCGAATGAATTGATCTCTATCTATGCGCGATTGTTCATGCCATAACCCCAACGCATGACCCAGTTCATGCACCGCATTTCCCATGCCGCAATAGGCCCCCAAGTTGACCGGTTGCGCTCCGCCAATCTTACCTACGTATGAATTACAGACGCCGGCATTTCCGGGGTCGGTGATCACAATGTAGTCCACCTGATTGGTGCGCTGCACCATTTGGATGCGACCCGCTAGTTTAGTATTCCAATGCGCAATCGCGTCGGTCACGCGTTGTGGATTGGGGAATGCAGCGTTCAGAACATAGGGCACGGTTCCACCGGGCCAGCGATATTGTTGACCAGGAATCGCTGTGCCTTGTTTGATAGGAATCCGATTTTCACGCGTGGCTTGTTCTAATTCGTGGGACTGGCCCAACAAAATATCACCCTCGAAGATTCCTATGCCATTGACAACGGCATGATCCAACAGTTGACCACGGAAAGCTGAGGTTTGCCGCGAGGTGCTTTCCCAAGAGGCACCGGTTGCCCAACCGGTATTCGATTCCACGTCATTTTTCGCAGTGACTTCCAGACTAAAGGGAATCTCCGCCAAATCGCGCTGCCCAATTTGGAGTTCCAGGTAGGATTCCGGTCCCACCATGACGACGGTGAATTCACCGGTCTCATTGGGTCCGGTAGCGGTCAGCGGCCCCACCACTTGGCGAGCTGCACTGCCGCTGTTGTTGTGGATGTATAGTGCAACGCCTTCGGGCAGTCGCAGGTTTGTGAAGCGCAGCTCCAGGCCCTGGGCATCATCTTGCCGGACTCGAAAAAGCAGGTAACGATCCTGATCTGCATTTTCGAAGACAGGGACTTGGTCAGGATCGGAAAGAGCAAGTGTCCAATCGGCGGCATCCTGCAAATGACCGTCCTTGATTCCGAACGGTTGCTGGCCGAATGAGGCCAATGAAAAAAAGAAAAATGGCAATAAAATCCGCATTCACGCTCCTAGGCGAAAAGGGTTGTTGGTGTGAACCCAGATTGCCATTAGTGAGGGGAAAAGCGAATTCGTGGAAACCTAAGATTGCGAGGTTTCTATTTGTAGGCGAACTTAGATTTGGGAGGTAGCCTTCTTAAGAGTCGGAAGGGTTAGGGTGGAATTAGAAAATGAAATTCAGGCCGCCGCGAACCGTTTTCGGTGCCTGCATCAGCAACAAGCTGCGACCGTCGCTGGTAGTCACCGGAATGTATCCCTGATGCAACAAATTGCGCAGCTCGGCGATTGCTTCCACCCGTCCATTCCACATTCCAAACGATGGCAGCGGTTGACGCATTTGGAAATTCAGCCCCATTTCTGGTGAGAAGTTACCAGTGAGCGTTCGATGCATGGGCATCAAGGCGGAGTAATCGGCAAACTGATAACTGGCGGCGACTCTGGTTTTGGTCACAGGCAGCACAGCGCTGGCCCGGGCATAGGCCCAATGCCGACGTCCATGGCGCATTGCACCGCGCAGGGCATCGCCGGTGGGACTGGTCAGTTCAATGGAATCCGTCAGCAATGTTCCATTGTTCCCATAGCCGCCAGTAACGGTTATGGTATCGCTCACGCGGTAGGTATAGCCCGCCATGTACCCTTGCCGCGCATAGTGACCAATGTTGACGATTGAGCTGCGGTTGAACATATCGGGCAGCACATCAGAACCGGGCAGCACGGAAGTATCGCCAACGGCACTCAACGCCCCGTTAGACACTGCTTCGTGCCAGGCGACAAGGCTCAGTTGGCCCTTGCCGATCTTTCTGTCAATGCCAGCTTCGAGGTTGGTGGAACGTTGCACCTTGATTCGACCTGCTCTGGAAGAAACGCGGGGAAAAAGATTCAAGGCTGAAAGATCCTGTTGCAGGTCTCTATCCGGGTTCGCATCGGTGGACCGGCCGGCAGCGGCAGTATAAATTTCTTCAGGAGGCAAGCCAGAACTGTAGGCGACGCGGATGGAGGTGTCTTTACCGGCGGCGACTGAAAGTCTGGCGTAGGGACTGACATAGTTCAGCCGCTCCAAGAATGTAACGGATTCCATAGCGGCACCGTACAGCAACTCCACGCCATCGAAAAATGTCACGCGGTCAATAAAGCTGGTCGATAGCGAACGGAACACCGGGGCTTCCCGACCACTGCCCACAATCGCCAACCCTGCACGACCCTGGGAGAACACCTGACGCATGGTCAATTGCACTTCAGGAGCGCTGGTGATGCCTCCAAACTCCTGTTCTGTGCGCTTGTAACGAGTTCGGAATCCAGCAGAAGGGAGCCCGGCGTGCGAAGCGTACCCGACGTTTCCGCTGAACTGTAAGTGGTTGGTGCCCAGTAAAGATGTGGCGAAGGCAAATGCCGTACCAAGATCGGGCTGGCTGGTAATGTCTCCACCTGCGGCACCGTCGCCTGCGGACAATTTCAACATAGCCCGATTGCTGCTAAAAATGGATTTCGTTTCTGTGGTGGTTCCAGTATTCCAGCCGGGAAGCAGGCGCAAGGCCGGGCGGGTGGACATGCTGCTGCGCAAGACCCATTTCCAATCGTCATTCATCAACCCGGAATTGGCTTGGCCGTTATAAACCAGTTCAATACTACTCAGAGCTCCAGCAAGTTGAATGGCGAGGAAGGTTCGATTGCCTGCTTGCACTTCTACGCCTTGGCGGAACGCTGGCATGAAGGCCGAAAGATTCACTCGCAGAGAATACCTATCAGGCAGTAGCCCATCGAAACCGAATGCACCTTTTTCATTGGTGGACGCAGTTTTCACCAGGCGATCAAAGTGATTGTATAAGGAGACGGTGGCACCCATTTGGGCCACACCGTTGACAGCAGAGACGATACCTATGATTGCACCGGCAGGACGGTCAAGCCCCGCCGCTTGGCACACGGGACCCGCAAATGTCCCTGACATCCAGATTGCGACAACACCGATTAATGCGCGGTGCATGGTCATCAACGGGCGCTTAAGCCCATGTCTCCCAGTGACGGCATTTATCGCCGTCATGCAAATCCCTATGTCACCGTGAACGTGGCTGAGGGGGTTAGAGTTTGGTTCCGCAACTTATCGGTAACCTTCATCTTTAGTTTATACTGTCCGGGCTCTAATGATTTCAAGGGTAGCAGCTTTTCAACCGTAACTTCAGTGCCGCCAGTGCTGGATACTTCTTCTGAGAATTCAAAAACTTTCTTATCGGAACCAGTTTTCACAACTTCATATTGAATGGACCCGCTTGGTTTGTTGGTCTTCTCATCGGCTTGGAAGTTGTAGAACTTCATGTAAATTCCCATTTTCTCATCGCGAGTGAACGTTTCCGATAACCGTGGGCGAACCTTGGTGCTGCCGATTACAAACTGTCCGGTGCCGATAGAACGGGTCGGAACTTTTTCAATCTGGTCAGCCAGAATCATGCTACTCATGCCCAGAGTTTCATCATCAAAGCGGGGCACGTTCAAAACCAGTTCTTTGTTGTTCATGGTGCCACCGTAAATATCTTTTACGACAATGTTTAGACGATAGGTGCCAGGGGGCAGTGGGATGGATTTCTGATACACCGAAGCACCAGTGGATCCTTTCTCCAGCATTTCATTGGGGATTTCCACACTCACCACATCTTCAAATACGTTCACTACGCGGCGGGACATAGAAGTGATGCGCGCGTAGATGTTCACTGCGGCCTTGGCGATGCCTTCTTTATTCTGAAACTGCAAGTCTTTGCGTTCCAGTTGCAATGTGACATTGGTTTGAATGGAAGAGCTGGTCATCTTCATGAAATCAGCCCGCACCTGAACCGGCAGGATGTTGAATTTGACCGTGGAGTTGACAATTGCTTCCAAATCCTTGAACTTCACTGCAGGAGCTTTCTGCAACATGGCGAACTGCTGCAGACGTTCAAACTGGTTCATCTTTTGCGAAGTGGGCTGTGTGCCAGTTCCCAGACGAGTGCCGTCGGTGCGACTGAAACGATCTGTTTTGCTGGATAAGCCCATCTGTTCAATCAGCGTCAAACCAGCACCAGGAACCATCATCAAGGCGTCTTTTTCCGATGGATCCATGGTCATGCGGTATTCCCCAGTCATGGTTGGATCTACAAATTCAATGATGATGTCTGAGCCAATACCTTCAATCCAACGGTAGCGCCACTTTTCAAAGGGATATGTAGAGGTTGTGCCGCCGCCTTCTTCATAAGGGCGTTCGTAGGACCCACCGGAAGGATGCGATTCGTTTTCATCGGGTGGTCCAAAGGTGATGTAGATGCGACCGCGATCCGTTTTCCATCCAGGAATGCCCGAAGCATACCGTTCATTGGTGTACGCGATGCGGCGATAATGTTCTTCTTTGAATTCGTTTTCAGCGGAATCTGGAGTAGGATCGCGACGCAGCCAGAACTGTTCAATGAACTGTTCGCGTTCATCTTCGGTGCTCAAACGTTTGAAGGCAGTTTTTTCTTCGTCAGTGATGATGTAGAGTACGTCCTCATTCAACCACTTACGGTACGGTCCTTCCAATTCTTTGCGCAGCTTTTCTTCGCGACGCTTCTTTTCTTTTTCAGTCAACGGCTTGGCAACCGTTTCTCGATTGGGATCGATCGCTTTCTTCTTGTCAGCAGCAAAGGCATTGGTTGAGATCAAGCTGCCCATCAAAACTGATGCGCTAACTAATCCGACCGTGGCGAACATGCGTGGAAATTTCATCGGTACCCCCTAAAAGTTGTTCTTCACTCTGTGCCGTAACTTCACGGTTTTGGCATGAGTAAAACCACTATTAGCTATTTAGATTCTAAGGGTTTAACGCATCAGCGTCAAGGCTAGTTTCAAGACAGTTAGGTAAACTTGAGCGATCAAATAATTGAAATGCAAGATAGGGGGAAGCTTGCCCTTGTGGGCAGGCGATTCCCCCCAATGCCACTTAGTTTCCCCGCATCCCTGTAGAATCTCCAGTCTTTGTTTGGATAACCTGTGATTGAAAGACCGCTCCCTTGCGGTCACGGCTCGGTAAC
>JANMWO010000141.1:0-2900 GCA_031394025.1 Acidobacteriota bacterium
TAAGAACCGTGTGCGGTAGTGCCGCAAGCACGGGTCTGTGCGGGGGGTGGCCGGTAACGGCCATCCCTACCGCGACGGTGTTTGCTTTCGCACCTCGACGAATCGGGATCGGCGGGTCAGCATCATCGTTGCGCCAAACACCGCTCCCTCGCGGTCACGGCTCGGTATCGGATCCACCTTCGCCGCCACTTCCGAGGAACTCTTGCGGAAGCAGGTAATTCAGTGCCGATGCAAAGCTGGTCACAAAGTGGTGCGGCTTGGCTGGTTGAAAACGTTCAATAGCTCGAATAGTTTCGCCAGTGTATCCCCATACACAGACAATAATTTTGGTCTTGGGGTACCATCGCCGCAAATTGATGCAAAGATCGCGCGCCCTGGTGAAGGCGAATGGTGGCAAAGCGGATACGCAGAAAACGTCTTCATCGGTAGGCGAGATGGTACGAATAGTTTGCGGCAATCGGCCGTCTTTTGGAACAGAAATAGTAACTCGCCCTGCAGCTTCCAACAGTTGGGCCAACATGGCAGCGGTGATCTCGTCAGACTCATCGTTAGCGGGCAGGCACAAAAAGCGTCCAGCTTCAGGAATCTCGACAGGCGTATCGTCGTCTGGTGGCAATGATCGTACAGACAATTCGCCGATCATCTCGCGCATACTCATAAATATAAATTCTTCCCGCCCTGGATCAAGCGCACCTTTGTGGCGATCTTTTTCCACCATGCTCATGGTTGGAATCAACACCGCATCGTAAAGTTGCAGCATGGTGTTCTGAGTAAGATATTGATCCACAACTGCTCGTGCACCCTGATCGTCCATGGCCAGTAAACGCTGGTAAAGCTGAGCTTCGATTTCCAGCACAGGTTCATCGCCCAGCAACACATGAAGAAAGGAAAATTGCGGGACATGGCGACCCAGCACCACTAAACACACGGTCAATGGTGTGGAAAGAATAAGGCCGGAAGGCCCCCATAACGTGGTCCAAAACACTGTGGTCAGCAGCAGCGCCAGTGATGAAATTCCGGTGTGCATTCCATATAGCCACGGTTCAATAAAATTGCCTGTCACAAGTTCCAGAAACATGAACATCAGAAAAACCAATAGCGGTGGCATCCAACTATCGAACACAGCCAGGGATAGCATCAAAGGAAGCACGCCAGCTATCAGCGACCCCACGTAGGGTACGATGCGCAACAGCGCTGCCACAGTTCCCCACAACGCAGCGTAGGGCACGCCGATAAAGTACAGCCCAACCCCAATCAACATGCCGAAGCCTGCATTCACCAGGAATTGCAGTAGCAAGTATCGGCTGACGCGTATGGTGGCGTCATCTAAGGCCTGCGTCATTAAATTCAAGCGACTTAAACCAGCCAGCCGGAACAATCGGTTGCGAAGGTCGTTTTGTTCGATCAAGAGAAAGACGGTAAAGATGAGCACGATTCCCACGGCTCCGAGTGGAGTGAGAAACGACTTAGTCAGGTCACGAAGATATTGAAGCTCATTGGCCGGTTCGTTGACAATCTGCACGGGCACAGGACGATCCGCCTGTTTCGGCGCATTGCCTCGTATCGTACGTTCTTTCTGCGGTGGAGCTCCTGTTGGCTTTTGCGGCGTAGATAGTTCGTTAGCCAGATCCTTAACATTTTCAGTAGCCCGTCCCAACGCCCCTTTGGCCGGCGATTGGATGGCTTCAATTTTGTTATGAATATTTTCTTTATAAACTGGAAGTTCATCCAACACCTGGATCAGTTGGTTGAAAATAACGTACCCAACTGCTCCAGTAGTGACGATGGTGAGAATCACCACAACCAAGGCCGCAGGAGCGCGTTTGAAGCGCAGCTTCATGAGCCAGGCCACAGCGGGGGCCAGAATAAATGTCAGAGTGACTGCAAACGCCAGGGGAATAAGAATTTCACGAGCCAGATAGAGGGTAGCGATCACCGCCATGAACATGGGGACCGATAAACTATTCGAAGATCCACGACGAGGCGGGGTCATTATTTGCGAGGTCCGATTAAAAGGTATCGGCAAGTGTCGGCGGTCATATTCATCTTCTATATTGGACCATGAGTTACAAATAAAAAAGCCCGCCGTGGCTTTTGCCAGGACGGGCTTTCTCAGCTCCAAAAAAGTCGATTAGGGTTTCTTGACGACCCTCCTGCACGCTTCTTCCGATCCTGCCGCATCCAGTGCCGCCGAACCTTCAATGATCTCGACAATCTTCCCTTCGGTATCAATAATAAAGGTTGTCCGGCTAAAGAATCCAGCCGGTAAAAGCACTCCATACTTCATCCCCGTACCGCGCATATGATCACTCAACAATGGAAATGTCGCGCCCAGTTCTTTCGCCCAATGTGCCAACGTTGGTTGGTTGTCTGCTGACACGGCTAAGACCTTTACGTCCATTCCTTCAAATTTGGAGATACCAGCCTGGTATCCAGTTATTTCCTTTGTTCAACCACCGGTGAAAGCGAGCGGGAAAAATGCCAGCACTACTGGATTTTTGCCTTTGAATTGCGATAGTGAATACGTCTTGCTATCGGAACCCATCAGGCTGAAATCCGGAGCTGCATCTCCCGGCTTCAGGGTGGTCTTGCCTGCCTGTCCAAAAAGAGCAAGCGAAGTGGTTAGCAAGAACACTAATTTTTTCATTCGTTCAGAACCTCTGCTAGGAAGCGTAACACAGCATCATCTGTCATCCTGATAGAAGCTGACTCAGCCCATGAATTATTTTGATTCTGTAGGATACCTATACTCCTTAGGCAATGAAATGCGCGGCGCCAAATTAGGCCTGGATCGCATGCTTCTGCTGCTTGATGCCATGAGCCATCCGCAACGTCACGGACGCATTGTTCACGTTGCCGGTACCAACGGTAAAGGGTCAACCAGCGCCATGATCGCATCG
>JANMWO010000109.1:0-32446 GCA_031394025.1 Acidobacteriota bacterium
GCATCGAAAGCGTAATTATCCGTCCGGGGCGTCATAACCTCGCGGGTAGTGCCGTTGACAGTCCCGCATTGCCCGGCCAGCTTTTCGGCATGAAAGCCATGCTCCCGCAACCTGCGACCCACCATTTCCGATAACCGCGATAGCGTGGATTCAAGAATCGTCGCGTCCGTTGTATCTTCAGAATAGGTGTGTTCATGGCTGATCGATTTCGGATCCTCTGTGGCACCAATTTCTGTATCAAACCAGCCACCAGCATCTTCGCCTCGAGCTTTGCCTGCTAGCGCCATCCCAAGCTTTCCAAAATGCTCTGCCAAAAATCGCTCGTCCATCCTCGCCAAATCTCGCACTTTACGAATCCCATATTTGGCTAAGGTAGCCTCGCTCACTTTGCCAACCCCAGGAATTTTTCTTACATCCAGCGGACCCAAAAACGCCGCTTCCATCTGCGGTGTGATCCACAATATTCCATTAGGCTTTGCCTGATCACTGGCCACCTTTGAAACTAGTCGTGAGCGCGACGCTCCTATGGAATTATTGAGTCCAGTAGCTTGCTTTATTTTTTCATGAAGCTTATGCGCAGCAGCCATCGGTGGACCGTACATTCTTTCTGTCCCGGTCATTTCCAGGTAAGCTTCATCAATAGACGCCATGGAAACTTGCGGCGAAAAGTTGCGCAACACTTCGGCCACTTTCAAGGAGACTTCGCGATATCGGGCAAGATTCCCTTCCAGGAAAATCGCTTGCGGACAAAGTTTGTAAGCAGTGCGCAGCGGCATTGCCGAATGCACCCCAAACTTGCGCGCTGCATAGGATGCGGCTGAAACCACACCGCGAGCATCAGGCCTCCCGCCAACAACCACAGGCTTGCCCTTCAGCGATGGATCATACAGTTCTTCAACGGAAACAAAGAACGCATCCATGTCGATGTGGAAGATAGAACGCATCGGAGAAGCTTCTAGTGTAAATCATTACACATTGGTTCGTTGGGCGGAAATGATCCGGGGGATGCCCGCAAGATCGGCAATCGTATGAACGCCGGTCCATCCATGAGTAAGCATTTGTTGCAAGGCATCGCTTTGATGAATGCCCATTTCAGCCAGAAATCGACCCCCAGGTTTGAGGACGCAGAAGGCCTGTTCAATTAATCGAGGGTAGATTTCTAGCCCGTTTTGACCTGCAAAAAGCGCTAAAAAGGGCTCAAAATCGCGTATTTCTGGCTCTAAATGTGCGTTTTTTGGTACATATGGAGGGTTAGAAACGACAAGATCCAGGCTTTCAGGGGCAAAAACGGAGCATAAATCGCAGTTCACGAACCGCACCGGAGACCCATATTTGCCTGCATTGATGCGGGCAATGGATAGCGCGGGCATGGAAATATCGGTAGCAAACACCTCTGCTTTCAGCTCCAAAGCCAAGGTAACGGCAATGGCTCCCGAACCTGTTCCGATGTCAGCTAAACGCTGCACTTTCGAGCATTCGGACAGCACGGCTTCAATCAGATGCTCTGTTTCAGGCCGTGGAATCAGCACATCGGGAGTGACCAGAAAATCGCGACCCCAGAATTCCTGTTTTTTAATGATGTATTGCGTGGGCATTCGCTTCAGTCGCTGATGCAAATAGCGACCGTAGTGGATCCAGCCGAGTTCGGTGAGTTCTTCCTCAGGGTGAGCGTAAAAGTAGGTGCGTTCTTTGCCGATAGCGTGCGCCAGCAGCACTTCCGCAGTCAGGCGCGGGACGGCGATGCCGCCCTGTTCCAGCAGAGTGCTACCCTGCGTGATTGCCGTTCGCAGATCCATCTTGTTCCATCTGCTTTTTCATCTTTTCAGCGGTGTAGAAGGTGACCAATCCGTCGATCAGCGGTTCCACGCGGCCTTCCATTACCTGATCAAGCTGATGCAAAGTCAAACCAATGCGATGATCTGTCACGCGGTTCTGGGGGAAGTTGTAGGTGCGAATTTTTTCACTGCGGTCGCCAGAACCCACCATGCTTTTCCGTTCCGCACCAATGGCTGCCTGCTGCTTTTCTAATTCCAATTCGTAGATACGGGCACGCAATACGCGCATACCCTTAGCTTTGTTCTTGATCTGCGATTTTTCATCTTGGCAACTGACTACCAAGCCCGTCGGGATGTGCGTCAAGCGAACAGCAGAGTAGGTAGTGTTGACCGATTGTCCGCCTGGTCCAGAGGAACAGAACGTGTCAATGCGAATGTCTTTATCCTGGATGTTGACTTCCACTTCGTCCGCTTCAGGCAGTACAGCCACGGTGATGGCAGAGGTGTGCACGCGACCCTGAGTTTCCGTTTGCGGTACACGCTGCACCCGATGGACGCCGCTTTCGTATTTCAACTTACTGTAGACTTTGTGACCACTCACCAGGGCCATCACTTCCTTCAATCCTCCAACCGAGGATTCTGAAGAATCGGTGACTTCCACTTTCCAATGTTGCAGTTCGGCATAGCGACTATAGAGTCGGAAAATTTCTGCGGCGAACAGGGTAGCTTCATCGCCGCCAGTACCTGCCCTGATTTCCAGAACCACGTTCCTGTCATCATTGGCGTCCTTGGGCAGCAGCAGAACTTTCAGTTCCTCCTGAAGCTTAACCAACTCCGGTTCCACCTGACGAATTTCTTCTTCCGCCATGGCCCGAACTTCGGGATCAGGATCAGTTTTCATCAACCGCGCTTCCGTAAGATTCTGATCTGAAGAGCGAAATTGACGGTATTTGGCCACAACTTCTTCCAAATCGGAGCGCCGCTTAGCAGCTTTGCGATACGCATCGCCATCGCTGATTAGCGCCGGGTTGGCCATTTGGCTTTCGAGTTCGTCGAAGCTCTTTTCGAGTTGTTCCAGTTTGTCTTGATATTGCATTCTGTCGGACTTTATTTAGGCGATTACAGCCTGTCCACCCTGTTTTCTTTCAAGAGCCATAGCTCCCTCAAGTGCACGAATGGCGATAGCAGTCTGTTCGTCTGATGGGGGCTGCGTGGTAATGCGCTGCAACCACATGCCGGGCTTGGTGACCAAGGCCATGGCTGAGCCCTGCTTGCGTGCGGCGAAGCGGATGACTTCATAACTCAACCCCACGATGGGTAGCGTTAAAACAACCCTTGCCAACAACTTGTAACGCCAGTCTTCAAAAGGCAGAAACATGTAAATGAGCATGGAAAGGAACATCAGCGTCATCAAAAAACTGGTGCCGCAACGAGGATGCCAGGTTACGAATTTCTGGGCGTTTTCAACCGTTACAGGCTGACCGGATTCAAAGTTGAATACCACTTTATGCTCACCGCCATGGAACTGAAACAGGCCTTTCATTTCGGTGCTTTTAGAGAGTGCCCACATGAGTCCAACCAGAATCCCAATGCGGATAATGCCATCGACAAAGTTGAATAAAATCAGATTGTTCAACGCCGGAGTTACCGTCTTCAGCCCAGTAGTAAGTGCCAGCGGCAAAGCCTTGTATAAAACCAATGCAAAGACAACCGAGAAAATAATGTTGAGGCGCATCATCCATTCAGGAATCTGCGTCTTCTCGCCAGTCTTTTCATCGGGAGGCATAGCCGTTTGGGCAGAAAAATTCATCACTTTGACTCCCAGCCAAAGAGCATGACCAAGAGTGCCGATCCCACGGAGAATAGGAAGCTTGAAAATGGGATATTTTTCCGAGAGTCGATCCAATTTCCCTTCTTCGGTAATAATTTCGCCGTCATGCTGACGCACTGCAACGCAATAGCCGTGAGGTGCGCGCATCATCACGCCTTCCATCACTGCTTGACCACCAATTAGCGTGGTTTCTTCCCCATTTTCCATCACAGGAACCAATTGAGTTGCCGCCGCTAGACGGAAGAATTGTTTCAAAAGCACGAGTCTTGTCGCTCCTAATTACCAGTATAGCTGGTAGGGTGTCTGAAGAAGAACATACAGCCTCTCCACACCAGTTAGATTCCATTGGCCCCGGTTTAGTTGCGTCTCATTTAATGGGTTTTGCTATCAATGACTTGGAGGAGGATCGCAGTCATGTATCGGCAGTTGGAAAGAAAACAACCTTAGATGGTGATTCACGGTCGTAACAGACTGAGAATGGTAACCCCATGCTTTTCCACAGTACCCTTACCAATACCTGGGACACTCAAAAGCTGTTCTGTATTGGTCGGACGTTGTTCCACCAAAGCACGTAGAGTTTGATCGCTGAACACCCTGAAAGCAGGGGTTTTCCGTCGCTTTGCTTCCACCATGCGCCAGGCCCGCAGCTTCGCTTCCAGTTTCGGATTGACGACTGGCGCAGCTTTTCTAGCAGACTTCCGGCCCTGTGTGAGGCTCTTTTGTCCCTTGGGTCGATTGATGGATGACTCGGTTTTCACTAAAAGCTCAACCACCGACGTTTCATCTAAATCTGCTGCATCGCGAGTCAAAGCCGCCTTGCGATAGGGAATCTGCTTGCCATCTTTCTCAAAAATCGCGTCGGTGAGGGTCAGAAATCCCAAGCGCACCATGGCCCCTAATACTTGTTCAAATTCATCACGAGTCATTTCCCCATGAGGGAATAATTCGGAATGAAGCTTGCCGGTGGATTTCCCGGACTGCTCGCGCAGCACTTTCACTACCCGATCAAACGCCTTGCGTTCCTGTTTGGTAGCCGGGCGAAACTTTTGGGCCTCGCAGTTTTCCGGGGCACAAAAATCACAAATGCCACAAGCCGTTTTGGAATCGGAAAGATCGCCAAAGTGCCTTACCAGTGCGGCCATGCGGCATTGGTTTCCTTCCGCAAAGCGCAACACATGGGCAATTTGCTCCCGCCGCTGCTCACCATGAGCCAAGTACGAGCTACGCCAATTGGCGTGACCTTTCGTGCCATTTTCTGCAAAATCCAGAACAGCGCCGCCGTGAATCCATAATTTTTCCAGCGCCTTATCGAACACATCGGGATCTATGCGAGCCTTCCTCTGCAAGTCCTCTTTGGATTGCGGCTCGCTTGAGAGTAAAGCGTAAATCTTGTCCAGCACTGGCACGTCCGGGTAATCCCGCTCCACAAAAAAATCATGCGTGTAACGATCAGCGTAGGAGTGCATCAGCACCACGCGGCTAGGATTGCCGTCCCGCCCGGCGCGACCAATTTCCTGATAGTAGCCTTCAATGGTCCCAGGCAAAGCGGTATGGATAACAGTGCGGATATCGGGCTTGTCAATCCCCATTCCGAAGGCGATTGTGGCAACCATCACTTGCAGCTTGCCCGCTTGAAACCGCTCCTGCACAGATTGGCGATGGGCTGCATCCAGCCCGGCGTGATAGGCAGCCGCAGGCATTACGCGCGCCAATTCTGCTGATAAGGATTCCACCTGCTTTCGCGTTGGTGCATAGATAATGGCGGGGCGCCTTTCTTCATCGTCCAACAACTCCAGCACCAACCTGGAACGGTCAGTGGGAGAAATTTCCACCACTTCTATGGCCAGGTTGGATCGTCGAAAGCCGTGAATGAACCTGGCTGCTTCCGATAACCCCAACTGTGCTGCAATGTCTTTTTGCACCATCACCGTTGCCGTGGCAGTCAATGCAACCACAGGGGCCGGTCGTAAGCTGGGAAGATGCTGGCCGAACATACGGTAATCAGGCCGAAAATCGTGACCCCATTGGGAAATGCAGTGAGCTTCATCAATGGCAATCAACGACGGTTTACGCTTGGCAAGCATCTCTGGAAAACCGGCAACTCGCAGCCGTTCCGGAGCAATGAAAAGGAACTGCAATTTCCCATTTAGATAATCAATGCAGGTCTGCCGTGATGCGGCGCGGTCGCGACCAGAGTGAATGCGTCCGACAGCGAAACCTAAGCTGGCAAGCTTGGCCACTTGATCTTCCATCAACGCGATGAGTGGGCTGATCACCAGCGTTGTGCCACCCCGGGCAATGCCGGGAAGTTGGTAACACAACGATTTGCCGGAGCCAGTGGGCATTACCAGCAACACGTCACGCCCTTCAATCACGGCGTTGCAAACAGCTTCCTGATTGGCCCGAAAGCCTGGATAGCCGAAGCCCTTTGTGAGTAGATCCGATAAGCTGCTGAAAGTCTGCGGCTCACTCAGAACCACTTCTACCAGGGGCTTTGAAGCAACTTCAGACTTCTTCGTAATTTGTGGCGAGCCCGCTTTTCCAACCACATCGGTGACATAAGCTTCAATACCGGAAAGGAACCCATCGAGCTGTGCCCCGCCCTTCTCAATGCGTTTCAGGTAAGCTTCCCACTGCCCGGTCATAATGGGACTCTTCACTTCTGGATGCACTACTTCAATCAGCCGGATGCCTTTATCGGTGGCCTCAAGACTCTTCCCATCGCGAACAATGTATTCGCGTTTCAACAGCACTTCAATGATGGATGCGCGGGTGGCCGGGGTGCCCAGACCGCCTTCTTTCATGGCGTCGGAAAGTTCCTTTTCATCCAGCGTCTTGCCGGCTGTCTCCATGGCTGTGAGCAGCGTGCCTTCTGTAAATCGACGAGGGGCTCGGGTCTTTTTGCTAGCCGCCTCCACCTCCACCACATCTTGCTCTTGATCTTTTTCAAGCGAAGGTGGCAGCACTTGTTCAGCAGTGTTTTTCTCTGCGGCTTTGCCTTTCTTTTTTTCAGCCTGAAGATCCAAAACCTTCCAACCAACCTGCTTCACTACTGTTCCAGAAGAATGGTAGCGATCTACAATGCCAGGATTCTCAATCATCGTAATGACGGTAGTGACAGACCAGATGTGATCGTCATGCCAAGCGCTCAATAGACGTCGAGCGATGAGGTCATAGATTTTGGTTTCATCAGCAGATAAATTGGCTCTGCCTGGCGGCGTGGTTGTGGGAATAATGGCGTGGTGATCGCTGACTTTGGCGGCGTCAACGTAGCGACGACTCAATAGACGATCGCCAGTGCCTGGGGCGAAATACTTGCCATACTGCGGTTCCAATTGCTTCACAATTGCAGGCAGTGTTGCGGCAACGTCGGCGGGAAGATGACGACTGTCTGTTCTTGGATAGCTGATAAGTTTATGCTTTTCGTAGAGCGCCTGGGCCACGTCCAGTGTCTTTTGCGCGGACATGCCGAACAGCCGATTGGCGTGACGCTGCAGTTCGGTCAAGTCATACAGAAACGGCGGAACCATCCGTTGCGTTTCCAATTTCAGGGATTCCACTTTGGCCTTGCCGGATTGAGCGCGGGCTACAATATCTTTCGCTTCCACACCATCGGCGGGCAATCGCATGGATTGCTGCAGCGATTCTTTATCGGCTGCATTCATGGCTTGCGGACGGAACCAAGTGCCCTGGTAGACACTGCCTTGGGGTGTCGCAGTAGGACGAAAGGTGGCGATCACTTCCTTGTAATCTTCGGGCACGAAGGCTCTAAATGCCAGTTCCCGTTCCACCACCATGGCCAGTGTGGGAGTCTGCACGCGGCCAACGGAAAGCTCTTCACCACAAGCCAGTGTGTAGGCTCGGGAAAGATTCATGCCAACCAACCAATCGGCGCGACTACGGCCACGGGCAGCATCGGCTAAGCCATCGTAGGCCGAGGCAGGCTTCAGAGAATCGAAACCTTTTCGGATGGCTTCCGGAGTGAGTGAAGAAATCCACAAGCGATCCACAGGCTTTTGCGAATTTGCAGCTTCGTAGACGTAGCGGAAAATCAATTCCCCTTCGCGTCCGGCATCGGTTGCACATACAATACGGCTGATTTTGGGGGAGGTTAATATCTTTCTAACAGTTTCAAACTGGTCTTTTGTTTTGTCGTAAACAACGAGCGGCCAAGACTGCGGCAGCATGGGCAATGTATCCCGACGCCAACTTTTCCAAGCGGGGTTAATTTCGTGCGGCTGTGCCAAAGCGGCAAGATGACCAATAGCCCAGGTCACCACGTAGCCGTTCCCATGAAGGAAGTTATCCCCTTTGGTGGTGGCACCCAAGACTTTAGCAATGTCACGGGCCACGGACGGCTTTTCGGCTAGCACTGCAATGGTGCCGCTGGTATCGGTCTGCATGAACCCTTCCAGTTTAACGAGCGATGGACGGATATACTAAAATCCTTATGACAAATTATGCAGGAACGTTGTTGACGGTGGTGGCTGAAATGCAGGCCAAGCCTGGAAGTGAGGCTGATTTGCGGCGGGAATTGCTGACATTGGTGGAACACACAACGCAAGAAGATGGATGCGTTCAGTATGATTTGCATGAAAGCACTGCGACTGCGGGGCAGTTCGTTTTCTATGAAAACTGGACGTCTGCAGCGGCTTTAGAAAAGCACGGAGGGTCAGCGCATATTCAAGCATTTCGAGCCAAGGCGTCGGGACTGCTGGCAGGACCGTCGCGCATTGTGACGTATCACCGCATTGGCTGATATGCGACGTTATCTGTTCCTGTTTACGATTTTCGTTCCAGCATTAGTAGCTCAAAAATTGCAAATGGGGCAAGTCAACGAACGGGTGACCAGCCCTTCTGTTGCGGCCCAATCTTATGCGCTCTATTTGCCGTCCAACTACTCAGATGCGAAGAAGTGGCCGGTTGTGTTTGTCTTCGATCCTGGGGCAAGAGCACTGCCCACAATCGAACTGTTTCGAGAAGGTGCTGAAAAGTATGGTTACCTGGTTTTCTGTTCCTGGAATTCTCGAAACGGCTCTTGGAACCAGACAACTGTTGCGATGGAAACAATGTGGAACGACGCGCTGAGCGGCTTTTCTGTGGATGAAAAGCAGTTTTACACGGCAGGATATTCCGGCGGTTCACGCGCTGCCCTTACCTTCGCATTGGCGACGAAAGCGATAACCGGAGTGATTGCTGGCGGCGCTGGATTTGCAACGCCCACACCACCAGCGAAGATTCCATTCGCGACATTTCTGGTCACCAGCACAGAAGATTTCAATTGGCTTGAAATGCATTCGTTGAATCGTCATATGGAAAAAGTGAAAGCAGCCCACCGCTTTACCATTGTGGAAGGTCCGCACCGTTGGCCACCGGCTGCGACGATTACGCAAGGCTTGGAATGGCTGCGAATCAGGGCGATGCGCGATGGTAAGGTGCCAAAGGACGTCGCCTTGATCTTGTCTTTCACGCAGGCCAGATTGGGAGAAATGGAAATGCTATCGAGCGATCCACTCAATCTTATGCGCGCCTATCAATTCCTTGGCGACGATTTGGACGACCCGAATTGGACAATGAAGGCTGAAGAGTTGCGCAAGTCCAAACCGTTGAAACAGGCAGTACACCGGGAACAGGATGAGGAGCGCAGCATGCAGGGATTATATGCGGAGTTCCATCAACTGCTGAATGCCGTGGACCAAGGTCAAGAAGGAATGGCCGCAGCCAAGCGTTGGGTAGAAACGCAAACTGCAGTTGTGAGGAGTGCGGAGGATTCTCAGAATCGCCGAGTGGTGCGGCGCACATTGAGTGGTCTGGCTTCTTCATTAGTGGAAGAAAGGCTGGAACTGGAGCGGCAGAAGAAGTATGACCAGTTGGCGAGGCGCCTGCAATTAGCGATTGAATTTCCGACGGTGAGGCCCAACGTTTACATTGAACTGGCAGTGGCCCATGTTAAGAGCGGAAATAAAAAAGCCGCGTTCGATGTGCTGGAGCTGGCCGCGAACAAGGGCGTTTTAGATCTGGTGACGTTAAATCGCAACGTGGGGCTGGAACCATTGAAGAGTGATCCTCGCTGGGTTGCGATTGTTAGCCAGGTCAAAAACTAATCGCCCATTTTATCTCACTATTTCAAGATCATCCGCCGGATGCAAAGCCGGGATACAGAGTCATACCGCCGTCAATGAACAGGCTGGTGCCGGTCATGTAGTCGGCCATGTCTGATGCCACAAATACAGCGGCCCTGGCAATGTCTTCCGGCTCGCCAATGCGCTGGTATGGAACCAGCGTCATCAGGTCGGAATAAGCTTCTGGAGTCTGCCAGGCATCAGTGTTAATGGGGGTCCGAATGGCACCGGGGGAAATGCTGTTCACTCGAATGCGGGCGGGGGCCAGTTCTTGAGCCATGCTCTTCATGAACAACATGACCCCACCTTTGGAGGCCGCATAGTTCACGTGACCGCCCCAGGGAATCACTTCGTGAACAGAGCTCATGCAGATGATTTTGCCGGCAGAAACGGAAATATCCTTCACCACACCACGCCTTTTAAATTCGCGAACTGCCTCACGAGCACAGAGAAATTGTCCGGTAAGGTTGACGTTGATGACCAGGTTCCATTGATCCAGCGTCATGTCTTCAAAGCGGGAATCTTTCTGTAACCCGGCATTGTTGATGAGGATGTCAATAGTTCCAAACTCGACAATCATCTGCTTGAACATGGCCTGCACTTGCGCTTCGTTTGAAACGTCGGCTTGGATGGCGATGGCTCGGACGCCAGCAGCAGTAATGGTTTCAACCACTTCTTTGGCTGCATCCTCCCCGCGAACGTAGTTCACCACCACGTCTGCACCGGCACGGCCAAGAGCAATGGCGCAGGCTTTTCCAATGCCTGAATTGGCGCCGGTTACCAACGCCTTCTGCCCTTTGAGTAAGCCAGGGAGAGATTTGTCAACTGGAATTCGATCTGGTGAAAAAGTAATTATTTCTTTCATTTGGTTGCTTCTTCCAATGTTAACCGAACAAGCATTGCTACATTGGAAGTATCTAATGTTTCCACTTGTTTCGTGTCACGCCATCCGAAAGGCATTCGGTACGCGCGTTTTATTTGATAATTTTTCATTTGTTTTAAGTGAAGGGCAGCGGTTAGGGTTGATTGGACCGAACGGCAGCGGGAAATCTACACTTGCCAAAATCCTGGCCGGGTTGGAAGATACCGACTCTGGTACAAGATCACTTCGCAAGACAGCGAAGGTGGCCTATGTAACGCAGGACTCTGTTTTTGAACCCGGCGTTTCTATTCGCCAAGTGCTGATGGAAGCCATGGAAGGCCTGCACATGGATGAGCAGGAAAAAGACGTGGAGATATCTATCCAGTCTGGCCGGGCAGGTTTTGACGATATTGAAGCCGACTCTTCGCTACTCTCTGGCGGATGGAAAAAACGTTTGGCCATCACCAGTGCAC
This sequence comes from Acidobacteriota bacterium, assembly GCA_031394025.1. Taxonomy (GTDB): domain Bacteria; phylum Acidobacteriota; class Terriglobia; order Bryobacterales; family Bryobacteraceae; genus JANXSF01. The sequence continues at coordinate 11,064 of JANMWO010000109.1, forward strand.
TGGTGCGTAACCCAGAGGTATTGATTCTTGATGAACCTACGAATCATTTGGATTTGGAAGGAATTCTTTGGTTGGAACAACTTTTGCTGGAAGTATCGTCGGCATCGCTGATCATCAGTCACGACCGCTATTTTCTGGAAAGCGTGGCCACGGGCATGGCGGAAATCAATCGCGCCTACCCGGATGGCATTTTTTCCTGTGATGGCAACTACACGAAATTTCTGGAACGACGCGAAGAATACTATACGGCTGAAGCCAAGCGGGAAAGCGCACTGAGCAACGTGGTGCGTAGAGAAGTGGAATGGCTGCGGCGAGGTCCAAAGGCGAGGACCACAAAATCGAAGGCGCGGATTGATAGCGCTGGGGAGTTGATTTCGCAATTGTCCGATATGCAATCGCGAGCCCGCACATCCACTACAACCATTGATTTCACTGGCTCTGAACGGAAGACTAAAAAACTACTGGTGGCGGAAAATGTGGGCAAGTCCTTCGATGGCAGACTGCTTTTTGAAGGAGTCAATCTGACATTGAAGCCGGGGACGCGTTTGGGTTTAAGCGGTGCTAACGGCAGTGGTAAAACTACGCTTTTGAAAATCCTACGTGGAGATTTCCTGCCGGATCAAGGCACGGTGGAACGGGCCGATAATTTGAAAGTTGTAACGCTGGAACAGAATCGGACTTTGGAAGATGAGACGGTGACGCTGAAGGAAGCGCTGGCACCGGAAGGCGATTCAGTGATGTTTCGGGATAAACCCATCCACGTAAATGCCTGGGCTCGGCGATTCCTATTTCCAGTGGAGCAATTGGTGCAGCCCGTATCGAGACTATCGGGCGGGGAGCGGGCTCGAGTATTGATTGCACGGCTGATGCTGGAGCCTGCGGATATTTTGTTCCTGGATGAACCGACCAATGATTTGGACATTCCAACTTTGGAAGTTCTTGAGGAAAATCTGAGTGATTTTCCTGGTGCCATTGTATTGGTGACGCATGATCGGTACCTGCTGGACAGGGTCTCCACGCAAGTGTTGGGACTGGATGGCGATGGTGGAGCCACCATGTATGCAGAGTACTCGCAGTTTGAACAGACCTTGGGAAATCGAAAGCCGGTGAAGGTGAAATCGTCAGGGCAGAAGCCTGTGGTTGAAGTTGCTGCACCGAAGAAGAAGCTGTCGTTCAAGGATCAACGCGAATGGGACACCATTGAAGAAAAGATCCAGGAAGCGGATCGGCGATTGCTTGCTGCGACAACGAGCTTGCAGGCTCCAGAGACGGTTTCGAATCCAGAACTGCTGCGGCAATGTTATGCAGAAATGGAAGCGGCCCAGGCGGAAGTGGACCAGTTATTTCAGCGCTGGTCCGAACTGGAAGCGAAGGCCACAGGGTAATTCCTATTTCAGCGTGACCTTGATTTGCGTAGCTTTGGAACCGCCTCTATAAACATGTTGAGTGGCTTTGATGAAGTCACTTTCCTTGGCCGTGTAGATATCGGTGAACTTTTGAGGATTGCGATCCACCAGTGGAAACCAACTGCTTTGGATCTGCACCATGATGCGATGGCCGCGGCGGAACGTATGATTGATATCGTTCATGTCGTAAGCAACGGGCGTCACTTTGCCGGGGACAAAAGGTTCTGGATTTGAGAAGCTGTTTCTGAATTTGCCACGGAACACTTCGCCTCGAATCAGTTCCTGATAGCCATTCATAGGCGTTTTCTTGGGTGTATTGCGGCCGCGCACATCGGGTTCCATGGTTTCAAAATCGTCCGGGTAAACGTCGATCAGCTTGACGATCCAATCGGAATCGGTGCCGGTGGTGGACACGAATAGTTCAGGTCGTAGCGGCCCTGCCATCGTCACATCTTCTTCCAGCGCCTCGGTCTGATAGACCAGAACATCGGGTCGCGATGAGGCAAAGCGCTGGTCATCCAGCATGTACTCCACGGTCATGCCAACGGCGATGCTGTTGATGAATGGGACGGGCTTGGCTGGATCGGAAACATACTCATCGAACACTTCAGCGGATTCTTTGGGGGCAGTGAACGACAACTTGCCGCCAGCTTGAAGATACAGAGAAGCCTGCTTTGAACCTTTGGGAGGCCAGGCGTCATATTTCTTCCAGACGTTGGTTCCAGTTTCAAATACGAAAGCTTCCGGCAACTTCATTTCCCCTTTTCCGCGCAGATGATAGTCAAAGAAAGGGAGCTCAATATTTTGTCTGTAGAATTCGGCGGTCTTGGAATTGAAGGACACATCGCCAAGCTTTTCACCTGTGTCGCGAGCCCAACCACCGTGACGCCATGGACCCATCACCAGGATGTTTTGCGTGCCTGGACTGGTTCGCTCCACATTGCGATACACGTTCAGTGCGCCGTATAAATTCTCTGCATCAAACCATCCGCCCACTGTCATGACTGCTGGTTTGATGCCCTTCAAGTGCGGACGCAAATTGCGCGTCTGCCAGAATTCATCGTAAGTACCATGAGTCATCATGTCGTTCCAAAAAGAGATTTCGTTCTTGTAATATTTTTCGTTGGCGTTGTATAACGGACCCATGTTCAGGAAGAACTTGTACCCATCGGGAGTGCCATGATCGAACCCTGCGCCAGCTTTCGGCACAATCGGTTCAGGTCTTGGCTTCCCGAATCCAATTAAAAAATTAAAGGCATGAGGGAGAAACAGCGCCCCGTTTCGATGGAAGTCATCACCGGTGAACCAATCGGTAATGGGAGCTTGAGGCGACGCTGCTTTGTGTGCGGGATGAGCATCAATCATTCCGGCGGCAGTGTAGAACCCTGGATAGGAGATGCCCCATGTCCCCACACGGCCATTGTTGTTAGGGATATTTTTAACAAGCCACTCAATGGTGTCGTAGGTGTCAGAACTTTCGTCCACATCCAAAGGACCCTTATTGGGCTTGTGGGGAGTCATGTTGATGAACTCGCCCTCCGACATATTCTTGCCCCGGACGTCCTGATAGACGAAGATATATTTGCCAAGCTTGCCGAATTCGGCACTGGGTCCAACTTCAGTTTTGTACTTATCCACTCCGTAGGGAGCCACGGTGTAGGGAGTGCGGCTCATTAGGATTGGATTCGGTTCACTATCGTCCTTCGGTACATACACCGATGTGAACAAGCGCTTCCTATCGCGCATAGGAATCCGGTATTCGTACTTCGTGTAAAGCTCTTTTACTTTGGCGGCGCCTTGCCCCCAACAGGCACTGGTCACGACCAGCGCAATGAACAGATTCTTCAACCCAAGATGCATTTTACCAGGGTAACGCGGTTCGTAAAACCAAGGCGGGTTGGCTATGTAAATTGACGAATAATTTCTTCCATCTTTTCCAAACGGCTGCGCAATTCGGCCACTTGGGTCTCCAGGTTATGAATGCGATCGGCATCCGCTGATGCAGTTCTGCGTGGAGCTAATTCTTCAATGGCATTCACATCCACCGGCCCACCCAGCAGATGCATATAACGCGGTTCACGCATGCCTGTCTGCTTGGGAATGAAAATCACCAACGCCTCCGGCTGTCTTTCCATAAGTTTACGAAGTGTGCTTTCCACAGCTTCAGGATCGTCAAAACGGTGCAGCCGTTCGGTGCGATCTTTTAACTCATTGACAGTTTGCGGACCTCTCAACATCATCACGGAAAGTACAGCCAGTTCCCGATTGCTGAGGTTTAAGGAATCACTAATGCGGTGCGAATATTTCTTTACCCTGCCGCTGCCACTCATCTCCATGGCCAAGCCCTTGTGCTTCAACTGATCCAAAGTTTCAAGAACCGTATGATCATCAAAGTTGGTGATGGGCTCGCGATTGTTTTTCTGATTGCAGGCGTTGGTAAGCGCGTTTAATGACATCGGATAATAATCCGGTGTAGACATATCTTTTTCTATCAGCGTGCCCAGCACGCGAAGTTGTTCGGGGGATAGTTCAACCAATCGATTCGCTCTCCTCAAAGCGGACGGCGGGTGTTGCTTTCGTATTCACGTCGAGCCGAAAAATATCGGGCCGTGCGTAATGACCAGTAACGTCCAAATCGTACTTACCTTCCAGAATAACCTCAGGATTGAGGTCAGCGGTAAGAATGCACTCTTTGTCAAACACAGGACCTGCAAGAACCGTACCGAAAGGGTCCACAATCATGCTGCCGCCACGTATCCCAGCTTTCTCAATTGGGACTCCGTAATCTGTCGGCAAATCGGCATCGGTAAGATATTGAACTGCCGATAAAACAAAGCAACGTCCTTCTACGGCAATGTGCCGCATGGTCGGTTCCCAGGTGGGCCTATCGTCAACTGTGGGAGCGCAGTAGAGTTCCACGCCTTGCGCATACAGACTGGTTCGCAGCAGGGGCATGTAGTTCTCCCAACAAATTGCCGCGCCAATTTTTCCGATATCGGTGTTCATCACTTGCAAGGTGGAACCATCGCCGAATCCCCACACAACACGCTCCATTGCTGTCGGCATCACCTTGCGATGTTTGCCTAGCAATTTCCCTGCAGCATCGTAAAAAAGTGCTGTGCAGTAGAGCGTGCCGCCATCGCGTTCCATCACGCCGATCACCAAGTGCATGTGATGTCGCGCTGCCATGGCACCCATAGCTGCAGTCTCTTCCCCAGGAACATCAATTGAAGAATCCCAATAGCGGCGAAACCACTTTCGCCCTTCTGGTGTGCGTCGCCCAATGGTGGCGCCGAAATCCAGACCCTTGGGATAGGCTGAAACAAATGCTTCAGGAAACACGCACAATTGCGCCCCCGTAACTGCCGCTTGTTCCAATAAACGTGCGACCTTCTGAAGCGTTTCTTGCTTATCGAATAGGACAGGTGCTGCTTGAACCACGGCGGCTCGAATTGGTTTCATGCGTTCCAATGATACAATAGCGCTTTCGTCCCAAATTATGAAATTCGTAACGTTCCGCAACTCCACAGACCAGCCAGAAGTGGGCGTATTAGATGGTGCAAATATCTATTCGCTTGCTGGTGCTGGCATTTCAGACATGACGCAGCTTGCAGCGCTGGGTGCTGCTGGCGCAGTAAAGAAAGCTACGGCAGCAATTGCCGCCAAAGCTGCCAAGGTACCTGCTAAGCAGACTAAGCTGATGGCACCGGTGTTGAATCCCAGTAAGATTCTGTGCGTCGGATTGAACTATCGGGATCATGCCATTGAATCGAACATGGCCATTCCAAAGTTCCCCACCATCTTCTCCAAATTCAACAACACGATCATCGGCCAAGGCGATACCATCGTGCTGCCAAAACAGTCAAAGCAACCAGATTACGAAGCTGAGATGGCTGTCGTGATTGGCGTTGGCGGCAAACACATTGCTGCGCGGTCCTGGAAGAAGCATGTGTTCGGATACATGAATCTGCATGACGTAAGTGCACGTGACCTGCAACTTTGCACCACACAATGGTTGATGGGGAAATCGCCGGATACGTTTGCCCCATGCGGGCCATGGATTGTTTCGGCAGATGAAATTGCCGATCCGCACAACTTGAATATCAAGATCACGGTGAGTGGCGAAGTGCTGCAGAAGTCCAACACGAAGCATTTGATTTTCGATATCCCTAAGTTGATCAGCTACATTTCCAGTGTCATGACGTTGCAACCGGGCGACATTCTTTCCACTGGAACCCCCGCAGGCGTAGGTTTCGCACGCAAGCCACCAAGATTGCTTCGCGATGGTGATGTTTGCATTGTGGAAGTGCAGGGCCTGGGTAAACTTGAAAATCCAGTTGCTTTAGAAAAATAAAATGCGATTCCTCTTCTGCGGACTGCTGGCGGTGGGCAGCACCTGGGCACAATCTGTTGTGCTAAGCAATGCCACTGTTGTGGATAGTAATGGTGTCCGCAGCGGAGAGTCCATTGTTGTTGAAAAGGGCCGTATCATTGCAGTTGGTCGCAATGTTATAGGAGCCCCCGGCGTTCCGATAATCGACCTTGAAGGCCGCGTGGTCACCCCTGGCCTGTTCGATCTTCATACACACCTTCCCTATGCATCTGTGCCTGGCGGTCGCGCCGACTGGGGCAAGCAGATCAAAGCTTACCTCTATAGCGGCATCACCAGCGTGGTGGACTTTGGGTCGTACTTTGAAATGTTCGAACCCATGCGCCGCTTAACATCCACAGGCATTGTGGCGGGTCCACGCTTAACGTTGGCATCCAGAATCACTACGCCGGGGGGCCATGGGGCAGAAGGCGGGCGTGGCGATTTCTTTTCGTTAGAAGTGCTGACTCCACGGCAGGCAAGGGCTGCTGTTAAAAAACTAGCGCCAGCAAGACCCGACGTGATCAAAGTTTTTACAGACGGATGGCGCTACGGTGCCGCCGCCGATATGACCAGCATGGAAGAAGAAACGCTGAAGGCAATTTGCGAAGAAGCACACAAGTTGGGCATCCCAGTATTAACCCACACCGTCACACTGGATAAAGCCAAAATCGCGGTGAGGGCTGGCGTGGACGGCTTGGTTCACGGCATTGGGGACAAGCCTGTGGATGATGAGTTCATCCAGCTCATCAAAGCCAGCCACACGGTTTATACGCCGACTTTAGCTGTGTATGAACCTCGTAGGAAAACGGAATGGAATCAGGTATTGGAAACAGTTTTGGATGTCCCGTCAAAAGAATTGCTGCGGAAACAGAACCGATCTGCCGTAATCTCAGCGTCGCGCGCGGCTCGATGGAAGACTATGCAGGCCAACGTCGCGACACTGTTCCAAGCGGGTGTGCCTATCGGTGTGGGGACAGATGCCGGGGTGACGGGAACCTATCATGGTTGGGCAACTTTGCGCGAATTGAAATTATTGGTGGCCGCTGGAGTGCCCACACTATCTGTAATTCAAGGGGCCACTTCGATTGCTGCGAAACTGCTGAACGTGGACCGTGAACGCGGCACAATTGAACCTGGCAAACTTGCTGACCTTGTAGTTTTCGATAAGAGCCCCTTTGAAAATCCTGAAAACTTCGATACCGTTGTGCGGGTGTTCAAGGGCGGTGTTGAAGTGAATCGCACGCGGTTGGCAGCCGACATTGCCGATACCAACATCACTGCGATCCCTGCGCGCATGGCACAAAAGCAGATCGACAACTTTGAACGAGACGACGGCAGAACCAGTATCGGCACCCTACGGATCAATTCAACCGACGCTGGTCACGACCATGCATTGATGATGTTTGAAAGAACGCTGAGAGCCCCTGGGAATCATGCGATGACTGTTCTTTCCAAGATGACTGAAAGCCAGACGCCGTATGTCCGTTTTGACCTGCCACTCACTCCCGGAGCGATTGAACCTTCCAACGTAACTAAGTTCCGAGGAGTGACATTTTCTGCGCGTGGCGACGGGGAATATCGTTTCATCATCACCACTCGCAAGGGTCGATTTGAAGCGAAATTTAAGGCCTCTGCCAAATGGGCTCCGATTCACATTCTGTTCGCGCAGTTGGAATCAAAGGAGGCCTGGACGGGCTTAGATGCAACTATGGTCAGCTTTGAAGTGCGTCGACCTGAAGGTGAAGAATCCTGGTTAGAAGTGGATGACGTGAGCTTTTATTACTAGCAACTAACGTGCGCTAACTACGGTGCGTGCTTTCACTTTCACCAGCACTGGCTCCCAACTGGCATGCAGATTTTGTTGGTTGGATCGCGTTTCTATTTGCCCGGCCAAGTAAATGAGTTGCTCCACTGGCTGTGCGGAATCTAAAGCCTCCAAAGTAAAACTTCGTTCCGTTTCGTCTTCGTTTAACAGCACTCCGTTGAGCCCTACATCCATCACGCGAACTCGCGGAGGAAGGTTCAACACTAGAACTGGAACACGACCACCGAATCCATTTTGACGAGTAATCTTCACTTTGATCTCAGCCGTGCCGCCTGGCTCCAAGGTGACTTCTTTGGTCCGCGCTTCCAGGGTGACGTCGGCCTTTTCACTAATCGAAATCAGCTTTAATCGATCCTCGTTACTTGCTAAATGAGTCACCTGCTTGCTGCCGGCCATCGCAGTGCCAACAACTTTCAGTGGTGTTGCCGTATCAAGATTTGCCTGCACGTCTGCACTTAGCAGAATCGTCGCCGTAGTTTGACCCGCTCCCACTGTTCCCTTGGTTGCCTTCAATCCTTTGGGCAATCCCACAAGTTGCACATCAATCGGACCTTGGAAATCGTCCAAGCGCAAAGCGGTAATCGTCAATGGAATTGACCCGCCCGCTGGCACGTTGGGGTTCCGTGGATTCACAGCCAAGCGGTAATCTGGCCGTGGTTCCCTGATACCCAAACGATAGCCATAATCCAAACCGCCTTGCCCTCGAACGTCACTAATACGCACAATATATTCGCCATCCTCGGGAACAGTAAAGTCCAGTCGGGAATCTTTTCCGTAGGCCGGTCCGCCGTCATCATTTTTATAATACAGGCGTGTCAAAGGCAATCCGTTAGGCGTGAACTGCGCTCCTGCCGGGTGAATTTGAACTTTATAAATTGCTTTGTCAATTGCATGTGCTTCTGAACTGGTGTTGAAAAATGTCAGCCGCTGACCACCGAAGTTTTCAAATCGCATATCGTCATCGGGCCCGCGGGGCAGCGCTTCAATGCGCAACACTTCCCTGCCCGCTTGCATATAATCGCCCACCGCCATACCTGTCCAACTCTGAATGCGTATCCCTGGCGTGGCCGAATCATGATCCCGCAGCACCATGTTGGTTTCCACAATAGGCCGCACCACCATCTGTTCAATCGGTCGACCCCTGGCGTCTAAAACTTCAATTTCCGAATCCAGTTCCGATCCCAACCGCTTGGCATTCACGTCAATCACAAGCGCCTGCCCTTTTTTGGCGGCGAAGCGGTAGTAGTGCCCGTGAACATCCTTCGTGCCAATCGCGCCGTTTATAGTGACAGGCCATTGCACTTTTTGAGCCGTTATCACGGTGAAATTATTCGCCGATGCCCGAACTTCAGGATCATCACCCAGTGCGAGTTTCACTTCATTGAATGCGTGCCCATCCATCGAGCTCGGGCGAATCATCAAAGTATTTTCACCTGCAATTGTCGGCTCGCCTTTCACCTTTAGCGAAGAATTCTCCAAGTGGTAACCAGACACTGCAACTTCCGACTCGGACCCTCTTCGCAGCCCAAGGGGAAAAACCCTCGTGGCTAATCCGAATTCACCAACCTTGAAACGATAGGTGTTCCCTGCACGTCCGCTGCGTTCGTAATCGCTGATACGAACGTAGTGAATCCCGGCTTGTTTGAATGTATGTGAAAACTGATTGGCACTGCGACCACCGTCATAACCATATTCGGCAAGAGTGTTCCCGTCTTTATCCAGAATGGCCACCACTGGTTGCAGAGAGGATCCAATCTGCATTCCACCGTTATCGAATACCAAAGTTTGGCCAGCCTTCACATTCAACTTGAAATGATCTACGTCGCCAGGTTTTGAAATTGCTCCGGCCAGAATGCTTGGAAGAAACACTTCAAATGCACCTTCTAACGTATCGTTGGGTTCTTTGTCTGGGCTTTCGCCAAAGTACGGTTCCACTAGAAAAGTACCTTCAGGAGATGTGCCCTGTGGAGTTTGCAATCGGAAGGCGACCTCACCGATTTCAGCCTCCGCTGCAATTTCCAGTTCCACGGTTACCTGATTGCGTTGCGGCAATGGACCAAGATCGACAGTGGTTACAGTGCCATTGGAACCCAGCCTGATGTCTGGTAAATCTGGCAGTTCTTTCACTCTGACGACGCGGCCTGTGACGCCTGGTTGATTAAAGAAAATCTTACTGGCCTTGGCAAGATTAAAACCTTCAATCGTAAGCTCAACTGTTGTGCCTCGGGCCATGCCTCGGGGTGAGATGTCGCGAATGGTGGGCGGCGTTGTGCGCTGGCCTGTCTGACCCATTGCAATGCAAGTTAGGATTACAAATGCGAAAATGCTATTCTTCATTGTGCTACCTCGGTACGGCGTAAAACTGTAGACTTCCATCAAAACGGGCGGCTGCGAATCGTGAACTATCTGGCGAAAATACAAGACCATTCACCCAATCCGATTGGCCTGGATATGCCGCCACTTCCTTCAGATCTTCGGCCAGAAAAACCTTGATGACTTTGTCTGCGCTGGTGGATACCAAATACTTTCCATCAGGTGACCAGGCAATGCGCAAAATGGAATCTTCATGGGCGATGAGACTATTTAACAGCGTTGCACCACGATCAGCCAGAGTCCATATTCGGATTGACTTATCCTGCCCTGCAGCAGCAACCAATTTCCCTGTTGGATTCAAAGCGATTGCGTTGATGCCGTCAGTTGCTTCGCTCATCGTAAACAGTCTTTCGCCAGTAGTGAGGTTCCAAACCTTCACCGTTCTGTCAGCGGCACCGCTGATCAAACGTGAACTATCGGGAGTGAATGCCAGAGCGTAAACAGCATCAATATGTTCCTTCAGCGTCTTCACTTCTTTCGCTTCGGCAACGTCCCAAATCTTAATCAACTTGTCGTAACTTGCGGTTGCAATCCACTTTCCATCAGGAGAAAAGCAAGCTGCGTAGATAGCATCGGTGTGCCCGTTACTATGGGCGATCTCTTTACCAGAAGCCACGTTCCAAATTTTCAATTCACCCTTTCGAGCTGGAAGTCCACCGGCACCAACCAGCAACTTTCCATCTGGTGAAAAGGCGACGGCACGAACCGCTTCCACAAAGCCAGCCAACTTGTTTAGCAGTTTGCCTTGCCCATCGACCAAGCGGATTTCACGATACCCACCAATCGCAAGCACTTGACCATCGCCACGCCAAGCTAAGGAATATATGTTCGATTTCACGGCAACACGCGGCACAATATTTGGAATCGCAGGTCCGATCTTTATTGCCGAAAGCTCTCCCTGCTTGGGCGCAACCGCACCATCGTCAATCCATTTACGAATCGTTTCCAGATCGCCAGCAGCTAATGTCTTGCCACCCATCGGCATGAACGGCTGCAACTTTCCCGATGTCATCAAGTACAACCGACTCTCGCTACTCTTACCAGGCACAACAATTGCGCCGTGATTGCCGCCACGCATCACGCCCTCAATGCCATCCAAATCAAGCGTGCCCATAGACACACCTTTGGCATGGCAACCGTTACAGTTTTCTCGAAAAATAGGCAAAACGTCGCGCGTGAAGTCGGCTGCCGAAACAGCCGCACATAGCGCAATCGAAACTGCAATTAGCATGCGCATCAGTAGTTGAACAAGAACTCTTTACTTGTAAGTAAAGACCACATCATGTCTTCCAGCGCCTGTTGACGATGTTCGTTTTGAACGTCACGCGTCAACTTCCCTTCCCGGGCTTTGCCCAACATCCCCAAGATCTGAGTAGCTTCTTCAGGCCTTGGATAGCGCGAATAAGCCGATAAGAAAATGTGATCCAGAATCTTACGATCACTCAGTCCAAGCTTCAATAGCAGCGCAACATACCCATCAGCAGCGCTTAATTTTTTATTCAAGGTATCGCCATTGATGACATGCAACGCTTGGGCAATGCTCGGATCGCTGGACCGTTCAGCCGCATCACAGATCACTCGTTCTGGCCTGCCGAAGCTGGTCAGGAACTGGTTTTGTACGCGAACATCAGGAAGTTGTATGGCTCTGGTGCCGGGGGCAAAACCGCTGAATACAGTGGGAACACCGGTCACCTGACTCATAGAATCCAACAATACTTCAGCCGGTAGCCGCTTGATGATGTACTTCGAATAGTAAGTGTTATCGTTCTGGTTGGTGGCATTCGCATCACTTGAAAGCTGGTAAATTCCAGAATTCATGATGGTCCGCACCAGCTTCTTCACATCGAATTTATTCTTGATGAAATCAGCAGTTACCGCGCTTAACAGTTCCTCATTCGATGCCGGATTCGTAGCCCGTACATCATCCACAGGATGCACCAACCCGCGCCCCATGAAGTTCCCCCAAACACGATTCACAAGGGACCGTGCGAAGAAAGGATTTTTCGGATCGGTCAACCAATTGACAAAGCCAATTCGCCGATCATCGGTGGATGACAGCGCCATTGGTTCGCCGTCAAGAGGGGCAGGTTCCAATGGGCGCAGAAGACGTGGGTGATTGATGTCGCCAGAAGTTTTCACAAAAACAATCTGTTCGCCAGCCTGATTTCCATTCTTCACTCCAATGCGGGAGAACACGTTAGCCAACTGGTAATACTGCTTCTGCGTCCATTTTTCCAAAGGATGATTATGGCAGCGGGCACAGGTCAACCTTTGCCCCAGGAAGGCCTGCGTCACATTTTCGCTCAACTCAATGGGGTCTTTATGAATGACGAAATAGTTCAACGCACCATTCGCGCGATTGCTGCCAGTGGATGTAAAAATGTCACGAGCCACTTGATCCCAAGGCTTGTTTACCTTTACTGAGTCGCGAATCCAGTTATAGAAAGACCACATGGTTTTGGTGGGCAACTTGCGGCTGGAGACAAGGAATAAATCAGACCACTTGTATGCCCAGTAATCCACAAACTCATCGCGCTCTAACAGTTGATCAATCGCTTTTTCGCGTTTATCCGGGGACTTATCCGCCAGAAAGTTTTCGACTTCTTCAGCGGTGGGAAGTATCCCGGCTGCATCTAAGTAAGCACGGCGCAGGAAGATTTCATCCGATGCCTTGGCCGATGGAAGTAGATTCAAGCTCTTCCATTTGGCAACGGCGAATTCATCAATGAAGTTCTTTCGTTCAAAGTTTTTGAAATCTGCGGTAGTTACTTCTTTCTCAAACGGAACCGTCACTGTGGCATACAAAACCTTGCTCTGGTAGTAAAGTGTGATTGGTGCTTCACCGCGTCCGTTCATTTTCACCAGACCGGAATCGTCAACCGTAGCTACCCCTTCGTTGTTGGAATTGTACTTCACCCAATTGGTGACATCTTCTGTTCTACCGTCTGAATATTTCGCGCGAACGACGAGTTGTTGAGAAGACCCAGGTGCCAATATAGCTGTTGGTGGGAACACTTCCAATCTGATAACGTCTGCTTCGTTCTGCTTCGGGGCAGGAGCTCCCGCTGCAATCCACTCCGCCAGTACACGGTACTCAAGCGAGTCTGTTTTGAATCGTAAACCGCCCATATGTGGAATGGCGAATGTCGGCTTCAATAACAGTAGAGAGCGCGCAGGATCTGCCACGCTGACTCTGCGACCTACGCTTTGCCTTGTCAACGAATCCCAGTCTAGTTCGGGATCATAGCCGCGTAACGAAAGCTTGAATCCGTTCTTACCCGACAGTGCTCCATGGCAAGCGCCTTGGTTGCAACCAGTCTTTGTCATCACCGGAATCACATGGTTACGGAAGCTCCATTGGAAGGGTGTTTTGTAATTGCGCACGGTCACCTTCACAGTGGCACTTAAACCGTCTTTCGTTGCCTTCATGATTGCTTCGCCATCACTCATCGGAGAGACACGGCCACTTGCATCCACTGTGGCAATCCCTGGTGCGGAACTGGACCAGCTTACGGATCGGGTCCAATCTTCCACAACAGATCCAGTGCTGAGTTCTGCCAATAATTGCTGCCGGGATTCACTAGCTGCTAACTCCACTGAAGCTGGAAGAATGTTCAAATTACGACTGCCCACGGCTGCAACTACCAGCGAGGGAGCGACTAACAAAATGCAAAGGAAATGTTTCATCGGCTTATGCGAATAACTCTTGAATTGGCTCTATACCGCGGTCCACCAATGGAATGGGACGACCTTGTGCCCCAGGCAACTCAGTGTGGTGATCAATGCCCAGGCCTTTATAAACCGTTGCGGCAATTTCGCCTGGAGTGACGGGGCGGTCCCTGGGCATGGCTCCAATCTCATCAGAAGATCCGACGATGGTCCCGCCTTTGAGTGGCCCTCCACCCATCAGAACAGTCCAGCACTGCGGCCAGTGATCGCGGCCGCCTGCAGGGTTAACTTTGGGTGTCCTTCCGAATTCACCAAAGCCCACCACCATTGTGTTCGAGAGCAATCCTCGGTCCTTCAAATCTTCCAGTAAAGAGCTGTACGCCATGTCAAACATGGGACCAACCAAGTCGCGATAACAGGAGATGGGGCTGAACGGCTTAGACCCATGAATGTCCCAAGTAATTTCATCGAACACTGTTTCAAACATGTTGATGGTTACGAATCGCACTCCGGCTTCAATCATTCTACGAGCCAACAAACAGCTTTGACCGAAACGATTCAGTCCATATTTTTCTCGAATCTTTTCCGGTTCGCGATGCAGTTCAAATGCTGCCCGAGCTTTTTCAGAAGACATCAAAGTATAAGCTTGTTGAAAAGTGGAATCCAGCAGCCGTGCGTCTTGCGAGGTCTCAAACCGGTTGACTGCCTTATCCACCATAGATCGCCAATCACGCCGCCTGTCTGTACGAAACGCAGTTAAGTAATCTGGCGGCAACAAATCAGGCACTCGAAAATTAGGGTCGGATGGATCTGCATTCAAAACAAAAGGATCGAAACTTTTTCCAAGGTAACCAGCGTTCTGCCCATGCGGCATGTTGCCGCCAGTTGCCCCAATGGGACGAGGTAAAAGCATGTGGGGCGGCACATCGCCCTTTGGACCTTTCAGTTTCGACAACACGCAGCCGTAGTGCGGATGCTCAATGCCGCCTGTGAACAAGCGGCCAGTTTGCATCATCTGATGGCCAGTATCATGCACTGCAGCCGCCGTATGATACACCGAACGGATCAGCGAAAACTTGTCGGCATGTTTAGCCATGCGTGGAAAGTTTTCAGAAATTTCAATCCCTGCAACGTTGGTCTTGATCGGCTTGTAGGGTCCACGAATTTCAATAGGAGCGTTGGGCTTCATGTCCCAAGTGTCCAGTTGAGACGGACCGCCAATCAGCATTAGCAGAATGCAATTCACGTCGGACTTAGATGGGTCGGTGGCACCTGCAGCTTTCAAGTCAAACATCTGCGTAAGCCCCAGGCCAAGCGTCGAAAGCGTGCCCGCATGCAAAAAATCGCGACGCCTTGATCCATCGCAAAACTCTACGGGACGATCTGCGTCCAATCGAAACATGGCTCCTCCAAACAAACTCAAACGGATGACCTTATGCTATCGCAGTTTATACTCGACGTTTATGCTCCAGCTTATACTTTAGAGATGCGTTACCTGCTTTTGTCCGCCCTGTTTGTCGGCACTTTGTGTGCACAAAAAATCGACACCGAATTTGACAATGCTTTAGACTTCAAGCAATTCAAAACTTTCACCGTTCGCGAAGGAAAGATCAATGCTAAAAATCCTATGCTCAACAATGAATTGGTTGAGAAAAACCTTCGCAATGGGATTGCTGAACAACTGAGGGCGAAAGGATTATCGGAAGTAGAATCGAAGGGAGATTTAACCGTAACTTTTCGACTGGGTGACGGAACAGAGAAACAAACCGTTCGGTCCCCTGGGGAACGCGTAACCACAGTGGGGCCCAGAGGGCGAGTCGTGGACCGCAATGTGGGCAGCCGAAAGCGGGTCTATGTGGATGCGAAAGATACTCTGGTGATTGACATCAAAAACAGCGCAACTAAACAATTAGCGTGGCGAACAGTCTGCGTGGATCATCAGGAAGATTCAGCCAAACTGGAAAAACGATTGCCTAACATGATTTTGAAAGCGTTTCAAAAATACCCACCGAAGAAAAAATGATGCCACGAAAATTTAATCTTCAGGAAATGCAGGAGTTTACAAAGCACATGCCCTTCAACACACATTTGGGTATTGAAGTTATCAAAGTGCATTCCGATGGGCTGACCATCGCTCTAAATCTGCGTGATGAATTCCGCAACGTTGCCCAGGTTCTGCACGGTGGAGTAACGGCATCCATGGCCGACGCAGCAGTTGGATTGGCACTGGTGCGCCACTTTGCGGGTACTTTGATGGTCAGCACCATTGAATTGAAAGTAAATTATTTTCGACCGGTGTGGGGGAAGAAAGTAACTGCTCGGGCAAGGCTGGTTCGCATCGGCAAGCAGATTTGTGTGGGCAGCGTTGATATTCACGACGACAAAAACAAGCATGCAGGCGTGGCCCTGGTCACATACATGGTGCTTGGGCCACGTGAACTTCCAATTAAAGCTTGATTACGGTTCGCCCTCTTAATTGGCCTTTCAAGATTAATCGGCCAAGTTCTGGCAGATCAGCGAGCCCAGCTTCAGTAGTCATGGCATCTAATTTATCCATTGGTAAATCCAGTGCTAACCGCCGCCAAATCTCTACTCGCTCAGTATACGGAACCGAAACCGAATTGATCCCAAGCAGGTTCACGCCACGAAGTATAAATGGGAACACCGTCGTAGGAAGAGTCGGTCCGCCTGCCACTCCACAAGCTGCGATAGAAGCGTTGGCACACATGGTACGGATCAAGCCTGCAAGCGTTTCCCCGCCTACGGTATCCACCGCACCCGCCCATCTTTCTGCATCCATTGGCCGACCAGAAGGTGTCGCCAATAGGCTGCGGTCGATAACTGAACCTGCTCCCAACGAGTAAAGATAATTGTGTTCCCCGGCGCGGCCCGTAGATGCCACCACGTTGTATCCCAGTTTTGCCAACACGGCAACGGCTATGGATCCCACGCCACCAACCGCGCCAGTTACTGCAACATCTTTCGATGAAGGAACAAGTCCGTGACGTTCCAATGCAATCACACATTGCATGGCCGTAAAGCCCGCTGTGCCAATGGCCATAGATCGTTTTAGGTGAATGCCTGCAGGAAGCTTCACCAGAAAACTTGCGGGTACACGCGCCATTTGCGCCAAACCACCCCAGTGCTTTTCACCAAGGCCCCAACCAGTGGCCAGCACCTGATCGCCCACTACGTAACCTGCGGATTGCGATTCCACCACCGTACCGGCAAAATCAATACCTGGCACCAGCGGGAAATTACGGATCACACCCGGCGCCCCGGTGACGGCTAAACCGTCTTTATAATTGAGCGTGGAATATGCGACTGCAACCGTCACCTCCCCGGCAGGAAGGTCGGCAATCGACAACTTTTCAATGGCGCCGACCGGTTTTCCATCAGCGCCTTTCCGAACAATAAACCCTTGAAATGTTGTATCGGCCATTCCTACTTGTGCCCCGCGTAGTCGGTTGATTTCATGAAAACCGCTTCCACTTTGTCAACCAATTTACCGTTCACTTCCGAAGCGGTTCTAGCTTTCACCCAAGCCTCATCCGCTTGAAACGCCTTCCAGGAGGCATCGCGAGCCTCTTTGCTCGGATAGCCTAACACATAAATCAGCTTTCCATCGGAACCATCTTCTTTGTCCATGGGGCCCCAGAAACCAACAATTTCCATGCCATGTTTCTTAAACAAAGCAATAGTATGATCCCGGAAGCGTTTGTGGAGTTCTTCCAACTTGCCTGGAGCAGCATAGTAGGTGCGCATTTCATAGAACATTCCATCCTTGCGCAAGGAGGGTGAAGGGGCAGGGGTTTTTGCAAATGTTGTCATAGTGGCAAGCAGTGTGAGGATCAGTAAAATATGTTTCATCGGTTATTTAGTATATCGTTCCGTACAATAGAATTTCATGTCCAAATTCTATTGGCAGGCCTTACAAACGGGTGCAACCCTGGTAACGGCAAACTCCCGACTAGCCCGCAGCCATCGAATGGAATTTGATAATTGGCAGCGTAATGAGGGTCACTTGGTTTGGCCAACAGCGGAGATTTTCCCATGGTCCATTTGGATCAACCGATTTCACCAACGTTCGTTTGCCGCTGAAGTTGTTTTGAATCTTCATCAGGAAGCGTCGCTTTGGCAGCAGGCTATTGCTGAAGATGGCGTTGAATTGCTTGACCTTCCCGCCACCGCCAAAGCCGCCAGTCGGGCGCTGCGTTTGGTTGAAACCTGGAATGTTCCACTGGAAGACGCTTCATTCGAAAACCATTCTGACGGCAAAGCGTTTCGGCGATGGTGCAAACGATTCCAACTCAAACTCCGTCAACAAGGGTGGATTACCGCAGCCGGACAGGAGCAAGCCATAACCCTTGGGCTCCAACATTCGCCGAAACTTCTGATGCTAGCTGGCTTTGATGAATTTACTCCACTGCAACTTCGAGTATTGGAAAAGTGCAAGCAGTTAGGAACGACGGTGGAAAGAATTGACGCAGAGCAGGAACTGTCGGAACGGTTATATAGTGCAGGTTTTGAAGATCAAACCAGCGAAATCAATGCTGCTGCAAGTTGGGCGCGACAAACGTTGGATCAAACACCAAATGCCACCATCGGCATTATCGCAACGGGGCTTGCCGACATCCGAGCTCAATTGGACCGGGCTCTGGAGCACGCTTTGGGCACTAGAGCATTCAATATTTCATTGGGACTTCCATTAACACAATGGCCCATGGTTAACGCTGCTCTATTGATTCTTGAATTGATGGATGCACGCGATTTATCGGTAGAAGAATGGGGTGGACTTCTTCGTACGCCTTTCTTGTTTGGCGCAGAAAGAGAACTCACTGCAAGAGGACAGTTGGAAGCTCGTCTACGAAGGCGAGGTGGCATGGAAGTCAGTGTAAGTGCGATTCCAGAGGGTTGTCCACTATTTTCAAAATTATTGAACGACTTGAAAATCCAAATACAATCGCTTCCCCGCAAACAGAGTATTGCAGGATGGGCACAGACTTTTTCCAATTTCTTAAAAGTTGCCGGTTGGCCCGGTGAACGGGTGATGTCCAGTACAGAACGGCAAACGCTTGCCCGGTGGAATGAAGTGGTTGCTATTCTCACCAGCCTGGAATCGACGGAAGGAATTGTGGATCGCCGAAGGGCTCTGGATTGGTTGCGGCGCATTGCAGCCGATACTGTGTTTCAGCCGGAAACTGCCGATGCCCCGGTTCAAGTTCTGGAAGGTTTGCAAGCGGCAGGCAGCCGTTTCGACGCGTTATGGATTTTAGGGATGGAAGACCGAGCCTGGCCAGCAGCGGCGCAGCCCGAACCATTTTTACCCCGTGAACTACAGCTTCGGTTGGAGCTGCCGCATTCCAGTGCAGAAAGAGAATACCGGTTTTCAAAAGATTTATTAGAGCGACTGCAAGCCAGTGCACCTGTTGTAATCGCAAGCTATCCCCAACGGGAAGGGGAAGAAGAATTACGACCTAGCGGTTTTCTGGCAACCTATAAACCTTGGGCAGCGGAAGCCTCTTCCGTTGACTATTGGTTGGATCAGAGGAAGTTGGTGGAGGTGGAAATGTTGGACGATTTCAAAGCTCCTGAACTGCCCCCTGGTGCTCTATCTGGCGGATCTTGGTTGATTAAACACACTGCCCAGTGCCCTTTTCGAGGCTTTGCCAGCGTAAGGCTTGGGGCGGGAGGTTTGGAATCACCAGTGCCGGGATTGGCGCAAACAGAACGCGGGACTTTAATTCATACAGCAATGGAAGTGTTCTGGAAAACATTGAAGTTTCATACAAATCTTGTGAACCTGACTCCGCAACAACGTACCGAAGCTATTGCCAATGCCAGCCATGAGGCCGTGGAGCGACATCGTAAATCTTGGATGAGTGATCGCTTCGCTGCATTGGAACAATCCCGTATTCAAAAGCTGCTGGCTGAATGGTTGGTTAAAGAAGAGAAGCGAGAACCTTTTGAAGTGACGCTTACAGAGCAGTCTGCGGAAATTGAATTGGATGGCGTAAAAATCCGTATACGAATTGATCGCTTGGATGAATTATCAGGCGGTCGTGAAGTTGTGGTGGATTATAAAAGCACCGCTCCCAACTCAAAGACCTGGGAAGGGGAACGATTGGAAGAACCGCAATTGCCTCTCTACGCCATCGTAAGAAGTGAGAAAGCAAATGGCGTGGCGTTTGCGCAAATGAAAGCAGGCGATGTGAAATTTCAAGGACTGGCCGATGGGGCAACCGGGATGGGAAGCAGCGTTAAGTTTCCTAAGGAACCTTGGGGGAAACAGTTGGACATTTGGCGTGAACAGCTAACTGGCTTCGCCCATGAATTGCGCACTGGCTATGCCGCCGTATCCCCTATTGACGGTGCATGCGATTTCTGCCAGCTTACTACGCTTTGCCGAATTCGCACGGAAGGCGGCGGGCAGGAGGTGGTGGATGAATAGCCCCGCCGATCAACCGCAACGGTTACAGGCGCTGGACATTTCCAAATCGTTCATTGTGCAAGCACCTGCTGGATCGGGTAAAACCGAATTGCTTACTAGGCGATTTCTAAGCCTACTAGCAGTGGTTGAAAGGCCGGAGACTATCCTGGCGATCACCTTCACGCGCAAGGCATCCAGCGAAATGCTGAGTCGTATTTTGAAGGCGTTGACAAGGGCGACGGAAAATACAATCCCCAGCAACACTTCAGAAAGAGAACAGTATTCCATTGCCCGCAAAGCACTGGATCGTGATAAAGAAATGGGATGGAACCTCCTGCAAAATCCTGGTCGCTTACGCGTTTGTACCATCGATTCATTCTGCGTAACTCTTGTGCGCCAAATGCCATTTCTTTCCAGACTCGGTGCCCCACCGGCCATTGTTGAGGACGCAACCGAGTTGTATCGGGAAGCAGCGCGGGACACATTGGCGTTGCTCGACAGCACACAAAGCTGGGCAAAGCACGTTGAAAGAACACTCGATTATTTGAACAACGATTGGGGAAATGCGGAGAAGTTATTGATTGAGATGCTGAGTCGTCGCGATCAGTGGATGCAGCACTTAAGCAATGGAAGAGTTGAGTTAGAAGAAGGTTTGAAAATCGCCATAGAGGACGATCTGGCGCGGGCTCTTCAATTCGCACCAAAGGTTTTGGAGAAGCATCTGAGCCAACTCGCGCGCACAGCCGCTGCTAATCTTTCTGGATCAGATAGCCCCATCGCCAATCTGCGTGACATGCTTGGCTATCCGCCTGCAGAAGTTGAAGCAGCACCACTGTGGCAAGGAATAGCGGAACTGCTTTTAACAAAAGGTGGGGATTGGCGCAAATCGTTGGATAAAAATGCAGGGTTTCCCCCTGGAAGTGCCGCAAAGAGTGCCATGCTCGATCTGATTGATCACTGCAAGCATCTCGCTCAATGGCAGGAGGCTCTTACGGCGACACGGGAATCTCCGCCGCCCAACTATACCGATGATCAGTGGAACATCATCGACTCGTTATCAACAACCATGACCCTTGCCGCCGGTCAACTGCAGCAGGTCTTTGCGAAACGAGGCGCTGTGGATTTCACAGAGCTTCTGCAACGCGCACTTCGTGCTTTGGAGAACAAAGAAGGTCCTACGGACTTGGCTTACATTCTGGATGGCCGGATTGAACATATCCTGATGGATGAATTTCAAGACACCAGCCTCTCTCAGAAAAAACTTCTATCCAAACTGATGTATGGATGGTCGCAAGATGACAATCGATC
>JANMWO010000161.1:0-15319 GCA_031394025.1 Acidobacteriota bacterium
CCCACTGAAAACGGTGGGAAGTTGTAGTGCAGCATGAAGCGTTTGGAGGTTTCGGTAGGGTCTAGCAGTTCAATGCGCTGTTCATCGTCTTTGGTGCCCAGTGTGGTGGTAACCAAAGCCTGGGTTTCACCACGGGTGAACAATGCCGAACCGTGAGTGCGTGGCAGAAAGCCCACTTCGCAGGTGATGTTGCGGATTTCATCGAACGCGCGTCCATCGGGACGGCGGCGATTGCCCAGCATCTCTTCGCGGAAAATCTTTTCCTTAAGAGCATCCAGCAGTTTGCTGGCTTCTTTTACCTTCGATGCATCTTCCGGGAACAGCTCTGTGGCCAAGGCTTTTACCTTGTCCTTCAAGGCTGAAATCTTGGCGTAGCTTTCCAGTTTGGGGTATTTCTTGGTGTTCAGTGCGTCGGTAAGATCAACACCAACCAGCTTTTCAATCTTGCCAGCAAGGTCTGTATTGACAACCGCCGGGGTGTAGACCCACTTGGTTTTGCCGCACTTGGCTGCCAGTTCCTGAATCACAGTGATGATTTTCTTGCAGCATTTGTGGCCGAAATCAATGGCTTCCACAACGTCTGCTTCGGAAGCGTGCTTGGCACCGGCTTCCACCATCACGATTCCGCCTTCCGTGCCGGCAACCGTAATGACTAACGTGGCTTCTTTAGCTTGTGCGTAGGTAGGGAATGCAATTAAATCACCCTTGATTTTGGCAACGCGAACGCCCGCCAATAAGTGATGAAAAGGGATATCGGAAATTGCCAGAGCGGCGGCTGTGCCGATGATGGCTAAGGGGCTGGGGTCACGAAGGGGGTCAGCCGAAAGCACCATGGCGATTACCTGTGTTTCATGCGAGAAACCTTCAGGGAACAGGGGGCGGATAGGGCGATCAATTAAGCGGCTGGTGAGAACTTCCTTTTCAGAAGGACGTCCTTCGCGCTTTATGAATCCACCGGGATATCTGCCAGCGGAATACGTATATTCGCGGTAGTCAACGGTGAGCGGAAAGAAGTCCGCATTTTCTTTGGGCTTTGTGTTTGCACAAGCAGATACCAGGACGACAGATTCGCCTGATTTGACTACGACGGAGCCATTGGCCTGCTTGGCCATTTTTCCAGTTTCAATGGTGACTGGAACACCAAATACATCAATTTCAACGGAATGCATTCGATCCTTGAACCTCTCTTTGGGATCAAGGAGACAGAGAGTTTTAGCTAGTAGCGCTTACGCTTACCGGCGGATCCCGAGGCTTGTAATCAGGGTTTTGTAACGTTCTGGGCTGCGGCTCTTTAGATAATCGAGCAAACGGCGGCGACGGGCCACCATTAAAAGCAGTCCGCGGCGTGAACTATGGTCCTTCTTGTTGGCCTTAAAGTGGTCCTGCAGTTGGAGGATCCTCTGGCTGAGGATTGCCACCTGCACCTCTGGCGACCCACAATCATCTTTGTGGATCTTGTATTGCTGCACAACTTCTTGTTTTGAATCTGTCGCCAGTGCCATTCTAGAGTCGATACTCCTTCAGTCTTACCTTAATCGTTTATTTACTTAATTAGAATAGCAAGATAGCCGTGGGGTAGCAAGCACAGGACAGGAATTAAGATGAACAAAATAGGACATCCAGGCATTTGGCGCATCCATTTTGTTTAAGACGTGCATGTTCTTTTTTGTGTCAACTTGTATCAGCGAACTCAACTAAGCAATAAACTGCAAGTAGTAATGTGACGAGGTCCTAATCATTATGAGAATTCTACTATTTACCGGCAAGGGCGGTAGGAGAACATTTCCGGAATGCAGGCGTTGAGTTTTTGAAGGGATTTCGGGAGTTACTAGATCATCAGATTCATACCCTTTCTCAAAAACAGAGCAAAGGAACGAAGTTAAACGTGGAGTAGTGGCGAGTTTTCGCGAAACGATTTATCAGCCAAATGCTCTACCTGATAAGACGATGCGAATTGAAAATGAAAATCGGACTGATGGTGCATGAGTCAATCCTTGTTGACTGCAAATACAGATTCCGACGCACGGATCATTGAAGGTCTGAAGTGCCACAATCCTTGCGCCCTTGAAGATTTGTATGACCGCTATGGCCGCATCGTATTTTCAGTGGTCTTTCGCATCATTCAAAACACCGGAGAAGCAGAAGAAATAGTGCAGGAAGTGTTTCTTCGCATCTGGACTTCAGCGCATTTGATTGATAATTCGCGAGGCACGCTTGGGCCTTGGCTTCTGACGATAGCTCGAAATCTGGCGATTGATTATTTGAGAACAGCGCGTCGTCGCCGTCAGATTTATGCTGATGGCTCCCACCAGTCATTACTTCCTTCCATTCGCGTTGAAAGTACGGCCTGTTTTCTGACTTACTCGGGGCAACTGCGGGATGCCTTCGACAATTTGACGCAGGATCAGCGTACCGTAATTGAATTTGCTTATTTCGAAGGGCTATCGCAATCGGAGATCTCAGAACGAATGCAGAAACCATTGGGGACGGTAAAGACATGGGCAAGGACTGCATTGTGTACTCTACGCAAAAGCTTTGATGTAATCGGCCTGGGTCTTACTTCAATTCCGCCAAACTCGCGTGCCGGAACATTAGACCAGACGCGGTGAACAACGCCACATAGACACCATGCCCGATGGCCATATTCCGCGCAAGATATGGCGGCGCGCCCGAAGGCAGCATCACGGCAATCAGCGCAAGCGTGGCGGCCATCGCGAACAACGTGCGGGCCAGCCCTCGCGCCTTGAGCCGCGCCAGCAAGGCCCCAACGGCGCCCACCGCGAGCACGGCGTAGTACCACAAGTTCGCCGGATTTCCCGAGTCGGCGACTTGGACCATGTTGGACCACCCCAAGGCTAACCAGGCCACCAGCGCCACACCAACGCCAGCCTTGTAAGACCACACGCCCATCCTCCTCGCGACCAGAGCAATCGCCATCCCCGTTAAGAAGAACAGGACGTACACCCGCACGAAACCGTCCACGCCCCAGTGCCAGTCCTCCACAAATTGCGATGCCACCAGCGGCACCATCCACACAGCCAGCGCCCCGAGTGCAACACGCAGCATCGTCTTTCCCAATTGCGACATATGAGTTGTGTTCTCCCTAACGATTCCCACCGACGTCTCAAAGAACTCCATTTCGCACTTGCCCCTACAAATAGCTCAGTAGCTTCGATTGACTCATTCGTTTCTTCTCCGCAAACCAGGCGCAAAGTGGGAACATAAACGCCATGGCAATCATCCAAACCAAATAGACGCCAGGCAATCCCAACCCATAGCTTGACGGAACAGGATGGTCACCCGGACGGCCCAATAACCACGTAGCATCAAACCCATTGGCCCATGCAAACAGCACTGCTACACCATGCAGTAGCGGCAAATGAATCAAATAGAAAAACAGCGGTACGCGGCCCAGGGTCACCAGTGGCTTCCATAGCGATGCCACTCGGTCCGGCAGATAACTGAGCAGCATCAGAGCCGGTCCCAGGGTCATCAACGCATACAGTAACGACGGCGGATACTTCTGACAATTGAGGAATGAAAAAGCGGTATGCATCCAGTCTGCTTGCGTCTGATAGCGCCCTGTATCGCCATAAACATTCAGCCAACGCAGAAGCACAAAGCTCACGGACAACCCCAGCCCCAATCGAAACGTGAATCGACGACGAGCCTCTGCCGACCACAGAAACACTTCACCAAACCCATAGCCCGCAAGTAAAATTCCGATCCAGGGCAACAGCGGATACTGTGGGAAAAAATAATGTCCAGACCAGATTTCCATGGGCTTTCGGTCGTGCAGAATTCGCCACAACCACCACAGCGGACCGAATTGTTCCGCCTTTAACGAATCCGTCAGGTTATGCAACAGGATGATCAGTGTGCCCGCTGCGCCAACCCAGCGTGTTGGAAAACGCAGCAGAAAGGAAAGCACGATCATGGACCAGCCGATGGCCCAAATCACTTGCCCCACAGAGAAAAGGTAATCGAAATTGAAGAACCAGCCCAGGCAGCGGATCCACGTCAGTTCCAGAAAGATCAACCAGACTCCACGAGTCCAAAGAAACTGGAAAAGTTCCCCTTTGGTTTTACGAGACCTCATTAAATGAGCACTCACGCCTGCCAGAAACACAAATACTGGAGCACAAAAATGAGTCACCCAACGAATGAAAAATAGGGCCAACCAGGTATTGCTGGCGTCCATCGGATCTGGCAGTGGAGTTTGAAAAAAATCGCGAGTATGATCCAATGCCATAATCGCCATTACTAGCCCACGCAGCAGATCAATGGAATCCAGACGATGCGATACAGGAGTTTTATCTGTCACAAATTAACCAGCGGCTTGGGCAAAAAAATCCCAGGATTTTCGAGCGCAAAATTCCCAGCGGTATCGCTCTTCGGCAATGGACCTGCCCTTGCTCCCCAACGATTGTCGCAATTCTTTCGATTCCAAAAGATGATGGAGTGCCTTTGAAATTTCAGCAGGACTTTTGGGGTCCACATGCAGTGCCCCTTCGCCAGAAATTTCAGGCAGACAGGAAGTGCAGGAAGTGACCACTGGAATTCCACAGGCCATCGCCTGGGCTACTGGAAATCCAAAGCCTTCGTACAACGAAGGGTAGGCAAATACGGTGGCCGCCTTGGTCAGCGCGGGCAGTTCCAACTCCGGGACGTAGCCCAAATATTTCACGCCCGGCAAGCCACTGCGGATTCGCTGGCTTGTGCTGGATGCAGCCCAACCCATGGGGCCTGCCAACACCAAGTCATGTTCTTCGCGGATTTCCCGAGGCAGCAGCAAATAGGCGTCGAGCAACGTGTCCAGGTTTTTGCGTGGCTCAACCGTGCAAACGGCCAGAATAAAAGGCTTGTCCAGGTTGTAACGGGCGGCTACAACGGAACCCATTTGCGAGGTTGCGTCAAAGAAAGAATCGGGAATGCCGGAATGGATTGTTACCACCTTGGAAGGGTCTAAATTCAGAATGCGGATCGCATCTCGACGTGTGTTCTCACTGACGGCAATCAGGCCGCTGGCACGTTTCAGCACCAGTTCGGAAAATCGTTTGTCAGCGGTAACGTTGGCGCTAGTATGCAACTCCGGCATCAACCAACAGGTCATGTCGTGCAAAGTAGCCGTTACCCGCACACCTCTAACGTTGTTGTGAATCTGGTTGGATGCGTGAAAAATATCCGAATTCTTATTCATCCAACTTAAAGCTGGATTGCCACGGATGTTGGAAAGCAGCAGCAGGGCCAAGCGCGGCAGAGTCTGGGCCCTGGTAAGTACGGAAGATTCATGGGTCAGCGCACCCACCGTATCCAGGAATGGGAACGTAGAGATATCGTTTCCTTGCGCATTTAAGCGAAGGTGCCGAATCCAGTGGTAAAGATAATTCTTCACCCCTGCGCTACGAAGCAATAATGGTGAAGCATCAATAGAGATGCGCATGCTGTATAATTTCAGCCGAGACCTCAACATGGTACAACGACTGGGCATCCTCCTCCTAACCGTATTTTCGGTAACTTTTGTGACCTCCGCCTGGGCCGCCGTCGACTTTGATCGACAAGTGCTGCCCATCCTCTCTGCAAAGTGCTTTTCCTGTCATGGGCCAGGCATGAAACTTGCCAAGCTGGATTTGTCCAGCCGCGATGCAATGCTACGCGGTGGTGAACGCGGCCCGGCGCTGGTAGTGGGCGATGCGATGAAAAGTCCCTTATACCTGCGCGTCGCTGGACTTGAAAAACCGGCCATGCCCATGGGCGGCAAAATCACGGATGCGGAAGCGGACATCCTCAAGCGTTGGGTGGATGAAAAGGCGCCCTGGGGCGTCGCCGCTATTGCGGTGGTGGTCGATAAGAAAGCCGCAGCCGCTGCTGAAGAAATGGTGATTCCCAAAGCAGCCAGAAACTATTGGGCCTTTCAACTTCCCAAGAAAGCAGCCGTTCCTTCGCTTAAAAATCCCGTTGATTTTTTCCTTGCCAGGGAATGGCAATCGCAAAAATTAGCCCATGCCCCCAAGGCTGAACCTCGCACGCTGGTGCGCCGGGCATACCTTGACCTTACTGGCCTACCGCCCACCCCAGATCAGGTACAGGAATTTATCAATGACAAAACTTCCAACGCATGGCCCGCTTTAATTGAACGATTATTGGCTTCGCCTCAATATGGGGAACGTTGGGGAAGGCATTGGCTGGACGTGGCCCGCTATGCCGATTCCAATGGTTATGAGCACGATTTTGACCGTCCCAACGCCTGGCGGTATCGTGATTATGTTATTTCCGCATTTAACAAAGACACGCCATTTGACCGTTTTTTAGTGGAACAAATCGCTGGTGACGAAGTGCAACATCCTACCGATGAAACTCGCATTGCCACCGCTTTTTTGCGCAATCATGCCAAGATCGGTTTCCGCGAAAAAGATAATCCCCAGTTCCGCTATGAATATTTGGACGACATGATTGCCACCATTGGCCGAGGCGTTTTAGGGATGACCGTGCAATGCGCCCGCTGCCATAATCACAAGTTCGATCCAATTCCTCAGAAAGATTACTACCGCCTGCAAGCCGCATTGTTCGGCTATGTGGAAGTGGATCATCCACTGGTACCAGAAGCTGAAGCGACCGTTTATCACAAACAAATTAAGGATGTGGAAGATGCCTTACGCCCCGTGCAGGATCAGCTAAAGCAACTGGAACGACCGTATCGCGATCAATTGCTGCCAGCCAAATACCTCAAATTTCCAGCCAACGTGCAGCAGGCCATCAACACACCGGAAGGGAAACGAACACCTGGTCAGGTGCTGTTAGCCAATCAAATTATTCGAACCACTAGCGTGGCCAGTAATGAAATTGATCGCATTATGAAGCCTGCCGATGCGGTGGTGAAGCAACAGTTACTGCATCAAATGCGCGACATTGAAAAGCTTCGGCCCAAGCCCATACCGGTGGCCATGGGCATCACTGATGGAGACTATCGCTTTGTACCTGATGGTCCAGGGGACGAACCTGCGCCCGGCAAGAGTCGTCAACAGGCCGATTTCGCGGGCAGTTATTTGCATGAAGGAACTGACCCTTACAAAGTCCCCCCTTCCTACTTTTTGCACCATGGTGACGTCAACAGTCACGGCACTGAAATGGAGCCTGGGTTCCTTACCGTAGCCACCTACAACAATCCCCCAGTGGCACTTCCACCAGCCAATGGAAACACTTCCGGGCGTCGGCTGGCACTGGCGAAATGGCTTGGATCCCCTGACAATCCACTGACTGCTCGAGTGATGGTGAATCGTATTTGGCGGCACCATTTCGGAGTAGGAATTGTTCCCACCATGGACAACTTCGGCAAGAATGGCGAACTGCCGTCCCACCCGGAATTGTTAGATTGGCTGGCGGTGGAATTCATGGATCAGGGTTGGAGCATCAAACAAATGCATCGCCTGCTGATGACGAGTGAAGCCTACCAGATGTCCTCTGAATTCGCCGCTGAAACGAATATAGCCAAGGACGCAAGCAACCGCTATTTATGGCGATTTCGGCAGCAAAGGCTAGAGGCAGAAGCAGTCCGCGATGTAGTGCTGGCAGCATCTGGATCGTTGAATTTGCAAATGTACGGCACAGCTATTTTTCCTCACATCAATGATGAAATTTTGGGCAGCATGACCAAAGGTATTTGGAACCAAAAGAATGGGGAAGACAGCAAAGAGGAATGGCGGCGCAGTATTTACGTTTATCGTAAGCGCGGGCTGCCTCTTCCTTTTTTTGAGGTGTTCGATCTTCCTGATCAGAACATCGCCTGCACCCAGCGCAACAGTTCCACAGTACCCACGCAAGCGCTGATGTTGATGAACGACGAATTCATTCTAAGCCACGCCGGCAAGTTGGCTGCAAAGATCAAGGCCGCTGCCAGTTCAAAGGATCAGCAAGTGCGTTTGGCCTATGATCTGGCACTGTCGCGTCCTCCAACCGAGCAGGAGCGGACGTTGGCTTTAGTGTTTTTGGAAACGCAAAAACTGGAAGCATTCACGCACGTATTGCTGAATCTGAATGAATTTGTTTATATCCGATGAGGGTTCGGTTGACAGCATGAATGCAAGGTATCCAAAAGCAATTTCTTACTGATTGGTTTGGTTAAATAGGCGGCAGCTCCTAGAGAATGGACGGCGTCGTCATCGTCCAGGACACTGGCGATAACCACTGGAATATCCCTTGTTTCTTTTTGGATTTTCAATTCCCGCAGCACTTGCCAACCTTCAGCCCCAGGCGTCAAAAGGTCCAGAATAATTACATCGGGTTTCAGTTCACGCGATAACTGAGTTGTTTTGGCAAGCGATGGAGCACGAACAACATCGTAACCAGCCGGTTCCAGATAAATTGCCAATAGGTCAGTGGAACGATTGGAATCTTCAGCCAATAATACCAATGGTTTTGTGCGGGTGATCGCGTTGTCCTCGCCCGGCGCTACTTTGGCCAGACGCACCGAAACGCCGAACAGGCTTCCCTTCCCTAATTGGCTCTCCACCCAAATTTGTCCTCCCATTTTTTCCACCAGAGTTTTGGTAATGGCCAGGCCCAAGCCGGTACCTTCGCGTACACCTTTGGTTGTGGAACCCACTTGATAGAATTTGTCAAAAATTGCCTCGTGATCCTGCGGGGCAATGCCAATGCCAGTGTCTGTAACCGTCACATGCAATTGTGCTCCGCTGCGTTCCGCAGAAACTCTAATGCGACCTTGATCCGGGGTGAACTTCACTGCGTTACTCAGTAGGTTGTAAAGAATCTGTTTGAGCCTCAGCCTGTCCGCCTCAACCAAAAGATTCGGCAGAAAATGA
Source organism: Acidobacteriota bacterium (assembly GCA_031394025.1). Taxonomy (GTDB): domain Bacteria; phylum Acidobacteriota; class Terriglobia; order Bryobacterales; family Bryobacteraceae; genus JANXSF01. The sequence continues at coordinate 8,820 of JANMWO010000161.1, forward strand.
GTGTCAATTTGAATGCCCTTGGTCCGCGCTTGGGTCCGAAAACTGGACAACACTTCTTCGGCAATTGGGCCAACCTCAAACTGTTCCAAGCGCAGTTCCAACCTGCCCGCTTCAATCTTGCTGATGTCCAACAGGTCGTTGATAATCTCCAATAAATGTTGGGAGTCGCGATGAATGTTGTCTAAAAAGCGCTTTTGCTTGGTGTTGAGGGGGCCGTCCAACTCCTCGCTGAGCAGATCGGCAAACCCGATAATCGTATGCAAGGGAGAGCGCAATTCATGGCTCATACTGGCCAAAAATTCACTTTTCAAGCGATTGGCACGTTCCACTTCCTGGTTACGCTGCGCCAACTGACGATTTGTTTCTTCCAGTTCATGAGTGAATTGTGCTTCCAGTGCACGAAGGTGTTCACTGGCACGCCTTCGTTCTGTAACATCACGAATAATTGCCGTTACATGATTGCCTTGGGATGAAGGGACCGGGCTAAGACTCACTTCTACTGGAAATTCTGTGCCGTCTTTGCGTTGCGCCATTAATTCCATGCCGATCCCCATGGGACGTGTGCCCGGCTGTTTCATGTAACTGTCACGATGCCCAACATGTGCTCCACGCATGGCTGCGGGAACCAGCACATCAACCGATAGCCCCATCAGCTCATGACGTTGGTAGCCGAACATAGTTTCCACTGCGGCGTTCATCATCACGAACTTGCCCTGGGTATCAACTTCAATAATGGCGTCCGGAGCAGTTTCCAATAGAATACGAAAGCGATTGGCGGCCTGGGATTCCCTTCGAATGGTGACGTCCAACCAATGCACAATCACTCCACGGTTCATGCGTCTGGCGGTGGCTTCCAGCCAAATTGGATCATCGAAACTTTCGCGGCTAAGAACATAAACTTCGCCCGAAACTTCTTCACCGCGCAGAACGCGGGCAACGGGCAAATCGTGATCTTCCAGTGGCGGACTGTCCAGACTTCTACGGATACAGAAAGGACTCGCGAAGATTTTTATGGCAGCAGCGTTCCTATAGACGACTGCACCCCCGGCATCGGCAAGCACCAGACCTTCGGGCAGAAAATCGAGGATTTCCTGGCTTAATTTCATTTCCATGGGCAGCAAGTCTTGGTCACTCTCATTAGCTTACACATCATTAGCTATTGCAAGCAGACTGCCACTAATTTTTCCATGAGTTAAGGAGTAAAGTGGGGGAGATCACTCAGGCCACTGGTTCAAGACACCCACGTTTGGTTAAGCCCTACGAAATGCCGAGTGAAATTTGGCAGACAACTTGCTCATATTTAGAACATGAAACAAATCCGCAGCATCCTTTTTCCTACTGATTTTTCACGGCGCTGCCAAGTGGTTGCACCCGCAGTAGCCGCTTGGGCTCGTTTCCACAAAGCAAAGGTGATTCTGTTCCATGTCATTTATGTGCCAATTACTGCCTATGGGCATTTTGCGAGTTATTCGGCCATGGTCAATTTTGACGTACTTCGTGAACACGCCGAAGCCGCGTTGACGCCACTTTACGATGAGGTATTCCAAGGCGTGATAGTGGAGCGCGTTGTTGTTGTGGGCCAACCCACAGAAGAGATTGTCAAGTTTGCACACAGCCACCCGGTTGACCTGATTATGCTACCCACACATGGCAGTGGAAAAATGCGCGCACTACTGCTTGGCTCAGTCACCGCAAGCGTCCTGCACGATGGGGATTGTCCTATCTGGACCGATGCCCATGTGACCACCGGAGGCCATGTTCCAGAGACTCCAACATCGGTTCTGTGTGGCATTGATTTTAAACCCAAGAGTTTGGAACTGATGGAAGCTGCCCACTTTTTTGCAAATGAGTACGGTGCCAAACTTCACTTTATTCACGTGGTTCCGACAATTGAAGGAACCGGTGAGCTATGGCCTCCGCAGGATTGGATGGAGAGCCGCGTGGCAAAGGCAATGGAAGATTTTCAGCCGTTGGCCAAGCAAGCTCATGTGTCGGCAGAACTTGAAGTGGTTGAAGGACAAGTAGGACAGCTTCTCCACGATTTCGCCATGCGCCACCATGCCGATCTGATTATTGTCGGACGCGGTGCAATGCACGAAAAATTCGGCAGGCTGCGATCCCATTCCTACGACATCATCCGTCGGTCCCCTTGCCCAGTGTTGAGTATTTAATTTGGCCATTCGCATGCTTCGTAGATAGGCAAGGATCTACAGTATGCAACGGCAACCAGTAACTTTCAAGAAACTTTTGTTCCCGGTGGATTTCTCACCACTTTCCGCACAAACGGCGGCTTTTGTGAGGGAAATTGCTCAACACTATAAATCGGAACTTCACTTGGTGCACGTCATGGACGCGTCTAAATCGCCGTGGGCCATGGCCCCCATGCAACCAGACTTGGTCGGCGGAGTTTGGATTGACATTGGCCTTCGTGCGGAAACTTATGCCGCCGAATGGGAGGAAACTAAGCGGAGATCTGTGGATCAATTGAAACGGTTTTTTCCGGAATATTGGGAAGGCCTTAACCTTCGATTTCGCGTGGTGGAGGGCGAACCCGCAGGGCAGATTTTAGAGTATGCGAAGGAGAATGAGGTGGACTTGATCATGATGCCAACTCATGGGCATGGTCCATTCCGACGCTTCCTTTTGGGATCAGTCACAGCCAAGGTGCTGCACGATGCAGCCTGCCATGTCTGGACCGATTCGCACTTTAGCGAGGAGCCAGATAAGGAAAGCAAAGTCCCCAGACATGTCCTGTGTGCTGTTGATTTGTCACCGCATAGTGTCGATTTAATTGCCTGGACCTTGGCCTTTGCCCAACAATGGAATGCTGAAGTTCGTCTGGTGCACGCCGTTCCTTCAGCCCAGCACGTGCCATTGCAACCAGATGATACCTTCACCCGGTTTTTGGTGGAAGATGCTAAGAAGCATTTGGAGAAGCTCCAGCACCGGTTAAATATCAATCTTGGAGCGTGCGTACTTGGTGGGGAAATTTCCGCAGTGGTGAGGGAGGCGGCTCTGCGCCATCAGGCTGACGTAATTATTCTGGGTCCAACAGAACATCATGGGTATCTGGGCAGACTTCGTTCCCACGGCTACAACATTGTGCGGGATGCCCCTTGTCCGGTTATCCGAATGTGACTTTGCGATTCAGCGAGTGAACGCTAGACTTAGATCTGTGTCCGCTCAAGTCCGAATTAATCGTCATGGCGCTGACCGCGTCGCATCAGGCCATCCCTGGATCTTTCAGAGTGATGTGATTGACAAAGGGGATGCGCAACCGGGCGATGCGGTTCGCGTTGTAAATCAGCAAGGCCGTCTGTTGGGTACCGCTCACTTTTCCGCCTCGTCGCAAATTACCCTTCGGCTCCTTTCGCCCAAGCAGGAAACAATTGACGATGCGTTTTGGTGTCGCCGCATTGCTTCGGCGCTCAGTTACCGGCAACGAGTAGTCAGTGGTTCCAATTCCTATCGACTGATCCATGCCGAAGCTGACGGGTTGCCTGGGCTCATTGTAGATCGCTATGGTGACTACCTGGTGATTCAAACGTTGACGCAGGGAATGGATCGAGCGAAGGCGGAAATCGTCCACGCGTTGGAAAAATTAATCGCTCCAAAGGGTATTGTCGAACGCAATGATAGTGCCATTCGTGACAAGGAAACTCTACCCCGGCAAACTGGAATTCTTACTGGCGATGTTCCTTCGCCCGTCATGATGGAAATGAACGGGCTGCACCTGGAAGCCAATCTGCTTGAAGGTCAAAAGACTGGTGTATTTCTGGATCAACGGGAAAATTATTTAGCAGCTGCCCGTTGGGCCAAAGGCCAAGTGCTGGATTGCTTTACATCCACAGGTGGTTTCGCCCTGCATATGGCGGCGAAAGCGGAGGCCGTGGAAGCAGTCGATTCCAGTGAACGAGCGTTGGCCACTGCTACACGAAATCGCGATGCCAATGGCATCACCAATATAAAATTCCGCGAAGCCGATGTGTTCAATTCCCTGGCTGGTTACAATGCCAGCGGTCGAAGGTTCGATACGATTGTGATTGACCCACCCGCCTTTGCTAAATCAAACTCCCAGCTTGCAGCCGCCGAAAAAGCGTATCGCGACCTGAACCGTCGCGCCCTTTCGTTACTCAACCCTGGGGGCGTTCTGATCAGTTGTTCCTGCTCCCAGCATATGAGCGAAGCACTGTTGTTCGACGGAATCGCCCAGGCATCCATTGAAACCGGTCGACCGTTGCGCGTGCTGGAAAGGCGCATACAGTCAATGGATCATCCGGTGTTGCTGACTGTTCCGGAAACGTTGTATCTGAAGTGCCTCATCTTAGAATTAGTTTAAGAACCCCAACGCGCGTCAACGCGGAAAAGGTTGGTCGGCAAGAAACTCCGGGCGAGGCTTTGACCAGCGTGTGCCAAAGTGCTGCTGACAGAACTTTTCAACCGCTTCATACGATTGTTCCGATGTGATGCTGTTGCGGAAAAGCGCAGGCTCTTCCGGGAAGTTGAAAGAGAGCGCGCCGACAACTTCCAGCCGCAATGATCGTCGAACCGTATTGGGGACTTCAAAGATCAAACCTGTTCGCACTTGATCGGCAAGGGCTTTCAGTGCCGTGGGCGTTCCAATCCAGCCCATCTCCTGGGCCAGGCTGGAAAATTTCGTAGGATCCTGGGTGGACGCAAATGGAACGCTAAAGCGCTGTTCGACAGCCTTGTCTCCGAAGGCGGCCAACGCAATGCGGGCACTGACCTCTTCTTTCCAGCGGGGTGTGACGGCAACCTTGCGCACCAGTTCCTTCGCTTGTGCGGGCTTGGCTTTGGCTAGAACAAGGAACGACGATGTGGAAGGGAATTTTTCAAAATCAGCGGTGAGAGTTTGCCCGTGTGGTGCCAATGCAGAGGCCGGGACAAATTCATGTATCAGGGAAAGTGCATTGTCCCGCGCTGCATCATTCGCATGCAAAGCGGGACCAGCAAGCGCGGTGACAACATGGGGATCTCGTAAAATGGCTGCTCCACGGCTGAACAGGGGGTCTGCCCGACGTCCCAAATCCACCAGCAGGCGCACGATCTGTTCGCGGACACGTGCAGGCTCCTTAAGCAGTGCGGCAGCCAGCGCCTCAATTTCCAGGGAAATGAGCGATGCTCCAGAAGTGAAGCCGGGGGTCTGTGGCTGAAATTCGCCACCATGGCGGTACTGATCAATGACGGCTTCGGCTTGGGTCATTTTTCCCTCCTTAGGAGATTTCTTTTTTTGCGCGTTGGCCAACCGTGCGACGAATGGGGCGGCGAGCAAAGCCAGTGCACGCCGACAGATTAAGTTCTGGGAATTAATTCCCATTGAATTTCTGTGCCTCCCGGTGGGGAGTATTTCCGATTCTGCGGTTTGTAACGAAGCCTATGGTCCGTCCACCCTTGTGAAAAGTGCATGATGTTAGTCGGCGACTGCAGGTCGGCAAGATGATTGACAATGTGGCCTGTTTCGTGAAAAAAGGTCCACTTAATCTCCTCCTCGGTAGAAGAACCCTCAATGATCACAATGGGATTCGAGCCCCAACCGGCTGCAGGGAACTCTAAATATTCACCTGTCAGGTGGGCACAACGCAGTGGAGATCTAAGCGTGACCGTAGCACTATTTTGGGATGCTGTTTGGACCACCACCGTCTCCAGGTTCGCTCCGGTTCCAAGCGGATAGGAACTTCCAACAAGCAGGAAATTATTATTGGTGATTCCACGAAGGGTTATCGTCGTGGCGTTGAGGGGCGCGTCGGCGCTCAAGTAATAACGGGACACCATAGCGTGAACAACTACGATGCGTTGATCAGAGGAACTGAAACTATCCCGGAGTTTGCTAAATTCCAGCCCCCCGCTTGCCGCGATATCCCATGTAAGCTTGCCATCACCGTCCAAATCGTAAGGGACGTGCGTGGCACCTCCAGTGGCGCTGTGGTCTGAAATTTCATAGCGGACCACTGCGGCCTTCGCCTTGGGATTGATCAGCGGTTGGGCAGTAGCAACATCCAAATTAGGATATGTGAGAGTTGTGCCCGCATGACGATTGTCATAAATCTTGGACACCACAGCACGCACCACCCTTTCCCGATAGACATTAATGTACATTCTGGTGATTTCAACCGCGTCGTGACAGACATTGCTGACCACTAAGTTAGTTTCCGCCTTGTTCTGGTCTAGGCCGTGAATGGTCAGGTCGAAAGCGGCTTGTGCAGGTGCCGGGTCAACCGTCGCTTTGGCTGCATCTAAAGCGGCGAACCGTAGTTCATTCCCATTCAACCCACCTGAAACCACCACGTGCACCACCGTAGCCGCAAGTTTTTTTACCGATACGTGGTCATCCGTGTGGTCTGGGGGGGTATCAAAATCGTCATACCCGTAAGTCTGAGCCGCGGATTCAGAGAATACAACACACACCACGGTGATGTTGATAGTGGCCGAGAGCGGGCTGCAATCATAGCCGGTCCATTGCACGGTGATCGTTTCCGCAT
>JANMWO010000198.1:0-8743 GCA_031394025.1 Acidobacteriota bacterium
CACTGCCAAGCCCGATACGTCGGTAACTAAGCACTAGCAACAGGAGACCCCTCATCAATTGGTTAAGCCTTTAAGCCTAAAAAACGGCGATTGGCTGCTGATTGTTATGCTTCGCGGTCCAGGCCTAATTTCACTTTCCCATCGGGGAAGACTGCGTACATCTCCAAACGTCCTCCCATCGCGGTAACGAAATTCTCCAGTGTGCTGAGGTAGATATCAGTGCGTTTTTCCAGTTGAGAGACTGCGGCCTGCGTCATATCAAGGGTTAGGGCGAGTTGTTGCTGCGTCAAGTGGCGGGCAGTCCGCAATTCGCGCAACGGCATTTCCTTCAGTGCTTGGTCCGCCAGTGCCCTGGCTTCAACCCGAGATTTCGGTGGCATCTTTGCACGGAGTTCACTAAATTTTGTCGTCTTTGGCATTGTCTTCCTCCTCGATCTCGGCAAGATGTTCGTCGTATAGGCGATCCGCTAACGGTACAGTTTTCTCGTACCAAAGATCATGTCCGGTTTTGTCGCCACCTAGTAACAGGATCGCGATACGACGAGGGTCAAAAATGTAGAGCACCCTATAAGGGCGACCTTTGTGCTGAACCCGTAATTCGCGCATTGCAGAATGACTAGAACTGCTGATTTTACTCTGTAAGGATATGGCAGGTGGGGTCCTCGATCCTCCAACAATATGACGGCTGACTCTATAGACACGCATTCTGCATCGGTGAGCTTATTCCACCAAGCTTTGAATTCGTCGGTAACTTCGACTTCCCATGCCACAATCATAGTATAACTTACATAAGTCAAGAGTTATATTGACTATGGATAGTTTTAAGCTGCCGAGTGTTTGATTGGTGGAACCGATTGACATTGAAAATGTACTTCATGTGGCTGCCGAAGGTCTATCCCACTCTCAGAAACCAGAGAGCTAATCCCGTCCGCCCACCGAGTGCACCTTGAACTGTGGACCCGAACTCACCATGGTCCGCTTCAACTTGTCCAATTCCCGACGAGCCACCTTCGACCAATCGCTTTGAGGATCTATCTTCAAATAGGTTCTCCAGTGAGAAATGGCCTTCATCGTCGCTCCCTCACCCTGATACAGTAACGCCAGGTTATAGTGTGCATCGCCATACTGCGGGTTGATTTTCAAAGCCTTCAAATAATGCTCTTCAGCCTTGGTGCGGTCCCCACGCTCATCGAATAGATTCCCCAAATTGAACTGCGCCAGCGCATATTCAGGATCTGCCGTTACGGCACCCCGATACTGTGTTTCAGCCTTGGTCCATTTGCGTTGATGAAACAGAATTGTGCCTAAATTCACCATTGCTGCAGCGGCATTGGGATTCAGTGCGATGGCCTTTTCATAGGCGGCGATGGCCTCTGTAATAGGACCAGCTTTATGCTCTACATCCAAACCATTCTGAAACCAGAATTCCGATTCCGCCAACTGCGCCTGCTCTTGGCGTTTGGCTGCAGCCTTGCCGTCGTCCTTGGGGAACGTAACCAACCGTTTCACTTCAGCAACTTCGAAATCAAAAAAGAGTTGACCGGAAAGGGCTTCCATTTTTTGACCCTCAATTTCCGCTCGCAACTTTTTACCTTCCAGGAAAATCTTGACTGCCGACAACGGATCTTTCACCCGCCGCAACTTGCTGCGAAGCACCACCAGCAGACGCTGAATGGTTTGCGTAGACACTTTTTTAGAACGCAAAGATTCCAGAGTGCGCAGGGCAATTAAGTCGCGAAAGCCGTAGTCGGTTTTGGGGTCGACAAACTGTTGACGCTCCCAACCCTTCAACCTTGGTTCGGTGATGTTCACAAGCCTTAGAACCTGGGCACGGTTCCAGCTTTGTGACTGTTCAGTACTGGCCACGTGGTGATTGTAGCATCCTCGTTTGTGGACAACTTGTGGAAATCGAAAAAGTCTTTTCTGTTATGAAAACAATGCACTTTTCACAGCCGCAAGGCTGGTATCCAGGCTACCGAACACGGGCAACCGCACGCTGGCCCGCACTTCTTCCACCAGGTGGGCCATGGAAACCTGGGCCAGAACCAGAACATCGGTGGGAGACTGGTTCACCAGATCGACGCAGGCTTTGTGGATCAGCCGATTGTGCTGGGCTGGGTCGCCATCGAACAAAGCTTGCAGCGCTTCCCTCACGCAAACGGAGTGAACAGCTTGGGCACCGGCAGCTTCAAGCAACGCTTGGGTGGTGGCAATGGTAGCAGGAAAGGTTGCCATAATTGCGATGCGGCGGCCCTGGGCTACGGCCATTTTCGCCATCGGCTCGTCGATCTTAATCACAGGAAATGTCCGGTCCCAGGCGCGCAATTCCTCCATGGTGGAGGCCGGTACCGCAGAACACGTCAGCATGGCCATTTTCGCGCCATATTCATCCCGAGCCACTTCCAGCATGGCCAGGAATCGCTTGGTGGCACGGGCCATGTCCATTGCGTCCAGGTAGCGCATTAATCCATCGTCCAGTAAATTGTACAGATCCAATTCCGGGGCGTTGGCTGCGTAATATTGATTTACCGGTTCCAGCGAGGCACGTGTGGCATGCAGAATCGCGAAAGGAGTTTTCTTCACCGAACTGTTATATCACTAATACAACACCAAACTTTGGTACCAAAACAGCCCTAAGGTGTTACTTACTCTGAAAAGAAAATTACCCCATTCCAGTCCGTCGATTTTAATCGCTACAATCCACCAAGCCTCCACAAACGCGCTGTATTAACAAGTATTCCTTTATTTTTCAATCGCCTTCGGAACCAAAGTACGTAAGCCGCCTTGCTGAGTAAGTCAATTTACTTAAGACCCCAAATAAGACTCGTATTCTATTTAACGGAAGCGCAATATCCAGTACTCTCGAATCTGTACTCTTGCTGCCAATAAAACTTGTGATGGTTAGCTTACAGGGGAAGAAATAACTGTTATGAATCCGATTCCAATTCGTCGACAACCAAACTCGCGAACAATATCCACCAGTCGTCTCCGCAGTCAGGGCGGCTCCGTGATCATAGAGACTGCTATAACACTAATGCCTTTGCTGGCATTCGTGTTCGCTACTTTCGATGTGGCTATGGCTGTAACTATGCAGAACACCATTCAATTTGCTGTGCGTCAGGGTGTTCGCTATGCAATCACCAGCCAAGTGATGTCTGGCTTTGGCCATGATGCGTCCATCAAATCGACGGTGATAACCAACACGATGGGTATGATGCCTTACTTGTTTCCAACGGCTGGCAGCACAGACCCCAATACTTACATCAACATTACTTATTACAACCCTACAACGCTGGCTACTATTACGGGAGTGAATAGTAATCAAGGTGGTAATATCTGCAAAATCTCCGTCAGCGGACTAAGCTATTCCTGGATGGGTCCTTTGATGCGTGGCGCTGGAACTTTGAATGTATCTGCTGCATCATCTGATGTTATGGAGGCCTCGATCAATGGTCAACCACCTGCACGTTAGTCAATCCAGACGGGCCGCTAGCGGCGGCACCGCACTCATTGAATTCGCCATTGTAATGGGGGTGATGATCCCCATGTTCTTCGGCATGGTAGTGATTGGACTGTCTTCCACCTCTGGCATTCAAGCGGTCCAAGTAACCAGAGACCTGGGCCATATGTATAGCCTTGGTGTAGATTTTTCAAGCGCCACCACCAACGACGAAGAAGCGCAACAAATCGCCATGAACCTGCCGCTGACTGCTGCGGGAACTGGCGTGGTAATTTTCACTCAGATCAAAGCAGTGGTTACCGCCGATTGTACCGCGCAAGGAATTAATAGCGGATGCAACAATGCCGGTTCCAGTGTGATCACGCAACGGCTGGTGCTGGGTAATTCCTCGGTCCGCAGCAGCACCTTCGGTTCCCCTTCGGCAGGTTTCTTTAATGCCAAAGGCAACGCAACCCCGGCGAATTATTTGGTGAATGGAGCCTTTATCGCATCCAATGCTGGAATTTTGCCGGTTGTCCCGTTGGGTAACTCGGTCTATGTAACTGAGTCTTACTTTCAGTTACCCGTTCTACAATTTCTTAGTCCGTTTGGCACACCCATGAATGGAGTTTATTCGATATGTTACTTCTGAAGACTCAAAAACCTTTACGGCAATCTACCTTCAGATTAGCCGCACTCAAGCGACGAAGAACCAGGCAAAAAGGGATCTCTGTTTTTGTATTTGGATTCTGCTTGGCGACCATTGTTCCTGTCGTGGGCTTGGCTGTCGATCTAAGCATGATGTATTTAGCCCAAACCAGACTTTCGTCTGCCGCTGACTCGGCTTCCCTTGCCGCAGCACGAGGGCTGAGTCGCGGAATTGATGATCCGACACAAAAAGATCAGGGAAAAAATGTGGCGAACGCTTACATGGAAAAGAATTTTCCAACCGGTGTGTACCAAAGCACTGGAACCTGGAACCACGGGACTACAGATCCGGGCTCTGGACCCTGGTCCTCCACCACCATTGATACCGCTCAAGCGAACATCCGCGTGGTCACTACCAACGCTTCGGCCACTCTTCCTACCATGTTCATGCGTTACGTTGGTCCTAACACCATGACCATCCACGCCACGGCCCAAGTTACTCGGCGTGATATCAATGTGATGATGGTGCTGGACAGGTCTGGATCAATGAACGCCAGCAGCTCCTGTACGCCAATGAAAGCGGCCGCTTCGGCCTTTGTTGGGCAATTCTCTCCGGGGCGCGATTATGTGGGGTTGGTCACCTTTTCAACGGATGCTCAGTTAAATAATCCGGCGTCACAGAACTTTACTGCTGTTACAACAAGCATCAATAACATTGTTTGTGGCGGTAGCACCAATACTACACAAGCGCTCATGCAAGCCTATCGAGAGTTGATCCGTTTGAACTCACCCAATGCCTTGAATGTGGTCCTGCTGTTCACCGATGGTCAGCCCACGGTTACACCGATCAGCAGCTTCATCAGTGCGAGTAGTACTTGCCCGGCAGCCTGGAGAAATACGTGGAGGACAGGTGGCGTGATTGGGGGAAGTACGAACACAAACGGTTCTGCATTAGGCTTCTTTGATGCTGCGGCTACTGTAACGGATCAAGTATACCCATTATCCACTGGATGTTCCTATGCTTCCAGTCAGTGGAATATTGCTAACGACGTTACCACAGTGGCTTCAACCGATCAGTTCGGTAATTCTGTCAACGTCCCAAGTGGCACAGTCGGCACGTACCGTGTGGTCCCAGCAAACCCTACCATCAACTGGGCAAATATGATTGGAGTGGCTGAGAACACGTCTTATCAAGCAGCTCGTCTTATTCGGACGGGTGGCACCGTCACACCTGTAGTCACTACATCCACAGGCACCGCTAACAGTCTTACTGGAGTCTACATTTTCACCATCGGGCTGGGAACTGCCGCCTACCCGGTAAATCTTCCATTCGTGAAAGATTTGGCGAACGATTTGAATGCGCAGAACTATACGGCCCCTGTTGGCGGTGTAGGAAGTCAAAATACGGGGCTCTTTGTAGATGCTCCGACTGTCGCCGAACTGAACCCGTCTTTCCAACGCGTAGCATCGCAAATTCTCCGCTTGTCGCGTTAAAAAGTAAGATCACGTTAGTGCAATATGGGGCTGCCTTCGGGTAGCCCTTTTTTATTGTTTAGTGGGACAGGCCTCCCAGCCTGTCCTGTTCTACATTTCACAGAACTTAGTTTTTTTCGTCTTCAGGGAATACGGAAAAGCCTTCACCTGGGGCGAAGAGGCTCTTGAATAGCTGCAACCGCTTGCGCAGGAAGCTGGTGCGCAATTGCCTGGGGCCGGGCTCCACATCAATATCGCAACAAATCCCGTGAAGGTACAGCGTCAACGTATCAATCAGACTCTGCTTTGCGTACTCAATGCAGGGTTTTAAGGTCCGTTTAAACTTCAAATCCAATGCAGTGAGTTGTTCTTTCAAGTCCCAACTGGATTCATCTACTTCGCCATGGGCTTCGGCTTCAAACTCAGTGCCTAACAGGTCTAAGTATTTGTCCCATTCCACAGTGGTCAGCTTATCGGCTACCAAGGTGGCAATGGAACGGTAGAAGTGGTAGTGATAGTCCGCCAATTCCTGATCTTTAATGCCAAAGGCCAGAATCATTTGCCCGCCATCCACCATACGAGCCACGGCTAACTGCTTGTTGGCTTCGGGTTTGTCCATACTGACAATTTGATCGCCGGCGTTCTTCTTTTTCGATTTCACAGCAGCCATTTCCAAATACGGAACAAGGCAAATGAGGATGCGGGGAAGTCGCGAGGAAATCGCCGGAGGCAGAGCGGCAATGGGTTCCTCAAGATACTCTTTTCGATCATCATCACCCAGAGGAGTTGCCGCGCAGAAATACGAGAAAGAGGTTCCCAAAGGAATGCTCTCACCCCGAAACCGGCGCGTAAACTGATCCAATTTCAATTTAGAGAGTTGAAGTAACACGGCCATTGCTGAAATTCCATTCTATCAGAGTGGACAATTGAATCACGCAAGGAAGTATAATCGCAAGCTAGGAGTCAACAATAAATGAACGAAACACCTTCGGTAAAGGCCGTCTTAGCCGGTAAATTAGTCAGCGGCTTGGCAGGCTTGGTATTGCTGTTTAGCGCAGGGGCAAAGCTTTCCCAACAAAAGGGAGTCATAGACGCTTTCACAGGCCAATTTGGATATCCGGCTGGAACCATTTTGCCCATCGGGGTGGTTGAACTCTCTTGTCTGATCCTTTATTCCATTCCGCGAACTTCCATATTGGGGGCCATTTTGATGACAGGCTATCTGGGCGGCGCAGTGGCTACCCACGTCCGTGTGAGCGATGTTTGGGTGGCGCCGTTTGTGATTGGAGTGCTGGCCTGGTTAGGGTTGTTTCTGCGTGACGCAAGAATTCGCGCGCTGATTCCACTGCGGAGCGAGGTGTAACGTGCTTGCTCTGAAACGAATCGCCCTTTTCGCCGTCTCCCTATCCATATCAGCGGCACTGGCCCAGCCACCCGCAGATCGTCGACCCGCAGGTGGTGGCATTTACCCCGACTACGAGCCCGATGACAACACCGGCTTCGTCGCAATCTTTGACGGCAAAACCCTTACCGGCTGGGACGGTGACCCCACTTTCTGGCGCGTGGAGAACGGCGAAATCATCGGCGAGACCACAGCGGAAAAAGTAGTGAAGGTGAACAACTTCCTGATCTGGCGCGGCGGCAAAGTTAAAGATTTTGAGCTGAAAGTAGAATTCAAACTCAGCGGCACCAACAGCGGCATTCAATATCGCAGTGTGGAACTACCCGACGTCGGCAAGTGGGTTTTGAAAGGGTATCAGGCCGATATGGACATCAACAACGGCTATACCGGCAATCTGCATGAAGAACGCGGTCGCAAGCCAGGGCATGTGGTGTTGGCCCGCCGCGGCGAGGTGACGCGCATATCCGACGGCCCTAAATACAAAGTGCTGGCCACCATTGGCGATAACAAAATGCTGCGCGGTGTGGTGAACGTCAGCGGTTGGAATCAGTACCACATCATCGGGCGCGGACCGGTGATGATCCAGATCCTGAATGGCCAACTGATCAGCGCGACGATTGACGAAGATACCAAGAACTTTGTGCCAGAAGGCCTGGTCGGGTTCCAGATGCACGTCGGGCCACCGTTCAAGGTGGAATATCGAAATATCCTGTATCGGAAGCTGTAACAAGGTCGCCAAATGACAGCAAAGTAGCGCTACTAAGCGCACTTTGCTACAATCAAGAGGTCAAACCACATGTGGGCCTGTGGCGCAGTTGGGAGCGCGCTTCCATGGCATGGAAGAGGTCGACGGTTCGAACCCGTCCAGGTCCACCAAATTACATCGGCTGTATGGTAATCTTAAGAAGTTGTCGAATTCAGTAAATCGTTTGTTTTAGCAAGAATTTCCTGCCTCAATCGATCCCTCTCAGAATTCTTACCGCCACGTTACAAGGAGATCGATCATGTCTAAATTCAGTGGAGATACAGCGCGTGCGCACAGGCTCCGTAAGCAAAATACCAAGCGCAGAATGAAGATCAATGAACTGAGATTGCAGATCGCTGCCACGATTGCCGCCAACGCCGCAGCCGCAGGAATCGCAGCAGTGGTGCCCGTAGTCCCCGCAAAATAGTTGTCATCGAAATCGAAAGGCCGATTCGTTATCGGCCCTTCACTTCATGTTCCATAAGACGGGAACCACTTCCGTCAACGCCTCAGGATTGTAATAATCATAGAGAGTTGACGTTGTGTTTTTGGCTGTCATGGGCATCCGCATTCGTAGATCGAATTGAAAATCAACTCCTCCAGCCTTCGGCCATAAGTAGAAAATCACGCGATCAGGCTGTATTTCGTAATGGTCAACGGCAAGTACTGCAAGCGAACTTCTTTCCACTTCAGCTCCGGGCGGCAAGCCGACTTCAGCAATCATCATCCCGTATCCACGAAACCCAACCCTTTCGGCTTTCACCAGACAGCGGACCAACTCACCGGCGTTTGCTTCCAGCCGATCAAATTGCACATTAAACCGTAACTCTGGGGAACTTCGAGATTTAGTTTGTAGCCAGGGGACCCAATGCGTGGATGAAAAGCGGACCAGGGCACTCTTCGATCCATTGGACGGCACCAGTTCAATCTTGTTATCTCCAGCGGCCAGGTATTTGGATACATCCAGCAGAATGGGGTCAGTAGTTTTTGCCTTGTTTGGCAAGGTCACGGTTTGAATGGAGCGTCCATTGATGCG
>JANMWO010000199.1:0-8873 GCA_031394025.1 Acidobacteriota bacterium
AAAACACTGCCGCGCGATTCGCACGGGATTGTAATCTGTTTTGGAATGGATTTGGGAACTTACTTCGACCACTATCCATCCCCGATATCCCAATTTTTTCAACATCCGGAAATGTTCTTTGTAGTCCAGCCGTCCATCGCCAACAATCAAGAAACGGGGATTGGCTGCGGTTCCTGCGGCGTCTTTTACGTGGACGAATCGGGTGAAGGGGATTAGCTGTTTCATGGTCAACTGGGGGTCCAGACCCATCAATTGAAAGTGACTGTAATCGTAGGTCAACTTCAAGTAAGGGCTGTTTACTTTTTTGTAAAGCCACAACAGTTTTTCTGGCGTGTCTACAGCAGCTCCCACATGCGCTTTCACGCACAACACCACTTTACGACGTTCCATCACACCGGCCCATTCCATGATCCTGTCAGCGATGCGTTCCTTGCCAAGGGCCCAATCGGCGGGCTTGCCGCCCAACACTGTTTCCACAACCGGAGGGTTAGCGGGATTCATAGCTAGGCTCAAATTGGCGGCCTGCCGCAGCCTGCCCAGTTGGATGCGTTGCTCTTCTGGCGTCACAACCGCCGAAAACTTTTCCATGAAGGAAGCTATTTCCATTCGAGTCGCTGCCAGCGCGTCGATCAATGCACCATGACCGGTTGGCCAACCATCCAGCAGGCACACTTCCACACCCTGATAGCCGATTTCCTTACATACCTGAATGGATTCTTTCAGCGGCATAGATTTCATTCCGTACAAGCTAAAGGCCAGTTGCAGTGCCGGTTTAGTGGTGGCAGTTGCTGCGCCAAGAAGAAGACTTCGTCTGGTGATCGTGGTTAGAAGTGCAGTTGACATGGTTAGAAGTGCATTTGAATAGACGCGACGATGATCCCCAGTTCCCTGGGATCAACCGTGCCCGCCGCAAGGCAACGGGAAAGCTGGAAGTGTAATGGCTGTGCCGTTGTTCCAATTGGTAACGCACGGACATATTGGAATTCACCTTCACATGAGAATATTTCTGGTTCCAAAGTGATTCCACCAATTTCTGCGCTAAGTGTAACGGGCCCTCCGTTTTCCATCACTACGGTTGGGACGTAAATTTCAAGAGCGATCTTTTTAGCGCGGCGAGCTTCCACGGGGATGGCTACACTAAATTGTCCGGCGGTCCAGCGCCAACCGTTGCCTTCGTCGGCGTGCCAACCTTCCAGTAATTCCACATTGCTCATCTCAAACTTACTGCGAAGTAAAAGGAACGCTCGTTCATCACGCTCCATGCTGTTGGGGTCGGATTCGGTGCTGCCGAAGGTGCGAAAGGCCAATACCTGCCAGCCAGCGCGTTCCACCAAGCGGCTCAATGCTGATTCGGAAAAGATCCAGTAGTTACTGCGATCCTGATTCAGTTCATGGGTTCCCAACAAGTAGGCCAGGGCATCGTTTTCCAATGGAATTCCCGAGGGTGAAATGCGGGCCACGCGTGTACTGACAAACAGGTATTTGACTTGCCGTGTCAGTTTTTCCAAAGCGTAGAATGGATTTTTCAGGTGATAGAGAATACCCAGGAAAAAAGCCAGCTCAAATTTTCCATCAGGCAGACGGAAGTTTGTGTCAATATCAGTATCCCGAATCTCCACTTTTGACCCAAAATGAGCTTTTAGGGTCCTGATTCCGCGCATTTCATTGGCGTTGGTAAGGGCATGGTCAATGGCCGCCACCTCACAACCCAACTCTTCCAAAAAAAAGGACCAATCGCCATCGGCAGCACCGATATCCAGCACTCGATGGCCTTCGCCAATCAGCGAAAAAACTGCCCGTGTTTCCCCTTCCAGCAATTGGTCAATGTGTTCAATGTTCGCCAGCGAATCGTAGGCATACCAGGGAAAATCCACAGGCAATTGCTTCTTCACGGCTTGTAAACGGGCGTGAAATTCCACAGCTCGAATGCGAACTTCTTCCAGATTCATTACCAACTAGAGTATCGAATCCGGTGGCTTATCTTTGGCAGCTAATAACGATTGCAGCAACCCACCACCACCCATCAAGGTGAGTCGGGCAGATCCATCCACCACTTTTTGCGTTTCCAGAATTTCGAACAGAGCCTTTACCACTTCTGGCTGCTTGGCGATTTCCCGCAGTGCGGCACCCAGCGTACTGGGGCGGATGGCCGATGCCCTGCCAAACTCAATGGACGCTTCGCGCTCTGCTGAACTGGTAATCACGCTCACCTGATTTGCACCCGCCTGTTTGATGGCCGAGGTGACCTGCCGCAACCGGTTGACCACTTTTTCCTCAATCTGGCGGATCATGTCTTTGTCTCGGAAATGCACTTTTCGAATGTAGACAGATCCCAGTTGATAGCCCCATTCGTTGGAACGTGGCGATACTTCGTCGCGCACTGTCTGGCTCATTTTGTGCCGCGTGCCTAACATTTCGCCCAACGGCATATTACTCAAACAGCGCACCGTGGCATTGCTGACGTTGGCGCGTAAGGAACCGCGCGGGTCGGTGTTCTTGAACAGGTAGGCCACCGGATCACTGACCCACATTTCATACCAGATGCCAATTCCCATGGGCGCGCCTTCTTCTGAATTCACCGGTTCGCTGCGGCGGTATTCCTGATCAAGGCGCCTGTCAATGACGTAACATTTGCCCAGCAGATTTACGATCAGTGCGGCTGGTCCCACGTGGAACAGCAAAAAGTGCAGACCCGGTTCATCAATTACCTTCAGCACTTTTCCGAACAAGACAAAAACACGGCACTGCCGTTCTTCCACAATCGTATAAACACCAAACAATTTTACGATTCCCAGAAGAAAGGGGATGCCAAACATCATCATTAAAAACGTGACCACAACGGTGGGTAGAAGTTCCATGATCATCGCGGCACCTCCAGGTAAAATTCCTTGGCTTTGTCGTAAAGTCGCAGCCGGACGGTTCGCAAGTAAGCTGCCAGCACATGGGGTCCAGATGCGTAAAGCGTAGTAAGTTCTGCAGCCAGTAGCTTCACTGGTTCCACTTCAGCCTCAGCCTTGAGCGTGGCGATTTCCACCGCCCGCTTGGATTGCACAATCTTCTGATCGGCACCGGCCTGGGCCAAGCTGATATCGCTGGACACATGATTGTGCGCCGTATTGATGGCGGCTAACGCGGAATCCACTTCCGGCGGCGGATCAATGCCGGTAATTAAAGATGCATCAAAAACCACGCCATATCTTGCCGATGTGGACCGGCATTCCAGATCCATATATTCATTCAGATCGCGCAGATTCTTGCGAAGGTCGTTGATGGAAACTCCGGTCACTTCGCTGCCCGGCAAGTCCCCTGGATCGGTTCCCCGCTTCGCTTCAAAGTTGGCGATCCGCTGCCGCAGAACAGAAACGAAATATCCCATTACGTGAACAATGGGCTGCTTAATTCCAAACAGGTAGGCATAAAGATTCGCTTCGCTCACCCGAAAGCGGATTTGACCGGTCAACCCGGTGTTCAACTGATCTTTAGTAACCGCATCGAGCTTGGTACCGTTGCTATTGGCAGCGGGATCTTCCGGATCAAGCGCCATGTCGATGGTGGATGTGGCTATGGAAACTTTGTAAATTCTTTCCCATGGCATTTTGAAATACGGGCCACCAGGGCCAATCACGCGTACTTGCGGATAGGCATAGCGGGCTTTTTCCTCTTCGCGTAGAAAAGCGGCGATGGGATCGTCCAGTGTCGTGCGTCCATCCAAGCGCTCCGCGCGTCCAAAAACAGTTTTCACTGCGCGCTCATTTTGATCGACGGTGTAAACACCCATCACCAACACGCGCACCACAAACCACAACGTTGCGCCAATCAGCAGCCCTGTAAAAGTTTCCATAGCTTTTGAAGTATAGCTGAACTCGTTGAGTCTTTTGGCCTTCCTGTGGCATCATTGCTGTTATGAGAAACCTCTTATTCATGGGAGCCTTATTAATGACACCAATGCTCCAAGCCGAATCGGTTCACGATTTTACTCTGAAAACGATTGACGGGTCAGGCATGCCTCTTTCTGCTTACAAAGGCAAAGTAATGTTGGTAGTGAACACTGCCAGCCAATGCGGTTACACGCCGCAGTACACGGGATTGGAAGCTGTTTCCAACAAGTTTAAGGATCGTGGTCTGGTTGTTTTGGGCGTCCCGGCCAACAACTTTGGTGGGCAGGAACCAGGGACCAACGAAGAGATCAAGACTTTCTGTACGCGCAATTACAAAGTGACTTTTCCTATGGCATCTAAAGTGTCAGTCCAAGGCGGCGATGAAGCACCTTTGTTCAAATACTTGAGCTCAGTTTCCGGCGCTCCAAAGTGGAACTTCACCAAGTATCTGGTGGGTCGCGATGGCAAAGTGATCAAGCGTTTTGATTCTGGCGTAGCGCCGGAATCGGCTGAGTTGACAAGCGCGATTGAAGCGGCTTTGAAGTAGGTTTATAAATCCGCGATGCATTGAGCATCAGCCCTTTACGATTGTCGAAAGGGTCTGCAATGCATCGCGCCGCAATCACCGGGTTAGCCGTCAAGTGGCCGAACTCCTGGTACACATTGGCGAACATTGTCACTTCCATAAAGCCTGTAGGGTCTGCTAACGTAACAAACTTCATGGGTCCAGCCGGAGTTGGATGAATCCGATCTGCCACAATAGCGCCAGCTACCTCAAATTCCTTATAAAAATAGCGATCTGGATAATGCAGTAATTCCGCAGCCGGGGTATACCGCGACCAATCCAACCCCTGTGCATAAAAATCTAACGGATGACAGCTCACCGGAAACCCAAACAGTTCCTGTTCCCAACGTGCCTGTAGCGTTTCCTTAGCCTCAGGAGCTTCGTCTTCCATGGTTGGCATATCGGGTTCAAACAGTGTGGGCGCAGCTCCGCGCATGGCTTCTAACCGCGATAAACGCCAAAACAATCTACCACGTGGTTCCAGAAAACAATCCAGCGCGCCGATCTTTAACAACGCAACCCATTCATCCCGCTGCGGTTTTGCACGACGGAAAAAATCACCAGCATCGGTGAACGGACGTCCGGCGGCAATCCGTTCCACAGTGGCCGTATTCAGCCCTTTTACCTGATCCAGTGGCAGCCGTACTTTTTTCCCACGCACCTGAAACCGATGCGGGTCTGAGGTAGCTACTTCGGGAGCCAGAAATTGGGCACCAGATCGCAAAGCTTCCAGCACATAAACAATGGGCGAATAAAATCCACGCCTGTTGGAAAGTACCGAAGCCAGGTATTCAATTGGATAGCGGACCTTGATCCATGCCGCTTGAAACGCTTCCACTGCATACGCCGCAGAGTGGGCCTTGTTGAACATATACCCGGCGAATTCACGCAGTTGTTCCCAAACTTTCTCCACCTCCTGCGCTGTATGTCCACGGGCCAGCCCACATTGGCGGAACTCCTCCCCTAATGCGTTGATCTTGGCGTGATCTTTGTTCTTCACCAGCGCACGACGCAGCAAGTCGGCCTTGCCCCAGGGCAATCCGGCAAAGCCATTGGCCACCAGCAAAATATGTTCCTCATACACCAGCAACCCAAAAGTTTCCCGCAGCGCCGGTTCCAGCGAAGGATGGGCGTAGGTCACTGGTTCCAACCCTTGCAGCCGACGGGCGTAGGAACGTTTGCGACCTTCGTTGGCCGCACCCGGACGAATCACCGATTCAAGGGCCGTTAAGCAATCAATATCATGGCAACCCGTCATCACCAACAGCCCGTGCATATTGGGCGATTCAATGTGGAACACTCCGCGGGCATCGCCTGTGGATATGGAATCCCAGGTGGCCTGGTCGGTTTCATCAATGGTTTCCAGGTCGATTTTCTCACCACGATTGGTTTGCACGTTGGCTACTGAATCGCGCAGTACGCTTAAGCCCGCCTGCCCCAACAGATCCATTTTCAGCAGACCCAGTTCCTCCACATCGTCCATGGCGTAGTGGGTGGTTAAAATACCTTTGGCGCTGCGGAACAAGGGCATCATCTGGGTGATGGGACGGGCACTGATGACCAGGCCGCAGGGGTGCATGGTGAAGTGGCGGGGCACGCCATCGAACTGCGGGGCCATGGTCAAAATAGTTTTCCAGGGTTCCTGATCGTACGGCAAATGGCGGCATTCGGGCGATTGACGGATCACATCCATTCCACCGCCTTCGCCAGTGAATCGCGACCAGGGCAGATGTTCTGTAAAGCGCCGAACTTCACGTTCTGGAATGCCGTAAACCTTGGCAATGTCGGCCACTGCCGCGCGACCTTGAAATGTATTGAAGGCCCCAATCATGGCCGCTTTATCACGGCCATAGCGATTGAAAACGTATTCCATCACATCATCACGACGGTCCCAGGGCAGGTCTAAATCAATATCTGCTAATTTTTGGAACGACATGCGCTCGCGGTTCAGAAACCGTTCGAATAATAAATTAAAGCGAATGGGGCAAACATTCCCAATGCGCAAGGCATAACAAACCAGGCTGCCAGCGGCACTGCCACGGGCTAGCGTGGCGATCCCCTGCGTGCCGCACCAGCGTACGATATCGGCAAAAATCAGAAAATATTCGGCGTAGCCAACTTCTTCAATAATGGCCAATTCGCGATCCAGCCGTTCCCACGGAGGATTATTTTTATAGCGGCGGATCAACCCTTCGCGGCTCATGCGTCGGAGCATGGCCATGGGTGTTTCCCCGTTCACACTGTCAAATGGCGGGACGATAATATCGCCCAGAGGAAATTCAAATTGGCAGCGTTCGGCAATCAGTCGCGTATTGGCCAAGGCCTGTGGCAGCGCCCCAAACTGCGCTTCCATTTCCTGAGGCGAATGGAAATGATAATGCCCGGCGGGCAACTTGGCCGAATGCGGCTGGCCCAACATGGTGAGCGTGCGCATGGCCGATAGAATGTCGTACCGCAGCCGATCAGAACGGTGGCGGTAGTGGGCGTCGCTAGTGGCGACAATGGGCAGACGCATACGCCTTGCCGCAGCCACTGCCCAACGGGAATGCGCCAGATCTGCTTCGTTGTGCGGCGAAATTTCTACAGCAAGATTCCGACCATAGATTTCGTGAATATCTTTCAGATACTGTTCACCATAACCACTTCGCGATCCCCACAGACAGATCAATCCACCGGCATAGCGCCCCATATTTTCCGCTGTCACGCCATCGGGGCAATCAATGCGGGTCGACAGTAATTGGCATAGATTGGCATACCCCTGTTCGTTTTCCACCAGCAAGACAATGGTTCGGCCACCGGCCATGGTCACTTCGCTGCCAATGATGGGGCGAACCCCCACGGCTCGAGCTTTTTTATAAAATTGCACCGCACCAGCCACGGTATCGCGGTCTGTAATGGCAGCTACTGGCATTCCGGCGGACAAGGCGGTGGCCACCAGGTCATCGACGGACATTGTCCCGTCAAGAATGGAGTAAACGGTATGGTTGCGAAGCGCGATGTAGTCAGACATGGCCAATAGTGTAAAACTTTACACTATTCCGCCCAACAGAGCAAGCAACCGCCGCAACTCATTCAAAATAGTGTGGACTCAGCACGTCCCGTTGCGGAAGAATGGAAGGGAACAAAATGCCCCTTACTCGCAGAACCGCTGTTGCCATAACGCTAGCTTCGCTGGCTGGTTGCTCAAAGACCCTGCCTCCGCCAGAAAAGCCCAAGATCATTAAGGAATCCTTCGGGAAACTACCCGATGGCCAGGATGTGGAAATCTACACCCTGTCCAACAAGAATGGCGTGGAAGTAAGAATCATGACTTATGGTGGCGTGGTTGTCTCTCTACGAACTCCTGACCGCAAGGCAACGCTGGACGACATTGTGTTGGGCTTCGACCGCATTGAAGACTATCTGAAGGAAAATCCATTTTTTGGAGCCTTGGTTGGTCGCTATGGAAATCGCATTGCAAAGGGCAAGTTTAAGCTGGGCGGAAAGCAGTACACCCTGGCCGTGAACAATGGCGAAAATCATTTGCATGGCGGGTTGAAAGGCTTCGACAAGGCCTTGTGGACCGCTAAACCATTGGATACAACAGCCGGAGTAGGTGTGGAACTGACCCATACCAGCCCCGATGGGGACGAAGGATATCCAGGGGCGTTGCAAGTCAAAGTAACCTATACCCTTACCGATCAAAACGAAGTGAAAATCGACTATTTCGCCATCACCGATAAAGAAACAGTAGTGAATCTTACCAACCATTCCTATTTCAATTTACGAGGCGCCGGGGAGGGGGAAATCATTTCCACCGAACTGATGATCAACGCCGATAAATTTACACCAGTGGATAAAGGGCTGATCCCCACGGGCGAAATGCGGCCTGTGAAAGGCACTCCTTTCGATTTCACCAAGCCCAAACCGATTGGTCAGAATATTTACGATGAAACCGATGAGCAGATTAAATTCGGCGGCGGGTACGATCACAATTTTGTATTGAACAAGGGTGCCGGCGGATTGACGAAAGCTGCCGAAGCCTACGATTCTAAAACAGGTCGAGTTCTGGAAGTGTTCACCACTGAACCAGGGGTCCAATTTTATACCGGTAACTTTTTGGATGGGAAGCTTTACGGGAAGGGCAACAAGGCGTACAACAAACGATTCGCATTTTGTTTAGAGACCCAGCACTATCCTGATTCCCCGAACAAGCCCGAGTTCCCGACCACTACCTTACGCCCTGGGGAAAAGTATCAATCCCAAACCACGTGGAAATTCTCAGCCAGGTAGAATAACTTGTGTTTCCAATGCTTTTGTAAGAACTCGAAGGTGTGAAAGAAAGCCCGCTAGCGGGCTTGGCAGGCGGAATCGCCTGCCCCACAAAGGCCTCCGTTCCCGGCAAATAGTGAGAAACCAAAACCCCTGCAAATGCGATCCAAACTGGTAAG
>JANMWO010000211.1:0-9199 GCA_031394025.1 Acidobacteriota bacterium
GGAATTGGTGTACAGGATGCGAGTCCTAAAATCAAAGCAAGAAGTCCGAGGCATGTTGGATTGTTCAGCATAAGAACCTAGTTTGACAGTTAGGGTGGGGACACTGACGGCACTGAGGTTTTGTGCTGACATTGGGCGACCACATGTAGCCGGGATGTGGGAGCGTATCTGTTCCTGTAACTGGCCTAGCTGCTTGGGTTGCAGTCCAAGCAATCGCAATCCGGGGCAAGGGATCCGCAACTGGGAATTAGCAAGGCGGGCAATGGATATTTGCGCAAGTTGCAGTGCGCACCCGCTGAAGTTGCTGCAACATTATCAATCGTGATGCCTTCGGTTCCATTACCGGCAATCGTGCTGATGGCTCCCGTTTGCAGATTAATACGCCGGATGCGATTGTTGAAATCATCGGCAATGACAAGGTTTCCTGATTTGTCTAACAGCAATGCCGCAGGACTCAAACCCGCCGCTAGCGCCGCACCGCCATCCCCACTGAACACTGTCTTCCCATTTCCAGCAATGGTTGAAACCGTGCCTGCCACGGCATCAATCCGCCGAATCCGGTTATTCCCCCAATCCGCCACATACACGTTATCGTTCGCATCAATGGCCACACCTTTAGGCGCATTGAATTTTGCAGTAGTGGCAAGACCTCCGTCCGCAGTGTATCCAAAACTTCCATTGGTTTGACCCGCAAAAATACGCATTGTTCCAGCGGATGTCACCAACATGATGCGGTTATTACTGGCATCGGCAAGATATAAATTCCCCTTGGAATCGAAAGCCATGCCACGACCGCCACTGATCCGCTCTGGAAACGGACCATATATTCCAGTGCCAGCCACGGAAGTAATCTGCCCGGTAGTAGAAATCTTACGCAACAGAAAATTCCGCGAATCTGTAAGAAATAAATTTCCCGCAGCATCTCTCAGTAACCCGTGAGGATTGTTTAAATACGCCGCAGATGCTGGCCCGCCATCTTTAACATCGGTTCCGGCGATGGTGCTGATGACGCCTTGCGTCACTTTGCGAAGGCGATGATTTTCCGTATCGGAAATAATAAAATCCCCTCCTGCCAGTGCCGTAACCCCTTCACTAAAGCCGATGCGGGATTGCTTCGCTGAACCACCGTCACCTGTATAACCGCGCACTTTCGTACCTGCAAGGGTTGTAATGATTCCATTCTTCACAAGTCGAACCTGCAGATATTCACTGATGAGTACACCACCGGTATCATCCACCGCGATTGCGTCTGGATAGAAAACAGATGCCACCGTAGCCGAGCCGTTATCGCCATCGGTTGTTGCAAAGCCATCTCCAGCAAAGGCAGTAACAATGCCAGTTTGCAAATTGATTTTCCGCACACGGGTGTTGTAATAGTCAATGAAAATTAAATTGTTCTGGGCATCAATCGTCATGCCCGATGGTGACCTGAACTTGGCCCCAGTAGCCGGGGCATTATCACCGGCATCGCCATAATCACCATTGCCCCCAAGAATCGTCAATGCACTGGTGGCAATGACTACTTTGTAGATACGGTTGCTGAGGTCGTCGGAAATGTAAAGGTTGCCGTCGGAATCCACCGCCACTCCGCTGGGCGATAGGGCGATGGCTGCGGCATCCGGGCCCACTCCGGAAAAGGGAAATTTGCCATTGCCCGCCACCGTTCGGATGATCCCCGTTTGCAAGTTGATCTGCCGCACGCGGAAGTTTTCGTAATCAGAAAAGTAAAGAAGGTTCCGTTTTCTGTCCAGGGCAAGATTTTTGGGGCTGCGCAACTGAGCATCCACCGCTTGCCCGCCGTCTCCTAAGAAGCCACCGCGACCGGTACCGGCAATGGTGGTGACAATCCCACCTTGGGTAATGCGACGGATGCGCTGATCGTCCCCATCGGCCAGGTAAAGATTCCCATTCGCATCGCTGGCAACGCCGCCGGGCCGCCGAAAGAAATTTTCAGTAGCAGAAGCATTGTCTTTGACGCTATTGGCTCCCGCAAAATTCGTAACACCGTACGATTGTGCGAAGGCGCTGCCCAGGCTGGCAGTATATAGCGCCAAAATAACTGGCATTTTCGACTTTTTTAGACTATTCATAATTCTTGCTTTGATTATATGTCAACACAAGAACTCTGCCTTAAGGATTACACCGAGTAAAGTCCCTGGTTTACCTTAGGTCAGCGACGGTCCCGATCCCGCCGATCCCGATCACGATCCCAACGATGGTCATGGTCAAAGCGGTCGTTATCGCGCTGCCAATAGCCTTCATAAAACATGTCCCGTTCATGGCGCGCTGGAGCCCAACGTGCACCGGCAAATGGTGGACGAGTCCAGTAGCCTTTATGCCACTTATATTTGTTGTGATCGGGATACCAATACCCGTCAATCCAAATGAATTCAGGTCCAGGTCGGCGGATGTTGCTTCGTTCGATACGAAGCGGCGGAGGCGATCCAATCCGAATGCCCACCGATATCTTCGCAGGTAACAAACAACCCGCAGCGAAGAGTAAAAACAGCACTTTTTGTTTCATTTATCACTCCAATTCCTTTACGTTGCAATTGGATCTCCAAACTTCGGGGATTATGCTAACCTAACGGTTTGCAGCGGATTTGCGCAGTTTTATTGTTAGTGCTACTCAGCTTCTCGCTGATTGCACCCACATTGTCCGCTGGCTCCCCTTCCAAACTACCCGCCTGTTGCCGTAAAGATGGCAAGCATCGTTGCGCTATGGCCAACATGGCCGAGCCTGAAAGTCAGTCTACATCAGACAAAATAGTTAGCGGGAGATGTGCCCAGTTCCCCGGTGCAAATTCCCTACCAACTTCCTTCGAAAGTGGCACTGTGCATGCGGCGCAGGCCACCTTCGCCGCAATCGTCAGTCATCCAACCGCTCACGCTCAAACCGAAGCACGCTACCGCATTTCATTCAGCCGCTCCTCGCAAAAGCGCGGACCTCCTTCCTCTGCTTAAATCGCAACTGGTTCGTGTAGGATAGGCATCCCTGCCTGTCCTACGCCATATTGAAACCCTTAAACCTAAGCAGTCTATTTTTCAGGAGTCCCGTATGTCCTATTCACGCATTGCGACCAATCTCGCATTTTTGTTCGCGTTTACTTATTCCGCTGTTGCTCAAGAATCTATTCATTTCGCCAGTGTAAGTGGTCGAATCATTGACCCTAGCGGAGCCGTTGTGCAGAATGCCCAAGTTACTGCCCGTCAAGTGGACACCAATGCAACATCCACATCAAAAACCGATACGGAAGGCCGATTCCGTTTTCCTTACCTTAAAATTGGACTAGTAGAAATCAAAGTCATCTATCCTGGCTTTGCTGATGTTGTGCGTCAGGTTTCACTTACAGTTGGTTCCGCGTTTGACCTTCCCATCACACTTGGTTTGGTGTCCTCTGAAACCAATCTGATTGTCGATAGCCAGACAGCTTTTCTGGAAACTGCACGCAGTCAAATCGCCGGAACTGTATCCCAAGTCGAAGTGCGCAGCTTGCCCTTGAACGGCAGAAATTTCCTTGACCTTGCCTTGTTGATCCCCGGTGTTTCTCCTACCAACACAGCCAGCAACCAACTCTTTGCTGAAACATCAGCCGTGCCCGGACAAGGCATTTCCGTTGGCAGCCAGCGCAACCTATCGAACAGTTTCATTGTGGATGGTTTGTCCGCGAATGACGACGCTGCCGGGCTGAGTGGCATCTTCTACGGGCTGGATGTAGTGAACGAATTCCAGGTAGTAACATCTGGTGGACAGGCGGAGTTTGGACGCGCATTAGGTGGCTACATCAACATGGTGACCAAGAGCGGCACCAATGCACTCAATGGCGATCTTTACGGATACTTCCGCAATCAACGCTTCAACGCCGCCAACCCGCTGTCCAATACAAAGTTGCCTTCTACGCAAGCTCAGTATGGAGCCAGTCTGGGTGGCCCCATCAAAAAAGACCGTACGTTTTTCTTCGGAAACTTTGAGCAACGCAAGCTGAACCAAAGTGGACTGATCACCATTGCACCGGCCAACATCACCGCGATAAACAACCGCCTGGATGCCACCGGATATCAGGGTTCGCGAATCTACACTGGCTTATATTCCAACCCTGTGCACAACACCAATGTGCTGGCAAAATTGGATCATCAATTCAGCAGCAAAGATCAGTTTAGTGTTCGGTACAGTGCCTATGATGTGCACAGCAGAAACTCGCGCGGCGCTGGTGCCTTGAACGCTGCTTCCGCTTCCGCCGGGCTCGATAACACCGATCAAACCATTGCCATCAGCAACGTTGCTGCATTCTCGTCCCGCTTGGTGAACGAGACTCGCGGCCAATACACGCACAGCAACTTAGATGCGTCGCCTACCGATCAGATTGGGCCGTCCATCAGCATTGCTGGAATCGCTTCGTTCGGAAGGCTATCTGGTTCGCCTGCACTTCGCGTCAACAATCTATACGAAATCGTAGATAACCTGTCGTATCAAATGGGTGCTCATGCCCTGCGTGCTGGCGTCGACGTTCTCTACAACGATCTTTCCATCACGTTTCCACGAGCGAATCGCGGTAGCTATGCTTTCTCTTCGCTCGCTAACTTTTTGTCAGGCACTTACAACGCGTCGGGATACACACAGACGTTCGGTAACATCACCAAACCGCAGACAAATCCTAACATCGGTTTTTACATGCAGGACGAATGGAAAGTTACTCCTGCATTCACTCTGAACCTGGGACTGCGCTATGACTTACAGTTCCTAGAAACCATCCAAACAGATAAGAATAACGTTTCGCCCCGTGCCGGATTCGCCTGGACTCCCTTTTCATCGCGACGCACCGTGATCCGCGGTAGCTACGGTTTATTCTACGATCGCGTTCCGCTGCGTGCCGTTGAAAACGCTCTGCTATCCAGTGGAAATACAACCACCATCACCAATGCCAGCCAGTTAAACATCAGCCTGAGCCCCACCCAAACAGGCGCCCCAGTGTTCCCAAACATTCTGGTAGCCACCCCAACTGGTGCGCTGGTGAATTTCACCACCATGAAAAGCGACTTACAGAATGCTTACTCTGAACAAGGCAGTGTGGAAGTGGAACATCAGTTATCCGCCCACAGCACAGTAAGTGTCGGCTACCAGCATTTGCGCGGATTGCATCTGATAATGTCAATCAATCAGAACGTGCCCACTTGTGTCGCAGTGGGAACAAACAATGGCTGCCGTCCTAATCCAAACTTCGCCAACAATAGCCAATACGCTTCGCTGGCAGATTCGGTCTATGACGGGCTGCATGTATCCTTTGTTCAAAGACCGGTGCGTTGGGGTAACTATCGCATTTCCTACGCCTTTTCAAAATCTTCCAACAACGTGGGCGAAGCCTTCTTCAGCGGCCCGATTGACCCCTTCAATATCTGGCGCGACTATGGCCGGTCCGATGACGATCAACGCCATCGCCTAACCTTCAATGGCAACTTGCACACTTCACTCAGCAGAGCAAATTCCACATGGCAAAAGCTCAGCAACGGCTTTCAACTGGGAACAATGTTGCAATATTATTCGCCACTGCCGTTCAACATCACCACCGGTGCCAACACCCTGCAAGGCACCGCAGCACGACCCACCGTTAACGGCGATTTCATTGATCGCAACGCCGGAATTGGGAACGACCTGTTTGCCGTGAACATGCGAATCAGCCGTATCTTCCCACTGGCGGAACGTGTGAAAATGGAAGCAATTGCGGAAGCATTCAACGGGTTGAACCACCGCAACAACCTGACGCGCAACGGAGTTTTTGGAACAGGTGTATACCCCGGTAACCCATCCGCCACATTCGGGCAGATCAATTCTGTGAACGACCCCCGAGTGATACAATTTGCACTGCGCTTTAAGTTTTAGGAGACCAATACATGCTGCTAACAACCTTGCTATTCATGGCCACTCGCATTCAGCCTGAGGCTGTCACTGTCCCATCGCGACAACCGCAATTAGCGGCAAGAAATGATCAAGTGGCCATGGCCTTCGGCGCTGGAAATACTATCTATTTCACTTCTTCGCCCGATCAGGGACGAACTTTCCTGCCACCCATAAAGGTTGCCGAAGTTGGCGCCATGGCGTTAGGGCGGCATCGCGGACCACGCCTCAGTATTCTGAAAGATGCGCTGGTGATCAGCGCAATGGTGGGTGATAAGGTTACTCCAGCAGTACAAGCCCACGGGTCACCAGAGAGTGGCAATTTAAGATCGTGGCGATCCACCGATCATGGAAAAACCTGGACACGCGCCGGAGTCATCAATGACGTTTCTGGGTCCGCCCGCGAAGGTCTGCATGCCATGACTGTCGATTCCAAAGGCAACCTGGTCGCCACATGGCTGGACTTACGTTCCGAAGGCACAAAGCTGTACGAAGCCCGTTCCACAGATGGAGGCATTACTTGGGACAAGAATGCCCTGGTATACGAATCCCCTGCGGGCACAATCTGCCAATGCTGTGCCCCATCGCTTGCATCCGATGCGCAAGGTCACATCTACGCCATGTGGCGGAACGTAATCGATGGGTCGCGCGATATGTATATCGCCAGCGCTGCCGATGGATCTAAATTCGGGCCAGCCAAAAAGTTGGGTGAAGGCACTTGGAAGCTGAACGCATGTCCCATGGATGGTGGTGGCTTCGCCGTTGAAGACGGGCAAGTAACTTCCGCATGGCGTCGCGATGGTACAGTGTTCCTCACTGAACCAGGCAAGGCTGAAAAGCCATTGGGTGCCGGTAAAGACGTTGCCGTGGTCAGGACAAAGTTCGGAGCATTTGTGGCTTGGACCAAAGATGGTGCCATTCAGATCATGACCCCAAAAGCCACTGCTCCAGTGCAGTTGACGGCAGAAGGTGCCTTTGTAAATCTGATAGCCTTGCCCGACGGATCAGTTGTAGCCGCCTGGGAAGCACACAATTCAATCGAAACCAAACGCGTCGAATAAATGGATGTGCCACGCGGCTTGTCCGAATTAGGCAGCGAATTTAGAAGCCCCTCCGAATGATGCTAATAGGGTCCGGTTGGCTACTTACTTGCTACACATACAAGTAGTGAAACGATTTTCTAAGGAAACACTCATTGCTTGTCTTGCGGCAGTGGGGCTTATCACCCACCTATTGCTCCGTTATGCGGGGCCGTACCCGAACTCTCATGCGAATTGGCCGCTGCTGGCCGTCTTATTGATGGGCGGTGTTCCACTTCTATACGACCTGGTTCGAAGCATGTTGGCTGGTGAATATGGTTCCGATTTGCTGGCGGGCCTTTCCATTTTGGTGTCTCTCCTTTTGGGTGAATATCTAGCGGGCGTCATTATTGTGCTCATGCTATCCAGCGGCGTTGGATTGGAACAATATGCCGCACGCCGAGCATCAGACGTTCTAGCCGCATTGGCCAAGCGTATGCCTCGCAGCGCTCATCGTTCAACGAATCTTCAGATGGAAGACATCAATCTGGATCAGGTCACCATCGGTGACCATCTGGTTGTTTTCCCTCACGAAATTTGTCCCGTCGATGGTGTTGTCACCGAAGGGCAAGGCACCATGGACGAATCTTATTTAACCGGCGAGCCCTTCCAAATTAGTAAAGGTCCTGGGGCTGAGGTGTTGTCCGGCGCCGTGAATGGAGAGACAGCAGTAACCGTAATGGTCAAAAGTCTTCCTGTGGATTCCCGCTATTCGAAGATCATGCGTGTGATGCTTGAGGCGGAAAACAACAAGCCACACATGCGCCGCCTGGCAGACCGTTTGGGAACTTGGTACACGCTGGTTGCCTTGGCCGTCGCAACTATAGGTTATTTAATTTCAGGCGAGGCTTCGCGGTTTCTAGCAGTTTTGGTAATCGCCACTCCCTGCCCACTTCTGCTGGCCATCCCAATTGCAATTATGGGTGCCATTTCCGCCGCTGCTAAACGTTCCATCATCATCAAGAATCCAGCGGTGCTGGAACAAATCGACGGATGCCGCACTGTGATCTTTGATAAGACCGGCACGCTGACTTACGGCAAGCCATCACTTACTGACATTGTATGTGGCGATGGAATCACCGAGGCCGATGCCATTCAGTTAGCCGCCAGTCTTGAACAGTATTCCAAGCATCCGTTATCTGCCAGTATTATGAGCGCTGCCAGCGAGCGTGCTATTGCGCTGATACCCGCCTCCGACATTAGCGAGCGGCCAGGTGAGGGCTTGACTGGGGTGGTGCATTCGGCGAAGATTCAAATCACCAGTCGCAAACAGGTCACATTCGCAGGCCTTCCCGCACCGGTGGCGGGTATGGAATGCATTCTGCTACGTGACGGAAAGTTTGTCGCCGCATTCCGATTCCATGATGCCCCACGACCAGAAAGTAAGTCTTTCATCAAGCATCTTGGCCCAAGCCACCAAATAACCCGAGTCTTATTGTTATCAGGGGATCGCCAATCCGAAGTGCAATATTTGGCGGGTCAAGTGGGGATAAGCAATGTGTATTTTGGAAAGACTCCAGAAGAGAAAGTGACCATTGTGCGGGCGGAGGCAGCGCTGGCCCCAACCATATTCCTAGGCGATGGCATCAACGACGCCCCGGCGATGCAAGCTGCAACGGTGGGCATCGCGTTTGGCCCCAACTGTGACATTACTGCTGAGGCTGCCGATGCCGTGGTGTTGGTTGCTTCGTTAGGCAAAGTGGACGAACTAATTCATATTGGGCGGCGGATGCGTCGCATAGCACTGGAGAGTGCGGTAGGCGGCATGGCGCTCAGCATGATTGGGATGGTATTGGCGGCAGGCGGATACCTTTCGCCGGTTGCTGGCGCTATCGGCCAGGAAGCGATTGACGCGTTGGCCGTATTGAATGCGTTGCGGATGGCGGCACCTCATCAGGCTTTACGCGATTTTTAAAGGGCGAGTTGCTTCTTCCATTAGTAACTTCTTGGGGCAAGCCGAAGCTTTCCCCAATGGAATGCAATTCTGTTGCCTACGCCAACAACCTGCGCATACCTTCCATCAACACCTGCTCCACTTCCGGACCAACCCTGGAAACTTCACTCGTTTCATAACCGCCTTCACCGAAAGCCTTCGCCGTGCCAATGTAACCCATTCCATAAAGTCCATAAGCAGCCATTGCTACAAAACTCTGCGGCTTCATTTGCTGTGCCGCCAATTGGTACTCAATAAAAAGTTCCCCCGGCATAAATAAAATACAAGCGTTGC
>JANMWO010000213.1:0-27774 GCA_031394025.1 Acidobacteriota bacterium
AAGCCGGATGCCGGAAATCGGCACGTCCGGTTTGATGAGCGGGGATGGGAAACGGGGCGGCGACAATGTAGCGTCAGCACCCGCGTCCATCCTCGACTCTACCTGCCCGCTCGCTTGCGAGCTTTTTTCATTCCGATCTCCGAAAAACTACAGGGCATCCCTGATGAACTTAGAGGTGGCCGGAGGCCTATCCCACTAACTTCGGAATTCAGGTTAAAAAAACGCTCAACTTCTTACCCGCAGCATTCGCAAAGCATTGAACGTTACGCACAGCGTCGCCCCCATATCGGCGATGATGGCCAGCCACAGCGTCTTGATTCCGAACGCCACTAACACCAAAAAGACCAACTTAGTAACCAGCGCCAATGTGACATTCTGCAGCACAATGCTCCGTGCAGCCCGTGCATGCCGCAGCAAAAAAGGGAGCTGCCGAATGTTTCCACTATTCAAAATAATATCCGCTGCTTCGGCCGCCATGTCCGTACCTTGATGGGCCACGGCGATTCCCACATATGCCGAAGCCATCGCCTCCGCATCGTTCACACCATCGCCTACCATTGCTACGCGGGACCCTTGCCCTTCCAGACTTCGAATGAAATTGGCCTTCTCCCCAGGCAGGATCTCCGCATGCACTTCTTCAATCCCCAGGAAATTAGCCACATCATCGGCCACTTCTTTCCTATCGCCGGTAAGCATCAACATGCGACTAATGCCTAACCCACGCAATTCCTGCAAAATGAATTTCGCTTCGGCACGCGGCGCATCTTCCATTGCCACCCGCGCCAGCAGTTCGTTACCCGATCCCAAAAACACTTCGATACCCGCGCTACTTTCCACACTCACTCCGCGTTCCTTGGCCATCCGCAAACTACCTAGCCACAACTTACGCCCGTCCACCACCGCCTCAACCCCGCGCCCCGCATCGGCATAAAACTCACTCACTGGTAAGAACCGATTCACCCGCAACCGGACATGACTCATAATGGCCTGGGCAATGGGATGTTCACTATTCTGTTCCAAGGAACCCAGCACTTCATACGCTTCCTGCTCGGTGCATCCGTTCCACACCGTAATGGACTTCACTTCAGGCATACCTCCGGTCAGCACCCCGGTTTTATCGAACGCCAGCGTGCGAATCAGCGCCGCCTGTTCCAAAAACGCGCCACCCTTAATCAGCACTCCCTGCCGCGCTGCCGAAGCCAATGCCGCCACCATAGTTACCGGCGTCGAAATC
Source organism: Acidobacteriota bacterium (assembly GCA_031394025.1). Taxonomy (GTDB): domain Bacteria; phylum Acidobacteriota; class Terriglobia; order Bryobacterales; family Bryobacteraceae; genus JANXSF01. Next base: position 1,235 of record JANMWO010000213.1, read on the forward strand.
ACCAATGCACAGGGGCAGGAGATCAACAAAATCACCATCCCTGTGTAGAACCATTCACTCCAAACTCCGCCCATAAACAGCGGCGGAATTACGGCCACCAGCAACGACAACAGCATGACCACCGGCGTATAAATTCGCGCGAACCGTTCCACAAACTGTTCCGATGCCGCCCGTCGTTGTTGCGATTCCTCAACCATACGCAGCGTGCGGGCCAGCGTGGAATCCTGATAAAGACGGGTGATTTTCAGGTCCAGCACACCGTCCATGTTCATTGTGCCAGCGTAAACTTTGCTGCCCGCTTCCTTAAGCACAGCCACCGATTCCCCAGTTAGAAACGATTGGTTCACACTGGAAATGCCTTCGGTAACATCGCCGTCAAACGGAATGGTATCGCCCGGCCGAACGCGCGCCGTCTCCCCCAACTTCACATTTGCCACCGGCGTTTTATGTTCATGATCTTTGTGGACAATCACCGCTTCTTTGGGTGATTCGCCAAGTAACGAACTGATCGCCGCCCTGGCCTTATCCATACTGTAAGCTTCCAGTAAGTTGGCCAATGCGAATAGGAACGATACGGTGGCCCCTTCCATCCATTCGCCTAAAAACGAAGCGCCGAAGATGGAAAGCAACATCAGCGCGCTCATATCCGGTCGCAATATCGCCAGTGACTTCAACGCTTTTTCTAAAGAAGGAGCTGCCCCCAAAATCATTGCCGCAATGAAGCAGAGCAGTGCGGGCAAAGGCATTGGCTCACCATGATGTTCATGGGCCAGCAGGCTCAACGAAAAACGGCCTTCGTGCCAGGCAATCAGCAGAATCCCCGCCAGCAAAGCCGCGCCACTTCCTATCGCCAATACTCGTCGTGAATTTTGTTGCCACCACGATGCTTGCGCCACCACTCCGGAATCCCAGGCAACAGCTTTCATGCCCAACCCGGCAACGGCTGCGTGAATCGCCTCAGGGGCCATCTTTTCGTGATCGAACTCAACCGTCATCTTGCCGTTGACCACGTCAAAGCCCAGGTCGTAAATGCCTGTCACGCCACCCAAGGCTCGCCGCAATTGCGACACTTCTTCAGCGCAGTCCATGCCCTGAATTCGATAGGTTTCTTTTGTATTGGCCATTTATAGGGGTGTTACTCTTATTGTAGAAGGCATTGTCATGCGCCATCATCACAAATTCCATGAACTGCACTCCCACGTCCACGGCGACGGCTGCGGACATACGGCCATCCGTCACGGCGATCATACCGATTATCTGCACGACGGCCACCTGCACAGCCCCCATGGCGACCATTTCGACGAACATGTCATTGAAATATCCGCAATGAACCCCGCCGATTGTCTTCCGCACCATTGCACCCATCACGATGCCACGCACATTCACGGCGAAGGTTGCGGCCACGAAGCAGTGCCCCACGGCGATCACGTAGATTACTTAGTCGGCGACCATCTGCATCACCATCACAATGGCCATTGCGATAACCACGGCCCCATTTATAAGGTTGGACAGGCATCGCGGTAGAATCTCCGAGCTTCCTCACGTTTTTTGCTAAGAGAATTAAGTTCTGGGAATTACTCTATCTCCCCGGAATCTCCGCCTGTTTCCTGAGTATAGACAAAGCTAAGAAAACTGCGGCCGCAAGACCTGCTTTCCACTGCCACACAGGAATGAGTTAACTACGCCGAAAACCATTCCCATTTTGGCCCCCTGGAAGAACCGGGAAGAACTGGGTCGAAGATTTGAGGTTGGGAACTTCGATGGGACATGCCTCCTGGCTTGTCCTTTTCAGATCTTGAAATCGCCCATGGCGAAGACGCCCAATGCCACTTAGTTTTCCCATCCAGGCCGGGGAGCCACAGGTTTATCCCAACGAAGGTTGGAGATTCTGCAGGATGAGGGCGGGGACGCCTATCCCACACCCACATGCAACTCCTGAAGTTGCAGTGGGATTCTGCCGATAGCCCCAAATATAACCTATACCCCTCTGCTTGGTCTGATGTGCCGGGCAAAAAGTGTTACAAAATTGCAGAATCGTCATTGCGACGCGCCCCGAAGATCCGCAGCAAAACGAGACGGCAACCAAAAGAAGTCGCAAACGACTAACCACGTAAGTTGCGGCAGGAGTTTTATATGCTAAATTATCTACCTCAAGAAGAGTCTAAGCTGGCCGAATGGGTTGATCGCTTTGTCACTTTGGCTGGTGCTTTTCTAACGCAGTTACCCCTCACAACCGGCGACCTGGAACATCTTAAAGAGCACAATACGAGGCTAAAACAAGGGCAAGTTGCCTTAACGAATGCCATGGATCACCTTTTTAGCGCCAAAGCGGACTTGGAACGAGCCAAGACTGAGCTGGATCGGATGGAGACTGAAATTCGGATGGCATCGGACCGTAAGAACGCGGCGGGCGAAGAAGTGCGTCGTAAAGCATTGAAAATGGACGATCTGGAAGCTCTCAGAGCAGCCGATGCCAGCTTAAGAATGGAACAATCCGCCTTAAATGCCGCTATGGACCGCTTCTATTTACCGAAAGCGGAATTCGAAAAAGCGAAGATTGATTTTGAGCGGACTGAAACCGAAATTCGGATTGTATTGGACAGCAAAAAGCTGGCCAGCGAGGAGGTTCGCAAACGAGCCTATGGGCTGGTTGAACCGCTTCGAGCGCTGCCTGAAGGAAATGAACAGTTCTTGCAGATGATCGGAATCCCGCTGGCCGTTGCGGAACAAACCGAACGTGTCGAACGTGTCGAACGCGTTGAGCCGGTGGAGTGTGTAGAACGTCCTGAGCCGCAATTCGGTATGCCTGAAGAATTTGAGTGCACTCCCCATGCGGAAGGAATCAATTTGCTGAAATGGAAGGCCAACAGTCCTGCTGGCACGCTGTATAACCTGCACTACGCCATTGGTGGATGGCATCGGGGTAGCCCGACAGCACCATCTCTTTGGAGTTCAACTCCCATTGTTGTGCCTGAAAATTCTGAGTTTCGCAATGGTGATTACATTCAATTCCCGCACAATTCACGACAGGGTCGGCGGACAAACATTGCCTATCAGGTGACGGCCAGCCATGACAAGAAGGTTAGCGCTCCAACATCACAAATCGTCGTAGAGTGTAAGTAAGTTGCCCGCGACAGCTCCAAAAATGTGGTAATTTTTTCAGCCCGGTAAGGAAACTTTTCCAACTGTGCTGCCTGATCCGGTAAAAAACGCCAATAATCCACGGTTTCAGGTTTGGCATACACCTTGCATGTGAAATCCCTAAGGAAGTGATTGTGATGGGATTCACCAGGTTTCAGATATCGAAATTACAGATATGCTGGAAAAGTTTGGTGGCTGGGTGTATTTTGGCGTTTACGACATCGGCATACCTACATAGAAGACCGGTTGATTTGAACATGGACGGTGCCCCTGCGGCAATGGTGCCTGGATATATGGGTCCGCTGTACAGTGCCAAAGGAAAGTTGGTGGGCTATGCCCAACCGCCGGTTGTGAACCTTGAATCGAAACTCAAGTCAAACTCGCGGCGCCAGGCGTTAGTCAATCGTTAGTTTCTGCCCAGAAGTTTCCCTGATTCGGACTGCCAAACAATATAGGAATCATTCCGAAAGACAACTTCTGCTCCAACCGGAGCTTTCCAGTTTCGAGTTGTGGAAGGGATGTAATACACCGGGTGATCTGTGCTGACCGCTTTCCCCAATAAGAATACGTTTTGCGCCTCCGCCAATCGTTCCCGATAGTGGGGGGTGTTCAAAGGATGGCCATACCAGGCGCGCAGGCGGGTATAGGTAGAGGTCAAGTAGTTGAGGGAAGCATCCTCACTGACCACAAAACTCCCAGGCGCTGCATGAGTATTTACCCAGCTTAGGACTGCTTTTTGGTCAGCACTTAATGAGATGGTGTAGCGCTGCACCTGCGTTTTTCCGAAGGTGCGAAACCACAACAGATTATCGGAAAACAGAATGAGAAGAAAAGCTCCCATGGCCAGAACTCGTGCCACTGGTTGTCTGATAGAGAGTAAGTTGTGAAGTACGTCAAGTAAGATGGGCAAGGCTAAGAAAAACAGCGCAATCCAATCGTACCCATGGGCGAAATGGATGGGCTGAATAGGCTTCATAACAAGCTGATGCTGGGTAAGTGCAAAGATTACGGCAAACCAAACGATTAGAAGACGCGTTGTTGTATCGTGCAGCGCTGGTTGCAATCGATCCCAACGGCTAAAGCGGGCGAAGACTAAAAAGCCGACAATGGCCAGGGCGCAACCGAAGGTCCAAGGCAGGTAAACCCATTCCAGCAGCCATTGCGATTGCATATTGCGGTGTTCGGGAATGCTGTTCAAGAACACCAGGTAGTAAGCCACATGCAAGACAGCCACGCTGACCGATCCGGCAAACAATTTCCAGGAGACTGCGCCACTTTTCAGCAGCAATTCCAGGGTGCAATACACCACGATAACGGCAGCCAGACTGATGCCGGTGAACGGATGAGAAATGGAAGCTAAGGCACAAAGTCCCAGCACCCAGGCAAAGCGTTTTTCCAGCAGGAATAACATGGCTAACAGGAAAACACCGTGATAATAGGCTTCCATGGGGCTGGTCAGATTGCGCCCAAAATTGAGCATCCACCAGCCTTCGTCGGGGTCCAGGGCCATGGATGCGATGGTTGAATCGACGCCCATAAAGTGTCCCACTGCCATGCCGGTCAAGGATAGCAATCCACCGCCCCAAAACAGGCACCATATGCCGATTTTTTGAGCAGCGGTCTGCCAACCAGCTAGTTTTTCGTAGAGTCGAACAGCCACGAATGCGCAGAAGAGTTGGGCGAGGAATCCGAACAGGTGGTAGGCAATTCCGGGGTCAAGCCCGGTGCGCACAATGAGGGCTAGTAAGAAAGTTTGCGGTTGAAAAAAGACCCTTGGAGTTTCGTAGCTGGCGTAAGGATTGCCGTAAGTAAGGTGGAAGCCTTCATCGAAATGTTCCCGCGCATTGGCTATGTATGAGGGCCCATCGGTGTTGATGAATCCGGTTGGGATCTGGTTGGGCAGAACACGCCAGCATTCATAGGCGAGAGGATAAAAGGCAGGCAGGATAAGGAGAAGTGGAAGGTACCAGGGTGCGCGATTCATGCCCATCTGTTACTTTCGACAGATTCTGGAAGAAGCCTTAGGGTAAGGGCAACCTGGAGGTTCCAGATTGCCCAATTCGGACAGGAAAGGACGTGCTTATCTTTTTGCGCTCAAACCACCGGAACGGCAGGATCGGCAAATACCGAATCCACTGCCATTGCCCAGAATGTTTGAGCAACGATTGGTTATACTAGCCAGTTCGCTCACGCTAAGAGTGGCCGCTATAAACGGGGTTTCCGTCACGGCGAAGGTGCCCACTGGCTGTGCCTGGTGCAGCGTTGTTCCGTAAGCTAACATGCCAGTGGCTACTGGAAAATTGGCCGTGTTGGCCAATCCGGCACTGTTGTTACAATTGACACCCGTAAAGGTAGGGGTAGCAGCCGTATTGACCAGTTTCACAACAATCGAATTGGGCTTGATGCCAGTTAGTGTGTTGTAAATCAGATCGTCATTGACGGATAAGGAAGCCAAACCGTTGGGAGTGATCAAACAAGAACAACAGGATATAAGTTGTTCATCCGGCGAAAATGCGTAGACATTGGCGCAGATGTTGCCGATTGCTCCACCAAAACCGGGACCACTGAGCGACGCCCCGTTTGCACCCGAGTTAGTGAGGTTAATAACACTATCTCCGGCGGTGAGATTTGAGGCATAGCGAACCTGGAATACATCGCCAGGGATGGAATTTACTTGAATTTGAGGATGCAGATCGCCCCAACAAGAGGGCATGGTGCCGGTATCGAGCTGCAAGGAGCCGAAAGTTCCATTGCACGAGGAAGCCGGATTGACCCAATTCACGTAGATACCATTGGGATCGATCACGCTACCTAGAATTGGGTTGCCTTCAACGCTTATATTCAAGGAATCATAAAAGCAGCCTTGAATGGTAGCTCGGCAAGGTAAGTTGCCAAGGGGATTCTTGCCGTAGTTAGTCGTGTTGTAAGTGATTCCGACAATTACTTTGTCTGGAAGTGTAAGTAATAGGCTGGAGAGGTTGAACGTGATGACATTGGCAACGCCATGATGACATTTGTTAGTCGCTGGGTTATACCATTGCGTGCCATCGCCACCAATGGGGCTGCCTACAAAGCAATGAGCTGCTTCGGTGGAAGGGCGGTAGGGAATCGCAAACGTTTGAGTAACAGTACCCAGCAACGGGCCCACTCCAGAAGCCCCACTGACTCCATAGATATTCAAAGTGACCGGTTGATTGGCTGTAGACCCAGGAACGGTAACGCAAGCATTGGGATTGCCGACCGGATTAAACCAAGCGCCACTGGTGCAAGCCCAGGAGGACATCACGACACTGACCGTGGAAACCAGCCGGGGTGAACCAGGGGTGAAGATAATGCCATCGCCTAATTCGCGGTACCCATAGGCTTCGGGACCAACGCTGCTGACGTTGCCGGGCAGGGGAGTGGGAATGCTGTTGAATATTGTTTGAGAGTTCGCGTTGGCACCGAATAGGAAAGTAAAGGTGATCGCGGTTGTAAGTATGCGGAAGGAAGCGGGGGGCTGGAGTAACATGTTGGGTGATCCTAGTAAGTTAAGTATTTCTAACGTTAGTAGAAGGTACCATTACTTCATATGCCAAACAACTACCCAGGTGGAGTAACCTGATTGGTTAGTTCACTTGGATGAGGCATTTGAATTTCATCCGCAGATGACGCAGATAAGCGCAGATGAACACCAAAGGAGATTTTGTAGTGGTTTTATCTGCGTCATCTGCGCCATCTGCGGATAATTCTCTTTAGTTCACCGGCGTCATCCTTTGCGCATTAGACAAAAGCTAAAGATTTTGTTATCTTTGTATTAGGAGTCTTCAAAGAATGGCAAAACCCGCCTACGCTACCGGTGCTCAAGTCGAACACCAGAAATTTGGCCTCGGCAGCGTCGTCACTTGCACCGAAGAACAAATTGTCATCAAGTTTGATGATCATGGAGAAAAGAAGTTCTTAACCTCCATTGCTTTGGGACACTTAAAGAAATCTGACCGTCAACCACCGGCCGAAAAGAAACGGGCTACCCGCAAAAAAGCGGCAGCCGCAGTGCCTGTTGAAGTCGCGTCCTAACTATTTGCATCGGAGAAATTGCTTGCTATTGAATTTCTCTACGATTGGGGCCACCTCCCCCGGCCCCGGTTCGCTATCCTTCTAAATTTTGTTTGATAAGACCCTCAGGCACAGAACGCCTGGGGGTCATTTCCATTAATAGCTTTTCGCTTGCCTGGGTAATTTCTTCCACCGCCCGGTCGAACACGCCTTGATCCACCCGAGACGGTTTCCTGGTTCCGCTAATTTTGCGCACAAATTGCAAAGCAGCGGCTTGCATATCTTCCTTGGTGGCAACGAGTGCTGGTTGACGAAGAACTTTTATGCTTCTACACATTTTTTAGTACTTTCCTTGCTCACATCTATTACAATACGATGACGCGTCCGCATGATCTCATCCACCCTGTCGTTTGAATGGCGATCCCCCAACCCTTGTAAGAATTTTAGAACAGGCGTGTCCCTGCATGGGCATACTTACCATTCTCATGAGCTGTTAGGATTCATCCCGCGCATTTCCCGACGCATTCCCGGGCTGCGCACAGTGATCGCCCGCCAATGTGAACGTTACCAGCGACTCAATGGCGAAGCACTGAATTTCAATCGAGGCTACTGGACTCCGCCACTGTCTCCGCGTCAAGCCTATAAAGTGGAAGTAGATCAAATTGCCGCGCTTGGGTTATATCCATATATTTCGTTGACCGATCATAACGAAATTCTGGCACCGCTGGAATTGATTGAACAAAACCATAGGGCACCCATATCGGTGGAATGGACTGTCCCGTTGACGGGCAGCTTCATTCATTTAGGGATCCACAACCTGCCGTTATCCAAAGCAGCCACCTTGCAGGATGCTATGCAGCAGTACAAAGACGCTCCCAACGAAACACTTTTGGACGACGTGCTTACCACGCTGCACGCCATGCCAGAAGTGCTCATTGTCTTTAATCATCCACTGTGGGACGAACCGAAAGCCGGCAACACTTTGCACCAGTCCATGATTGAAGAATTTCTGGAACGTCACCAACGGCGCATTCATGCGTTTGAGTTGAATGGGCTTCGACCTTGGAGTGAGAACAGGCTGGTACCGGCATTGGCAGATCGCTATATGAAGCCACTCATTTCTGGCGGTGATCGACATGCGCGGGAACCAAATGCCTGCATCAATTTGAGCAATGCAGTGGGCTTTTCAGAATTCGTGGAAGAAGTGCGCAACGGTTATTCGGATATCTTGTTCATGAATCATTACCGCCATGCCTTTGGGGCGCGGCTGATGCAGAACATGTTAGACGTGATGGCTGACGATGCCGAACACGACCTTGGTTGGATGCACTGGAGTGATCGTGTTTTCTTCGATTGCCCTAAGCGCGGTCCGCGGTCGATGACCTCTTATTGGGGCAACGGGAATCCGCCGCACATTGTTCGGGCCTTTGTGGGAATGACCAGATTATTAGGCCATCAACGGTTACGCCCGGCAGTATCGTTGGCGTTCGGGTCACCGCAAGAATGCGTTGGATAGTGTTTTGAAGCCGCCCCTCGTGTTAGCATCAAGTCTCAAGGATTATCCTGTTTGCTCGACTTCCTGAAGCTGAAAGTCCTGTTATTTCAAGAGTATTTGGGCTTGGCTGGCAGAGCTACGCAAAATGTTATTCGACGCCCCTTCTATGGACAGGATCTGCTATTGCAGATGGACACCATTGGCGTTGGTAGTTTACCCATTACCATTTTGATTGGCTTTTTCAGTGGTGCTGTGATGGCGTTGCAAATGTCCCGTGCGCTGGCGCAATACGGGGCTTCTGGCGAAGTGGGTAAAATCACCGCTCTCACGTTGGTTCGCGAATTGGGTCCGGTACTGACAGCACTGCTTGTTGCTGGAAGAAATGCTTCCGGCATTGCCAGTGAACTGGGTTCCATGAAAGTCACTGAGCAGATAGATGCCATGCGGGCATTGGGAACTGATCCCATTAAGAAGTTAGTTACTCCGCGCCTGATTGCCCTTTGCATCATGCTTCCACTGCTCACCGTATTGGCCGATTTCATTGGGCTTTTCGGTGGTTATATGGTGGGAGTGCCTTTGTTGCGACTTACAACGGGATCTCAATATTGGGTTTCGTCTTATCAGGCATTGGAATACAATGACCTGGCGCAAGGGTTGCTGAAGCCCTTTATCTTTGCCTACATCATCGCCAGTGTCGGCTGCTTTTTTGGGATGAAGACCACCGGCGGAACGCAGGGTGTGGGCCGTGCCACAACGCAGGCAGTAGTTGTGGCCAGCGTGTGGATTTTTGTGATCGACATTTTTATCACGCGCATTTTTGTTTGGATCGCAACGTAATTACGCCATGGCTGATGATGATATTCTGCGGTTTGAAAATGTATCCCTGCACTTTGACGGCGATGAGTCACCGGCGCTGAACAGCGTATCGTTTCAATTGAAAGCAAGTGACACCATTGTTCTGTATGGAGCGGCTGGTTCGGGCAAAACGGTTTTGTTAAAGTTGGCACTGGGATTATTGAGAGCAGGCTCTGGTAGAATTTTTTTGTTTGGTCGTGACGTGACCAATCTGCGCGAAGAGGAATGGTTTGAGATGCGTGCTCGAACGGGAGTGTTGTTTCAGGAAGGAGGACTTTTTGATTCTATGACCATTGAAGAGAATGTCTCCTATCCATTAATCAACCAAAAGAACGTCTCTATCCCCAGCGAGGAAGTGCGGCGCAGAGTGGAAGAAGTGCTGCAATTCGTAGGATTGCCGCAAACTCTGGAAAAGTTTCCAAGCGAACTTTCCGGCGGCATGCGACGCAGGGTTGGCATAGCCCGAGCCACGGTTACGGAGCCTCGACTGGTGCTGTATGATTCCCCCACTGCGGGGCTTGACCCCATTACCGCCAACCGCATTGTGGCGCTTCTGATTAAGGAGCGGGAACTGCGAAATACGGCGTCAATGATTGTCACCCATCGGTTCCAGGACGGACATATGCTTGCAACTTTTCGTTATAACCCGCAAACTGAGAAAGTGCTGGAGGTTCCGCCTGCCCAGCGGATGCATTTGCGAACTCGTTTTTTCGTAATGCAGGAAGGTCGATTAGTGTTTGAAGGTACTGAGGATGAACTGGCGGCATCCACCGATCCTTATGTTTCAAAATTCAATATGCAAAGGGCCTGATCAATCAATATGCCTTCCGCAGAAAAAATAAGTTGGGCCAAGCTTCGAGTAGGGATTACCGGGATTATTTCCCTGGCACTCCTGGGATTTCTGGTATTTCTTTTGACAGGCAACAAGAGCCTGTTTTCCTCCAATGTCATGCTGTACACCTATATGGATGATTCATCGGCTATGACCGAAGGAGCCGCCGTTCGCCTGAATGGGATTGAAGTGGGCAAGCTGAAGAAGATTGAATTATCGGGCGAAAATAAGCCACAGCGGATCATCAAAATCAGCATGGCTATTGATGACCGCATGATTAAAGCTATTCCTGTGGACTCGCAAGCATCGGTAGGGGCTGAAAACTTGCTGGGTAGCAAGTATATGAATATTCGCAAAGGCAAAAGCGCCACTGCGGTACAAGCTGGCGGCGAATTGAAAAGCTTGGACACACAGGAATTTCAGGATCTTGTGAATGCCGCTTACCCCACGCTGCAATCCATGCAAGGCATTGCTGTAAGAGTGGATAGGATTGTTGGCCTGGTGGAATCGGGCAAGGGCAGCATTGGAAAGTTGCTTGTGGACGATGAACTTTATCAGCGGGCAACGCAAACGGTAGCTGAGGTGCAGAAGGTGGTTGTGGATGTGCAAAAAGTGGCCAAGGTGGTTGCCGAAGGAAAGGGCACCATGGGCAAACTGCTTTACGACGAAGCCATTTATAACGACCTGCAGAGTTCCGTGAAGGACGTGCGCGGCGGTATAGCCAAGCTGGACAAAATGATTGACGATCTGCAAGCTGGAAATGGAACCGCCGGGAAGCTTTTGAAAGATCCAGCGCTGTTTGATGAAGCCAAGAAAACAACCGTTGAATTAAAGAAGTTGGTAGAAGAGTTGAACCAGGGAAAGGGCACCGCAGGCAAGCTGCTGAAGGATGATGAGCTAAGCAATCGGCTGAATAAACTGCTGGCAAAAATTGATACAACTGTTGAAAAGTTGAATGCCGGTCAGGGCACTATGGGTCAGCTAATGGTGAACCCGCAATTGTTTGAATCGTTGAATGGAACAGCGAAAGAAATGAATGGATTGATGAAAGATTTCCGAGCCAATCCGAAGAAGTTCTTAAGCATCCAATTGAAATTTTTCTAAGCGTCAATGAAATATCTGGTCACCAATGCCGATGACTTCGGCTTCACACGGGACGTGAATGAAGGCATTGTTATGGCTCATCGAAATGGGATTCTGACCGCCACCACCTTGATGGCCAATGGCGTTGCTTTTGACCATGCGGTGCAATTGGCAAAGCAGACACCAACGCTGGATATTGGTTGTCATCTGGTTCTAATTGGTGGCCAATCTCTACTTGATCCAGATAGATGCTTTCCGTCTTCCAGCTTTGATTTGACGCGGCAAGTGTATGCGGGCAAGATCAGGATTTACGAAGAACTGGCGGCCCAGGTAAAAAGAATCATGGCCACTGGAATTGTTCCAACGCATTTGGATACCCATAAACACACGCATCTTCTACCCCCTGTGTTTAATGCAGTTCGCCGCATTGCACTGGACTTCAACATCCCCTGGGTGCGGCGACCCATTGATTTTCCAGCGCCAGTTAAAGCCGAACTTGGGCAGCGAATTACAGGAAGCCTGATCCGTCATTTTGGACCAAAGATGGATTTCACAGGGCTGCGGCATACCGATCATTTCTGGGGCTTCGCGGTGACTGGGCGTCTGGATTCTGCTGCGTTGATGGACATCATCCAACACATTCCCGATGGCGTTACGGAACTGATGACGCATCCCGGACATTCAACGGATCAGTTGCGCGCTGCGCCAACCCGCTTGAAGGAAAGCCGCATGGTTGAGTTGGCGGCGCTAACTTCGCAGTCAGTAAAAAAAGCCATAGCAACTGCTGGAATTGCTTTGGTAAACTACCATCAATTGAATCAGGAGTTCCCGCAATGAAGCTTGTGACTTTTTTACTTGTTCCAGTTACCTATCTTATGGCAGCCAATAGTTCCCCTGAAACACTCAAAGAACCCGTTGTTGAAACCATTCACGGTGTGAAGATCACCGATAATTATCGCTGGTTGGAAGATCAGGAATCACCACGGACACGGGAATGGGTGAAATCCCAAATGGGCTATACCAAATCATTTCTTGATGCCGTTCCAGGAAGGGCTCGTGTTGAGAAGCGCTTGGGGGAATTGATGCGAGTGGATTCCATTGGCGTTCCTCACGAAGCTGGAGGTCGGTATTTCTATTCACGACGTCCGAAAGATTCCAGCCAGCCAATGCTTTGTTTGAGGCAAGGGTTGAACGGCGCAGAAGAAGTGTTGGTGGATGGAAACAAGTTAGGCAAGGGAAAATCCGCTTCGTTGTTTGAAGTCAGTAATGACGGAAAGATGATTGCTTTCGGGATTCGCCAGGGCGGTGAAGACGAAGTGAATTTGAAGTTAATGAATGTGGACACGCGGCGACAATTGGAAGACGATCTGCCGCGTGCCCGCTACTATGGCATTGTTTTTGCGGAAGATCACAAAGGGTATTACTACGCCACCATGCTGAAAGAAGGGCCCCGTGTCTATTACAGGGCGCTGGGTGACACTACGGCGAAACTCATTTTTGGTGAACGGTATGGCAATCAATACGGAATCGGGATGAGGCAGGATGATACTGGTCGCTACATCCTATTTTCAGTGTGGTTAGGCTCTTCCGGAGACCATACAGAGGTCTACCTTTTGGATACGAAAAAGGGCGGCCCGGTGCGAGTGGTGGTTGACGATTTGCCGAACAAGTTTAGTGCCGCCATTGGTGGTGACGAAATATTCTTTGAGACCAACTGGAAGGCACCCAAGGGTCGGGTGATGGCTGCCAAGCTGAGCAACATGGATCGCGCGAAGTGGCGGGAAGTGATTCCAGAAGGTCCATGGCCATTGGAGAATATGCACTTGGTGGGCGGAAATATAAGCGTCACTTATCTGGAAAATGTGGTCTCAAAGCTTCGTGTCTATTCCACCGCTGGCAAGATGCTGCGGGAAGTAGCGCAGCCGGGAATTGGAACAGCCAACGGGCTTTTTGGGCGTTGGGGAAGCAATGAAGCTTTCTATCAATATCAATCTGTATCTACTCCGCCACTTATTCAACGGTATCAGGTGACCGACGGAGCAACCAAGCTTTGGGCGAAGATGGACGTACCTTTTAATGCCGATCAGATGGAAGTAAAGCAGGTCTGGTATTCGTCAAAAGATGGGACGAAAATCCCAATGTTTCTGACCTATAAAAAGGGCCTGCAGTTAGATGGAAATAATCCCGTACTCCTTACAGCTTATGGCGGTTTCAACATCAGCATGACTCCCAGCTTCAGCGCGACGGCAGCTTACTGGGCGGAGAATGGAGGCGTCTTTGCAGTACCCAGTTTGCGAGGCGGCGGAGAGTTTGGTGAAGAGTGGCACAAGGCGGGGACGAAAGAGAAAAAGCAAAACGTGTTTGATGACTTTATTGCTGCTGCTGAATATCTGATTGCCAACAAATATACACGGCCTGAAAAGCTGGCCATCAGCGGCGGATCGAACGGGGGATTGCTGGTTGGTGCGGTGGAGTTACAGCGGCCTGACCTTTATGGGGCGGTGTTGTGCAACATTCCATTGCTGGATATGGTGCGTTACCACATGTTCAAAATCGCTCGATTTTGGGTGCCGGAATATGGTTCATCGGATGAGCCGGATCAGTTCCAGTTCATCAGGAAATATTCGCCATATCATAACGTGAAAGAGGGTGTGAAGTATCCCGCCACCATGTTCATCAGCGGTGATTCGGATACGCGTGTGGACCCACTGCATGCCCGTAAAATGGCGGCACTGATGCAATCGCTGAGCGGGCAATCGAAACCGATGTTGTTGCATTACGATACGGAAGGGGGCCATTCCGGTGGCTTACCCATTGAAAAAGCAATCTCCAATGCAGCAGACAACTTTCTGTTTGTGGAATCGCAATTGGGGATCGCCCATTGAGCCTGATGATTCGTCCAGCAGTGCGCGAAGATACGGCTGTAATTCTGCACTTGATTCAAGGGCTGGCGGATTATGAGAAGCTGTCGAAGGAAGTAGTGGCCACCCCACAGATGCTGGAAAAATGGTTGTTTGGTGAGCGTCCTGTGGCGGAAGTTCTGATTGCCGAATGGCAAGGTGTGGCCTGTGGTTTTGCGCTGTTCTTTCACAACTTCAGTACATTCTTAGGCAAGCCTGGGTTCTATTTGGAAGATCTCTACGTGGAACCGGAATTTCGAGGAAAGGGTATCGGCAAAGCACTGCTGTTGCGGTTGGCTGCGCTTGCCGTGGAGCTCGATTACGGTCGCGTGGAATGGAGCGTTCTTGACTGGAACGAACCAGCCATCGGCTTTTATAAATCGTTAGGCGCAAAGCCGATGGATGAGTGGACAGTGTTTCGATTGACCGGTGATGCGCTAACCAAGGCTGGCGATCAGGGTGAGTAACTAGGCTTCCAAAGTCATTGGTTGCCGTTTGCCGTAAGTAAGTGAGCGCCATAGCCACTCCGCTGGACCAAAGCGATAATGATTCAGCCACCATAGAATGCCGCAGCCACCCTGATGCGCTTTGCTCCAACCTTGAAGCTGTCCGATTGCCGACAAACTAAGTGACATTGGGCATTCAGCCTGGCGGTTTTACTGTAACTAAGTACTAGTTCCGGCTTTGTCTCAGTTCCCGCTGCAGCATTCGGCTCGCCCGTTCCCCAATCAAATCGGCTACTTTTTCCAGCAACTCTGGAACATCCTGCGGTTCAATCAGCACATCGCCCTGTTGCCGACCAACAGGAGCGATCTCAACGGTTCTGGAAGAAGTCAACAAAGCAGTCGCCGGACGGTATTGCATACTTCGAGCAAATGCCATCAACTGAAGACCGGCGTCTGATGAGTCAGCGTGTAGGTCGCTTAGTACTAGGGAATACTCTGTGGACTCTAATTTCCCGATTGCTTCCGCTGCGGAAGAGGCTGCATCCACCGAGTAGCCGCCCATCGTTAGTACTGCCTGCAAAGTAAGCCGAGACGTGGGGTCGTCATCGACTAAAAGCACTTTGGCCATATCGATAGCTCTCATCTCTAACGCGACTGCAACTTTGGCACCCATATGTATCCATCCATAGTTTACGGCAACGCGCTGAAATTGAAAGGGCTAATTTAATACTATTATTATAGTTACTAAGGTGTAGACCCTAGCCCACTCCCCGTAAAAACTATCGATGATTCTGTAAGCGGATGCAAACTAAGTGAAAACACCCTACATTAAAAGTAGTTAAACCAATGGATATGGATGATAGGGATTCCAACAAATTTTCATTTGACCACGCAAGCACACTCGGGATTTAGAGGGTACTGGTACCATGAGTACTCTCATACTGTTAATAACTATAGTTATAGTAACTACTTGCTACCGAAAACTCGCTCAAAGATGAAATCCACGTTCTTCAATTGACGATCCGCTGAAAACGCTTCTCCAATCTTCTCAAGTGATAGATGGCTGCGGATTTCCGGGTCGTTTTCCACTGCTGCCCGAAAGTCGCCTTCTTCTTCCCAACAGCGCATGGCGTGTGTTTGCACCACTTTGTAAGCTGCTTCGCGCAACATGCCGTCCGCCAGAAGGTCCAGAAGAAGCTGCCCGGAAAAGATTAAGCCCTTTGTCATGTTCAAATTACGCAGCATGCGTTGGGGATGCACCACCATTCCATCCACCAACCAAATGGTCTTCTGCAAAATATAATCTACAAGAATAGTGGAATCTGGAACAATCACGCGCTCCACCGACGAGTGCGAAATATCCCGTTCATGCCACAACGGAATGTTTTCATAAGCCGCCTGAACGTTTGACCGAACAATGCGTGCCAGTCCGCAAATCTGCTCACACGTCACCGGATTCCGCTTATGCGGCATAGCCGACGAACCTTTTTGTCCAGCACCGAACGGTTCCTCTGCTTCCCGAACCTCCGTCCGTTGCAAATGCCGGATTTCCAACGCGATTTTCTCGCAAGTTGCCGCAATCAGCGCCAAAGTATGGATATAGTTTGCATGGGAGTCCCGACTCAGCACCTGTGACGAGATCGGCGCCGCTTTCAAACCCAACCGCTGACAAATCTTTTCTTCGGCAGCCGGGCCGATATGCGCAAACGTCCCCACCGCACCAGAAATCTTCCCCGCACGCATATCTTCAGCCGCCGCAACGAAGCGCACCTGATTCCGCTTCAATTCGTCGAACCAAAGTGCAATCTTCAATCCAAACGTGATCGGTTCCGCATGAATCCCATGGGTCCGCCCCATTTGCACAGTATGCTTAAACTCCAAGGCCCGACGTTTCAAAACTGTGATCAACCGCTCCACACCATCGGCCACAATGCCCGATGCCTGCAAAATCAGCAAAGCCTGCGCCGTATCTACTACATCATTAGAAGTAAGCCCGAAATGCAGCCACCGGGATTCCTCGGCAGCACCCGCCGCCTTCATCTTTTCTGAAACCGCAGTAGTGAAAGCAATCACGTCGTGCTTCACTTCACGTTCTATGTCCAGAATGCGGGTAAGGTCGAAATCGGCATGGGCGCGCAGCTTTTCAGCGGCTGTTACAGGCACCTCGCCCATCTCCGCAAGTACTTCAGCTGCGGCCAGTTCCACCGCCAACCAGGCACGATACTTCCCTTCATCACTCCAAATAGCGCCCATCGCGGGCCGGGTATAACGTTCAATCATGATTTCCTAGTAAATAAAAACTTCAGATATAGTTTTGCCGCAGGTGACCGCCATCTTCGGGGTCAGGCCGCGTTCTTTCAATGCTTGCGAAACCGATAGTTCCACCAGGGCCGGATAATTGTTGTGGTCGCTCAGATGGCCTAGTAACAGTGTGGAGACGCGGGAACTCATATCCTCACGGATGAACCGGGCAGTAGCGTCGTTGGACAAATGCCCGTTGCGACCCATCACCCGTTGCTTCACCTGCCAGGGGTAGGGGCCAACTTTCAGCATTTCCAGATCGTGGTTGGATTCCAGCAACAGAATGTCGGAATCGCGCAGGTGAAACTTAATGTTTTCGGGAATGTAGCCAAGGTCAGTGGCCACTGCGGCTTTAATGCCTTGCGCCCGAAAACAGTAGCCCACCGCGTCCACCGCGTCGTGTGGAATGGTGAAACTATCCACTTCAATATCACCCACAACCACGGTGGTTCCGGCTTGAAACGTTTCCAGCGTCGGCTGAAACTCGCCCCAGGCCAGCATGGGCGCTGTCTTATTAGTTAAATAAATGGGGATCTTCAGGGTCTTGGCCAGCACAGGCAGGCCAGCCACGTGGTCGCTATGTTCGTGAGTAATGAAGATAGCGTCCAACTTGGTTGGATCTTCGCCAATTTGGGCCAGGCGGGCAAAGGTTTCCTTGCGGCTCAAACCTGCATCCAGCAGAATGCGTGTAGTATCTGTGGCGATGAAGGCGCAATTGCCGGAACTGGATGAAGCCAAAACGCAAAATTTGAAGATGGGAAAAATTCCTCCTCTCCATCATACGGCCTTGCTTGGAGGAAAATGAAGCATTGATTTAGACTTATGTGGGGTTTGGATCAGCCTGAGGTTATCGGTGTACCTGCCATGGGGTGAGGGGCTACCCTCATTTGAGGGTAAAACATTTCACCTCATTTTTGATTTTGCCAAGGAATTCAATGAAAAACGCCTATTTGCAGGGGTGTAAAGCATTTTCAGATGAGAGTTTCCTCATGTTCTGCACACTAAAGTATATCGGAGCACATACAGAGTATGGCAGTCACCAACCCCAGAACGAAACTTGTCAACTTCAGGTTGAGCGAGGAAGAATTCGATAGCTTAAAGGATGCTTGCGGAACCCTAGGGGCCCGCAGCGTCTCCGATTTTGCTCGCAGCGCTGTGTTGAGCAAATTCCGCCCGGCTGCTGAGCCGGCATATGAAACCAGTCTTGCCATGATGAACGGAAAAGTAGGCGAATTGGAATCGAATTTAAATTATTTGATGCGCCAATTAGGATTAGGCCAGCAGCCAATGGCCATGGCCGCATCGGCGTCCTCTGGCGCAGCCTATAATCCCTCCCCACAAGCCCAGCAGGCCGACTAGTCAAAATTTTCAGAAAGTACCGATGTTCCAATCTCCTCCTTGCGCGGCCAGTGCTCTCCATTGGCCGCGCGATTTTCCATTTGTCGGCGCATTCCAAGCAGAGAGTGAAGACTATAGCCCAGAGCTGTACTGCACTGACCTACCAGCGACGAGGTTCACACTTAAAGCGCAGGTGATCCTTCTATCCACATTCCCAATTAGCGAAACCTGTCGGAAGGAATGGCATATGATATAGCCATGCGAAAATTGAGCCCCCTCATCACCGCCTTGTTCTTCGCGTTCCCTGCTTTGGCTGCTGAGCGTGTAACCGCCACCGGAAAAATAGTCGATGCCACCAACGCTCCCATTGCGAATGCAACCGTGATGGTTTACTCAGCAGGAGCCAAAGAGGGCCTAGATCTGTTGTGCCCAACCTGCTATGTGGACTGCGGCAAACGCGCCGTTACGTCTGCCGAGGGGGACTTCACGATTCCTGGACTAAGCAGCGATCTATTGTTTAATTTGCTGGTTGTCCGTGAAGGGTTCAGCGCTGAATTCATCAAAAAAGTGAACCCGACGAAAGGCCCAATTGCGCCTGCAGTGCTGAAGCAACGCACCACCCCCGATGACATGTCGCAAATAGTCCGCGGCAAAGTAATTGACGCGCATGGCGACGCTGTTCGGGATGTGCTGGTGGAGCAGCAGGGGATCATCTTTGAGCGAGGACGCGCATTCGGGCCGACCAATTGGATTGATTTGGTGGCAGTAACCAACAACAAAGGCGAATTCGAGATGGCATATTCCAAGCCTGCGCAAAGCATGATCCTGCAAGTGTCACCGCGCGGCATGGCGGCCAAGTTGGCCACGTTGCCAACCGGCGCCGACCGGAAATCCATCACAGTTACCGATGGGGCAACCATTCGTGGGCGCGTTGTCCTTGATGGCAAGCCGGTTCCAAATGTTGAAGTGGGCCTCAGCTCACACACAAATATTTCAGGAAAGACTTTGCCGGAGATTCGCATTGGTACGAATGAAAAAGGTGAGTTTGTAATCACCAATGTTCCTGCTGGACGAGTTTGGTTCTTGCATGGAAAGATGGATTCGCTGGCTACAAGAAACCTGGTGGCTCAGGTCATGGAATGCGCGACGAAAGATGATGGCCAAGAAGTGAATGTGGGGGATATTGCAGTTCGCCCGGCATTCGCACTTCGCGGCAGAATTGTGCTGAGTGACGGCAATCCTATTCCAGCCAACATGCGGTTGAGCTTGTTTGCCGATAGAGTGCCCGATCGCCAGACGCTGATACTGCCGCCCGATGGGAGTTTTGAATTCAAGGGCGTGGGCAAAGGCATGTATTCGCTGTCGCCTTCAGTCAAGGGTTATCAGACGGCTGATGGCGATGCAATTGAATTGTTGGTGGAAGGGAGCATAGCCAATATGAATGTGATGCTTCGGCCAGCACCGCCAAGCCGGTAGGATAGGAAATGGCCCGAGCGTGACCACCATTGCAATTGCAAAGCCTGTTGTGAATGAAAGCCTTTAACAGTGGCGGTCTTCGTTCATTTTTCTGCAGTATCTGGCTTTCAACCCTGCCCGATTTCAGAAGTTTTCCAAGCACTCGAAGGTTTGAAAAAAGCCCGCTAGGCGGACTTGGCAGGCTGAATGCCTAAATCGGACAGCTCCAGTGTGAAGTTATCAGGTTTTTCAAAGGCCTGATACGCTTCGCTCCAACACTTGAAGCTGTCCGATTGCGGAAAACTAAGTGGCATTGGGCGATTCCGCCTAGCGGACTTTTTTCATCCTGGATTACATCCCGCTTTTTAACCCATTTTCCAGACGGGTAAGCAGGACGCTGGTTTTATCGCGATGCTGCACAGACCAGTGCCCTTCTCTTTCCAGTAACTCGATCAGCGGTGTTCCCGGAGGTACCAGCACGATATCGACGGCGTAACGTGTCAAAGCTTCCTGCCAACCGGGCTTGCCTTCGGAGATGGTTAGATAATCGGCCCCTACTTTTTCCTGAAAGAAATCGCTGCGCCCATCCATAAAATTGCGCTGTTTGGGGTAGTTCACCCACAGCAGGTAGTCGCCCCACTGGTCTGTCGTAAAGACACGATTGGTGGCCAATGAAACAGCGTAGCGACGCACCACATCGCGGGGAAAATACTTGTCGGAAAGATCTCTTGGCCAACGGTCGGCACTGGTGAACAACACCACGGCAGCCAAGCCGACGGCAGCCCACACGCTGATTGGTTGGAACTTCCCGGTGACCTTATCGGACATTTCCCGCAGCACTCCCAGCGTTGCTTTGCGCGATTGCCCGCGGGTTAATTCTTCCCACAATTCTGTCAGTGCCACGCCGATCAAAGGCAACACTGTAATCACAAATAGAGGGACGTGCCGCGCGGAAACCAGCGACCCCATTCCGAGGAATAAAATCCAGCCGCATTCCGTCCATTCCTTTTTGGCGAAGTGCTTGGCACACACCATCATGGCGACAAAGAGAATGGCCATGTAGGAATACATTGCCTCAGACCGGAACACTGGCGATTGATATTCGTTGATGTTATCCATGGCCCACTTATTGTTCAGGAATTTGGAAATGTGCTGATACAGCGCAAAGCCGTTGGGGTTTAACAATGTGGCCCCAGCCGATAGAACAACCAAGGCACCGTAGCGTTTCACTTTCGCCCAATCCTGATGCAGGAATGCTCCGCCGGCAAGAATGCCGATCAAGGCGAGCATCACTGGAAACCCGCTGTGCAGATTGGCCCAAAGAGCCATCATCGGCAGCACCAACCACAGGTGCCAGGATTGAGCTTCGCGGTCCCGGGCGATGAGATAATTTCCGCAAGCCAGAAACAACAGAGTAAATAAATGAGGCCGTGCATGATAGTGAATTGCCGCAGCGTTGCAACCCAGCATGACCAGCAGAATGGCGATCAAACCATTGGATCCGCGACGCACCATATCGCGAGCAACAATCACCTGATAAAGAGCGATGATTACACCGCACAGCAACACGATGCCCTTCAATCCAACCCAACGGTTCAGCAGAGCGAAAATCAACCCCGTTCCCCATTGAAAGGCAAACCAGCGCTCCCCAGGCAATGTAAAGGAGAACGGATCAATTTTCGGGACATGGCCGTTGTCCAAAATGAAATCGCCAACACGTGTGTGCAGCGCGGTATCCCCGTCAAACAGCAAGCGTTCCCAACCAGAAGGGTCAGCCAGGAAGAGCCAGAACAGCAGAGTAAGGAAGAAGAAATCAGTCAAGGATGGCTTCCAAAGACTGGAAAAGGTTCTGGATTGGGTTGTCATGGCGATAGGCTACTCGTCAGGATGGCTATCGTCAGATTAAGGGAAAATCCTTAACTACCCATCAATCCACATAAACCCGTTCCACTCTGGCACTGATTCCGCACAACAGGCTATAGGAGATCTCTCCGGCCATCTTGGCCATCTGTTGCGCATCAATGGAAGCGTCGCCTTCTTTGCCTAAAAGAGTCACTACATCCCCGGCTTTGGCCTGCTCTACGTGAGTTATATCAATGGTGGTCAAATCCATGGAAACTGCGCCGATGACGTTGCAGAACTGGCCGTGCACAATCACCCTGCCTTTGTTGCCCATGCCATGTGGCAGTCCGTCGGCATACCCGGCGGCCAGCACGGCAATGCGCATTGGTTTGGGTGCGCGAAACATGCCGCCGTAGCCGATCTGCGCTCCTTTTGGGACATCTTTGACGGCCAGGACTCGAGTCTTCCAACACAAAGCCGGGCTGACGTTCAGCAATCGTGGTGGCGATTCGCCGCGAGCTGGGGAAATGTAACCGTAAATCGCGTGACCGGGACGAACGAAGTTACCCCAAGCCTCTTGCCGATTGTAGGCAATGGCAATGGTGCTGGCCAAATGCAGATATCGCGGATGGACGCCCATTCCATGGAGGGCCGTTGTAATGGAACGGAATTGTGCAATCTGCTCCTCTGTCTGCATGGAAATGTAATCCGCTGCCGAAGCGAAGTGTGTCATGAGGCCTTCCAATTGGGCATGGATAGCGGAAGCCACGGCGCTGTGAATTTCAGTAGCGGCGGAACGCGTTCCCAGCCGACCCATGCCGCTATCAATCTTTAAATGATAGGGCGCCGTAACGGCACGTTCGCGGGCCATCTCCTCAAAACTGGCGATGTCTTCTAAAGAGTGCAGGGCTGGGGTCAGGCTGTATTCGAACAAGGCTTCACGTTCGCTGGGGAGGAAATCGGCCATCACCAGCAGGCGTGCGGTAATGCCAGCTTCGCGCAGAAGAACTGCTTCGCCGACGCTGGAAACGCCCATCCATTTTGCGCCGCAATTGGCCAGTACAGCGGCCACTTCGCGTGAACCATGACGGTAGGCATCGGCCTTCACCACTGGCATCACTTCCACGTTGGAACCAACAACGTCGCGCACTGCTTGAAAATTACGAGCGATCTGGCCTAGCGAAACTTCAACCCAACAACGATGCATACTTCATTTTGGCAGTAAGTTGGACTCAATGGATGTTACGTACCTATATGCCTGCCCCACATAAGTGCAGATCGTGGGGCAGGCATTGTGTCGTACAAAGTTACTGCAATTTACGGCAGCGGAATGTCCGGCACAGGAGGAGTGTTTACTCCACCATGACCTTGCAACAGACCTTGATGAGCCGGTGCCAGGAATGGGAACCTGCTCAAAAAGTTCTTATCGTTGACTTCCGTTCCCTTGGCCAAACCGGCGTTGGGATTACCAGCCACAATCAAGCTGATCAAGACTGTGTTGACGTTCACTTGATGCCGATTTGGTGCGGTCCCGCCACCTAGCCGACGTCCGTTGGGAAAGCTGGAATCAATGGATGCGTCAATGGTCAGTACATCACCCGTAGATCCATCTTCAATAGGGATGGGACGACCCAGGTTGATGGCATTGATGATGTCTAAACGTGGCCCACGTAACGCAGCCACAGAGGCAGCGGGAACGCCTAGCGCTTTGTAAATGCCCAGAGCATCCGCATCACGCACCAGCACTGGATACAGGATATCTGCACCAAAGTTGGTTACATCATTCATTGGACTGGAACGCAGGTAAACAATCTGCCGTTGGGTTCCAACCAGGCCTGCATCGAACAGGGGCAGAGCATTGCGACCGACCTGGGCAAAATCGCCAGACCCTTTCAGGCCGGTGATGATGTTGGTTATATCCAGAGTCTGCGTTTGTTGACGGCTGATGCTGGACCAGACGCGAAGCAGGCTATCGGTGGAAGTGGCTTGCAGCACCCCATTGTGCGGAATTCCTGCCGGGAAAATGTCGCTCATCGGAATTTCCATGGCGATGGAAAAGATGTTGAAGCCGGTGAATATATCCCTTCCTGGAGGACGACGTGCGCCGGAAATTCCACCCAGGTCGTCGCGATTCAAGTTGACCAGATCGAAAATCCCTTTCTCATCCAACTGATATGGATCGTCGAATTGACCGGCAATAATACGGCCGCCGTTGGATAGCGGTTGAATGAATTTGTCGACAAACGCTTGATCGTAGAGGCCCACTTCGCGGCTTGTAGGATCGCCTGAATCGTAACCCTTGAAGGGTCCAAGACCATATACCAGCCGATCCGTCTGAGGACCGTGATTGTTGGGGAGCACGTTGAGGTTGTCCGCAAGCACGGTGACGTTACCGCCACGGGCGGCGCGGTCACTGTTGTTATCGGCCGAACCCACAATGCGGGTAATTTTCATTTTCTCGGTGCCGCCAGTTAACTGCCAAAGTATTTCGTTACCACCGCCCAGAGCATCGTTCGGGCCAGGAGCCTTTGCCGGATTGATGTTGTTGGTGAACTCAACGCGATACAGAACGCGATCCTTCAGGCTGGTGCCCATTCCAATGTGGAACTCATAACGATAGCCGTTGCAGGCACGCAAGCCCTGATTGCCTTGACCTGGTTCATGTAACGGATTGAAGTTCATGATCAGATAAAGCTTGTCGTGCGCGCCAGGTGCTACCCAGGCGTAAGTGTCGGTGTTATCGGCACAGGGCTCGTTTAGAATGGCCAGCGCCTCGCGATGGCTGGAACCATAGGTTGTTGTTACCGCAGCAGCGAAAAAGGCGGCTGCTGTTGTGACTTTTGAAAATGTGGCTTTTGAAAATGCGGCTTTGGAAAATCGTTTCCAAATGCTTGTTGTTGAATTTTGTAGCATTTCTCTCCCGAAGGAACCCAAGGCTCTGTTGCGCTGGTCCTAGGTGATATACGCTGAGTACTACAGTACCGGATTTACTGCCGGACACAATTTTTCTATTGCATCAGAACAAATCTCCAGGAAGTTCGTATACTCATTTATGAAATCGTCCCAAAAACTGCTTCTCCCATTTCTATGTCTTGCGGCATTTGGACAGCAGGCGCGACCTGAATTTGAGGTGGCGTCCATCCGGCCGGCCGCTCCATCAGCCAGTGGACAAGTGAACGTTGGTGTCCACATAGACGAAGCTCAGGTTCGCTTCACTTACCTATCTTTAAAAGATCTGATCGGGATGGCATATAAGGTGAAGCACTACCAGATTTCCGGGCCGGATTGGATGGCATCGGATCGGTTTAACATTAGTGCAACAATGCCCGCAGGGGCCAAGCGGGAACAGATGCAAGAGATGGTGCAAGCGCTGCTGGCCGACCGCTTTCAAATGGAGATGCATCGTACGTCGAAGGAGTTTCCGGTGTTCACTCTGGTGCCTGCGAAGAGTGGGCTGAAGTTAAAGGAATTGGCCCCAGAACAAAATACCGAGGCCGAAGAAGCAGCAAAAAAGGCTGTCAACATAGCGGTCAGCGGAGGCCGTAGCGGCACCACGGTTAACTACGGAAATGGATCTTACTTCGCATTTGGAAACAACAAATTTGAGGCGAAGAAGATGACAATGGCCAACGTGGCTGATACGCTGGCGCGCTTTGTAGATCGACCGGTTGTGGATATGACCGAACTGAAAGGCAACTATGACTTCACACTGGATTTTTCAGCGGAAGATTTTCAAGCAATGATGATTCGTTCGGCAGTTGCTGCGGGAGTGGTTCTGCCACCGCAAGCATTGCAGTATATGGAAAAAGCTTCTGGCGATTCCTTGCCAAACGCACTGGCAACGCTGGGCTTGAAACTGGAATCGCGCAAGGCTCCGATTGAAGTTCTGGTGATTGATGGGGCGCAAAAGTTACCAACAGAAAATTGACATTAGTTACACACGGCTATGATGGTTCTGAATGTCCATGAACCCGTTGCGAATTGCTGCTTTTGGTGCGTACCTTGGTTCGTGGCTGGTATTGGCGTCGGCAGCGATTGTAAGTGCATTACCCAGGCTTCGGCAGGTAAGTGGTGCGGTCAACATGGGTGTAAGTGCGCCAGTGATAGTGGGCACACTGCTTCAAATTGCGGCAGCGGCCATCATCACACTATCCATGAACGCGGGCCCACTGCATCCTGAGAGTTGGGAATTAGTGGGCGCGTCGCTACTGGCTCCGTTCGGCGCAGCATTGTTTGTGTGGGCCATTCGGTCAGCACCAAGTGATGCTGATGTACTGGTGACGGTGGGAGCATACCGATGGCTGCGGCATCCTATGTATTTATCGCTCTTCGCAATGCTATTGGCAACTGGACTCCTAGCGTCAAGTGGTGTGATATTGCTGGCGGCGGCTGCATGTTACTTAGTGGGGTCGAAACTACGGGTTGATTGGGAAGAGGCAGAGTTGGTGCGCAAGTTCCCGATTGAGTTTCCAGCGTACAGCCTGCGCACACCATGGCGCTGCTTGCCGGGCTTGTGGTGATCTGTTGATCCGATGCGGGAAAACTAAGTGGCATGTGGCGCATCGCCTGTTCCACCAATGCCTACGCTAATAACCTGCGCATTCCTTCCATCAACACCTGCTCCACTTCCGGACCAACCCTGGAAACTTCACTCGTTTCATAACCACCTTCCCCGTAAGCCTTCGCCGTGCCAATGTAACCCATTCCATAAAGTCCATAAGCAGCCATTGCTACAAAACTCTGCGGCTTCATTTGCTGTGCCGCCAATTGGTACTCAATAAAAAGTTCCCCCGGCATAAATAAAATACAAGCGTTGC
>JANMWO010000271.1:0-4813 GCA_031394025.1 Acidobacteriota bacterium
CTGCGCTTCAAATTCGCAATCGACACATTGCTTTGTCATCCAGAACAGATGGCTTCGTTCCCCTTGGGCAACAATAGTGCCATTTTCAACTTTCCATTGGTCAGCACGTTCGGAAGCTTTCCAACCTTTCAGATCTTTGCCATTGAACATTTTGATCCACTTGGCATCCTTCGCTTGGGCCATGGGAAGCAGCAGGAGACAGAGGGCAAATACAGACATGGGATTTACAATTCGCATTCCAATAGAATATCTTGCATAGACCACACTACCCAACTTTTGTGCAGTCTTTTTTATTTTTCTTTCAAGCTGGCGATAAGGGAATCACGGGCGCGGGTAATGTGGTGCCGCATGGCAATGGTCACCCGTGCTGCGTCGCGGGCTTCCAGGGCACAGAAGATTTCTTCGTGCTCATCCTGCTCTTCTTTAAGCCGTGAGACGCCTGAATCAATGCCCATATGAATGTGGGCGATTTTCAAATGCGCGTTGAGACTGTTATAGACTTCGTAAAGTCGCTGATTGCCTGCAAGCCGAATGATAGAAAAATGAAAATCGCTGTTGTCTCGTTCGTGCTGCAAACGGTCCTGCTCATTTTTCACTGGTTTGCGCAGAGATTGTACCAATGTTTTGAGACGCTTCAAATCTGCAGCCTGAATGCGTTCCACTGCTTTTTCAGCAGCTAAGCACTCCAAAGCACAACGGATGTCGAACGTTTCTTTCACGTCTTTAGGCGACAAACTGGCCACAAAAGTTCCGCTTCGCGGCAATACTTCCACCAGGCCTTCGGTGGCTAATTGTTGAATCGCGTTGCGTACAGGCGTCAGACTGACGCCCAGCTTTTCGGAAAGCTGGTCAATGTGCAAGCGTTCCCCAGGCTTCAGGGTGGAGTTAAGAATGGCCTGACGGAGAACTTTGTAAACCGCATCGACAGCGCGTTCCCGCTTTAATTTTTCTATTTCCATGGGAATTGGGTAGGGCCGACCGGTTGGCCGACCCACTCGTAAAACTGTTAACGAAACCCTTAAAAACTCTTCAATGCAGCATCTTCGCTGTCGAATACTTCAAACACTGTGTACAACTTCGTAATCTGCAAAAGATCATGAACTCGCTTGGTCAGATTCAGCAGTTTCAAAGCCCCGCCTGAGTTGGAAACGGTGGTAAAGGCGCTTACCAATTCGCCAATTCCGGAACTGTCAATATAGTTGACGTCACCAAGATTGATGAGCATCTTTTTAACGCCGGTTGCGGAAAGTTCTTTCACCTTATCGCGCAGAGCGCTGGAGCCTTCACCCAGCGTAATCTTACCGGCAACATCCACAATTGTTACATCGCCCGCACTGCGGGTCGAAATTTGAACGCCCATTCCACTCCTCCATGCCTAAAAAAACCATGCTTAAAATCAACGTTAAGAAACAACCAGGGTATAACCAACGCATAATTTACTTGGAGTAAATTCCCACGCGGTTGATACACACGCCCTTAGCTCTAAAAATTGGTACCTATCGAGTATACAAAGTGAAGGAGGGTTGCGGTAGTGCAAAAGCTAAAAATGATAGTCCCGACGTTCCGGGAGCAACAACTTCAGCAGATGATTGGGTGGATGAGATCGAATTACAACGGCCCGACGCTCGTCTTTGCCTTCCACCTGAATCTGGTCATCCTGCTGGACCACACGGTAAGCCTGAGTTGCGCCATGGTGTGCTCGCAACGAATCCAGCGGCCAATCAGAGCCTGAAACCATGTGGATTGCGCCTTCAGAACCCACCAGAATGCTCCAATCTGACCCTTTATGACCAGCAACGCGCATGGATTCCGCTGCGTCTAAAATCTTGTTCGCATTGTCCATTAGCTGGCTCACACCCACCATATCGGGCAGGGGACCGTAAAGTTTGAACACGTTTCAGACGACAAGGAGTATAATTTCGACATGCGCAGGGCCTTTCTCTTAACATTGACCGCAGTTGCCATCTTTGCAGCCGAAAAAAAGCCACTTCCAGGCCGCAGCGGAAACGAAATACTGGATGCAGAGGCAACCGTTATTGTCGATAAAGACGAAATAAAGGCACTTTTAGGAGACGATATGGGCGGAACCATCGTCGTTGTGAAGGTAAAAATCACTCCCAAAGAGGGTGCGATCAAGATCTGGCTCGATGATTTTTCGTTATTGAATTCCAAAGCGGGCCTTAAAGTTCAACCATTTCAACCAAGCCAAATTGCCGGTGCAGCCAAACTGATGGTCCGAACGACATACAGCAGTGGCGGTGCAGGAACTTCCAGCAACGGTCCCACCTGGGGCGGATTGGGCGGACGCGGTTCGCAGATGCCGGGAAACGGTGGCGGTGTTGGGAACACGTCGGCGGTAGCATCGGCAGAGGCTACGCTGTCCGATGGGTCTAAGGAAAAAGTGAATCCTTTACTTGAAGTCCTGAAACAGAAAGTACTGATAGAAAAGGAAACTACGGAAACCGTAGAAGGTCTTTTATATTTCCCGGTTGAAGGCAAAAATAAGGTAAAGGATCTTGAGCTGTACTATAAGAATCCGCAGCAGGGTAAGTTTGTGATCACCTTCGCGCTAAAATAGCAATTTCTGCCCATGCACATCTCTGAACTCGATACCCCGGCCATTGTCATTGATCTGGACATTATGGAACGCAACTTGCGCCGTATGGCCGAATATACAGCGCTTCACGGACTGCGGCTGCGTCCGCATACCAAGACCCATAAGATCCCCGCACTGGGTGCTCAACAGCTTGCCCTGGGGGCCGTTGGGTTGTCTGTGGCCAAGGTCAGTGAGGCCGAGGTGATGGTGGAAGCAGGCGTTCAGGAACTGCTGATTGCCTACCCTGTGATTGGTGCACTGAAACTGGCCCGCATGGTGGAAGTGGCCAGGAAGACTCAATTAACCATATCGGTAGACAGTTTGGAGTCTGCCCAGGGAATTGCAGCGGCGGCGTTCAAAGCAGGTGTGGACATTGGCATTCTAGTGGAAATGGATGTGGGCCTGCATCGGGTAGGCGTCACACCAGGAAAGGCTGCGGTCGGTTTGGCGCAGGATGTTAGCAAGCTGAAGGGCATCCACCTGGAAGGTTTCGCCTTCTACCCTGGTCATATCAAGGACTGGACTGCCGATGGACCCCAGAAAATGGCCGCTTTGTCCGAAGCCATTGAAGAAACTCTTCACCAACTCACAGCAGCGGGCCTCGAAGCGCGCATTGTCAGCGGCGGGTCCACGCCAACAGAATGGCATGCTCATGAAGTGAAGGGGATGAACGAGGTGCGTCCAGGAACCTACATTTTCAATGATCGCAACGTGATTCTGAGTGGTGCCTGTAGTTGGGAGGATTGTGCTGCAACCATTCTGACGACAGTGGTTTCCACCAGTGTGGAAGATCAGTTTGTGATCGACGGCGGCTCGAAAACTTTTTCATCGGACAAGTCCTCCGAACCGGGTTGCGGCATTGTGACGCAAGCTAAAGATGCCCTTTTCGACAGGATGAACGAAGAACACGGGGTGGTGGTGCTGAAGGGTGCCAGGGATCGATTTAAGGTGGGTGACCGGGTGAACGTACTGCCCAATCACATTTGCGTGGCAATGAATTTACATGAACAGGTGTATGGAATCCGCGGAGAAACGGTGGAAAGCATCTGGCCAGTGGCTGGACGCGGCAAATTGCAATAAAAAAGCGGACACCGCAATGGCATCCGCTTCCTCGAATTTAAGATTCAGAACTTAGAGCTTTGTGACGCTGTCAACGTGCAGGGAATCGCCGTCAACCTTTCCGTCAACCTTCACGCGAACACCCAAATTCTCTTCACCACCCAAACCATCTGGATTGTGAATTTTCAGAACTTTTCCATCTTTTGTTACGAAAACGGGGGCTGCGCCACCCTTTACGCAACTACGAACGCAAGATGTGTTCAACTTTTCGCCAGCATGCTTTTCAGCACATTTCGCGTCGGAGATGACACCTTCCCAACTTGCGGCAAAGGTGCTCATTGCGAACAGCGAAAAAACTAATGTTACTTTTTTCATTCCTGGTTCCTCCCAGTTCAAATTGCACTAACGCTTAACAATATAGCGCATTTATGTAAACGTCGTCTAACGGAGTTCAGATGTTCCGGATGCAGGTTAATTTTATTTCTTAATGGGTTCAGACTCGCCCACTTTACGCCAACCGCCGACTTTTTGTTCTGGTTCGGCAGCAGGAGCTTCCACTTGTGCCGGTTTAGGCGTGGTGGATCCGCCAAGAGACGGATTGGGTCCGCGCGGGCCACTGCCTGATCCATCCGATATTGGACGCGGCCCAACAACAGGACGATCCACATCACGATTTGCATCATTGCTTTTTCGGGGTCGGGTGAAAACAGGGCGGTCGTCATTCGAGACATACGTTGGTTCTGCAGGGCCAGAACCTGCCGCCGCAAAATAGGTACGGCGAAAGCGCACTTCAGCATTGGCGTAGCGACTGCGAATTGCTTCCGTCAACTCTAAATTAATGCTGCGCTGCTGGCCGGAACGAGCTTCAGACGGGGACACAAAAAAGAGCGTGTAACGCTGCCGCATGCGAGTTAACGTGTTTTCCAATGCGAATGCATCGCTAACCGGGAAGCTATCGCCGCCCGATGCGTGGGCAATCTGATCTGAACCTGCGGACTTGGTTTTCGGACCATTGTTACCGCGAGGATTGCTACCGCCATTTCGAGGTGAGCCGCCGCCGTTACCGCCGTTCCCGCCGCCGTTACCACCAGGATAGCCGCCACCACCGCGCGTCGGGCCAAAGATCACTCCACCCAAGCCGCCTCGACGCCGTTGCCC
>JANMWO010000272.1:0-6081 GCA_031394025.1 Acidobacteriota bacterium
CAAAGACCTGGACAAAGACCTGGACAAAGACCTGGACAAAGACCTGGACAAAGACCTGGACAAAGACCTGGACAAAGACCTCAATTCCGGGGATTTGTGCAGGTAGTTATTCACCAGTTCCCTGCGAAAAGAAGACGGCAATCACATTGGGTCGCAAGGGCATCCTTACTGCTCCATTCAATTTCCTTTCTACCCTAATTTGGCCTTACAATTAACTCATGGTACGGGCCGAAATAGATGTGAGCCCATTCAGCTTCGACGAGGCTGGAGATAGCCACTTCGAACAATTAGCCAAAACAAACGGCACCCGCTATTGGTACGCACGCGATCTGATGCGTTCTCTTGGCTATGACAATTGGACTTCGTTCAAGAAAGCAATTAACAAGGCCATGGCTGCCTGTGCCACACTCGACCTTCCTATTCAAGACAATTTTGTCCAATGCAAGACCATCATAGATAGCAAGTCGCTTGATGATTTCAAACTTTCACGATTCGCTTGCTGCCTTACCGCGTTGAACGGTGATTCGAAAAAGGCTAATGTAGCGGCTGCGCAAGCCTACTTCATCTCCTTGGCTAGTGTGCTCCATGATCTTCCTGTTCCAAGTGATGCGGTGGACAGGATTGTTATTCGCGATGAAATATCGGAACTGGAAGTTAGCTTGACTAAGGCGGCAGCGACGGCTGGGGTAAAGTTTTACGGCCAATTTCAGAACGCTGGGTATCGTGGTATGTACAACATGGAATACTCGGAGCTTAAGCGGCTCAAGAATATTCCAGACATGCAACGATCACTTCTGGATTTCATGAACAAGGATGAATTGGCCGGGAACCTTTTTCGATTAACCCTCACAGAAGGACGCATACACCGGGACAAGGTGAGTGGGCAAGTTGCACTTGAGGGCATCGCCGAACAAGTCGGTCGACGTGTTCGTCAGGCGATGATAGACGAGACGGGCAATCGTCCAGAAGACCTTCCCATTGGGCCCGACATTAAGCAGGTCCGCAAAGGGTTGAAGAAAACCAATCAGGCTTTTGGCAAATTCGTAGATGATGTGACCGCAGAGCGAGTTGCTCAGGCGACAGATACCCGTTCTGCGGCAAAGATGATTGAAATTACATCCACTGGAATGGTACCAGGATGTTCTGAATGCCGTGTGGATAACAGGGCATCGCATTTCGGATCTTCCCAGTGCACCTCTGGATCTCTGCAGAGCGGCGGAGTCAATGCCCATTGCACTTGCGATTATTGCATGCCAAAATCCAACGAATAATTTATAACAGGCATCGTAATGTTTTGAGGTGGCGGGTGGTTAGCGCAGATTGTCCCAGTTAGTAACATTGAACATTCCCGCCCTCTGTGCCAAGCTTTGTTCCTATGGCCAACAGGCCATGATTTTTATCAGATACACCCGTAGGCGGGTTCTATGTAGGTCCAAGGAGGCAACTTTTTGGACCTAAATTATTTTGCAGTGAAACTGTATGTCAAAGCTAACTACTAAAAAACGAATGGAACTGCGGCGGCTTGCGCACCGGCCTGATTCGGAAATTGATCTGACGGACATTCCGGAGATTCTTGATCTCCCGTCGGATGCTGTGATTGGGAGATTCTACCAGTCCAATAAAGAAAGCGTCACCATGCGTTTGGATGCCGACAAGGGTTAACCTGTATTTGCGGCAGATAATACGAAACAGCGGGGGTCGAATCCCGCTACAATAGCCGTTAATGGGCCGCATTCGTGTTCTTCCCGACGCTGTCGCTAATCAGATCGCGGCAGGCGAGGTGGTGGAACGTCCCGCTTCTGTCGTCAAAGAGCTGCTTGAAAATTCATTGGATGCCGGGGCCAATCGGATTCGTGTCGAAGCGGAAACTGGGGGGCGTCGACTGATTCGTATCATCGACGATGGCTCGGGAATGCTACGGGACGACGCCCTGCTGGCCTTTGAACGTCATGCCACCAGCAAACTCACTCACGTTAAAGACCTGAATTCGATTGCTACGCTTGGCTTTCGTGGTGAAGCGTTACCGTCTATTGCCAGTGTCTCGCGATTGACGCTGGAGACTCGCGCGGTGGAGGAAACCACCGGAACGCACATTGAAATCGCGGGCGGCAAAATGATTGCTTGTGACGAAGCCGCATTGGGTGTGGGCACCACCATCACGGTTCGCGATCTGTTCTTCAACGTGCCTGCGCGCAAGAAATTTCTGCGGTCCGACCAAACTGAAACCGCCCACATCGCCCAGTTGATGGCCCACTACAGTTTGGCCCATCCCGATAAAACTTTTGAGCTGACGCACGATGGCAAGGATCTGCTGAACGTGACCCCAGTGGGCACTTTGCGCGAACGAGTCTTTCAGGTATTTGGCAGCAATGTGCTGGAAGATTTGATCGACATTGGCACCGAAGAAAAAGAGCTGCACATGCCGCCTCCTTATGTCCCCGCTGGTCAGCAATCAGAAGAGGAGCCCGATGAGGATTTGCGTGTCTTCATGCTTCGCGGATTTGTGTCTCGTCCGCAAGTGCAAAAGCTCAATCGCAATTCCATTTTCCTATTCGTCAATGGTCGATTGATTCGTGACAAGTTGATTCTGCATGCGATCTCTGCAGCGTTTCACAATCTGATGCCGTCCGCATCTTATCCCTTCGCTCTGCTGTTTCTGGATTGCGATGCGCGCGAAGTGGACGTCAATGTGCATCCTTCAAAAACCGAGGTCCGCTTCCGTCATGGAACATTAGTGCACGATTTTGTTCGGGATACTATTCGTGGTTTATTGCTGGAGACACGACCTGCATCGTCCCTGCCACTTTCACAATTTCCGCAGCCGGTTGCCAACCTTCCGTTTTCAGAATTCACACAAGGGATTGAGAATCAATCTTACCCGGAGATGTCCGCACCGCCGCCGATGGCACCCGCAGATCATGAACTGCCTGAATACACTTTGCGCGCTCAACCCGGCCCCAGTCAGCGTTTCGACTTCACTGGCTCCCAAAGGGTGGGCTTCAATGACGCGACTGCGACACCTGCAACACGACTGAAAATCAACGATCCACATAGCGGGTTTCCGCAGTGGTGGATGGCCGACCCCGGCCTGGTAATGAACCTGGGCGAACTGCGCCCTATTGGGCAAATCCACGAAAGCTTCATCATCGCTGCTGGTCGCGATGGGTTGTGGATCATTGATCAACACGTGGCTCATGAACGAATTCTGTTTGAAAAGGTATTGGCTGAACAGGCCGCAGGCGCCGTTTTGCGCCAGCAGTTGCTGATTCCGCTGATTCTTGAGCTAAGCGCGGGGCAGCAAATTGAGTACGCGCGCATTGCCACTGATTTGGATGCCAGCGGATTTTCCATGGAACCTTTCGGGCAGCGAACCGTTGCGGTAAAGGAAGCCCCTGCCGGGCTGGACCCCAGCGGCATTGAACGTGCGCTGCTGGAGATTCTGGAAATCCCCGATGCCGAATTACGGAAGCTTTCGGTGAGTGATTTGCGTCGCAACATTGCCGCATCGGTAGCCTGCCGCGCTGCCATCAAAATCAACATGCGACTGGATCAGCGCAAAATGGAATGGCTGCTGAGTGAGTTGAGTAAGTGCGAATATCCCATGGCTTGCCCACACGGTCGACCAATTGCGTTACGATATGCCACGAAGGATATTTTGAAAGGATTCCACCGAATTTAGCTGCTGCTGGATGACCGTCAACGATACAATGAACGGGCAAACAAAGCAGTCATTCATACGAGGGATTATGGTACTAACTAAAGACGAACTCATCTCTGCACTGCGAGGCGAAGTGCGCCTGTTGCTGCACTTAATATCAAAAGTTGATGCCACGAAGCTGGACTATCGGCCAACCCCCAAACAGCGTAGCATGCTGGAATTGTTGCAGTATTTGACGATTATGGGTCCCATCCATTTCCACGGAGCCATGGCCGATTCCTGGAGCATGGCGGCATGGGGGCAAGCCTGGACCACTGGCCAGGCGTCCGCAAAGAGGATGAATCTGGACGAAGTGAAAGTGGAGATAGGGAAGCATTCGGCGATGTTCGCGGAACTGTTGAGCTCCTGTTCCGATGCTGATCTGCGCGCTGAAATAGAAATGTTTGGACGCAAGGCAAGCCGCGGATCCATGATCGTGAGTCTGGTGCTGAGTCACTATGCTGCTTATCGAATGCAGGTGTTTCAATATTTAAAGAGTAGTGGCCAGGAAGATTTGAACACCTTGAATTTATGGGTGGGGATGGATGGGGCTATGTGAACTATCCGCAGATGAACGCAAAGTGGACCTGATTGATTATCCGCAGATGAACGCAAACTTCATTGCTGGTTTTATCTGCGCTAATCTGCGTCATCTGCGGACCGGATTAATTAGCCGCAGATGGACGCCGATGGACGCCGATGAACGCAAACTTCATTGCTGGTTTTATCTGCGCTAATCTGCGTCATCTGCGGATAATCATCCGTCGCATTGTCCGGCGCCTTGTGCCAGGCTTAATAAATTTCTGGAATTCCGAAATTCGCCCATTTCGTCGAATTCTTTGTTGGCCATGTTTCGATAGGATTCCAGTTGATCCAGAGCAGTTGTAAGGGCAGATTCTGCGGATAGGCGCCAACGCATTAGGCTGATTGCTGATTCGTAATTGAAGCCGTGGTTTTTGCCTGCGGCGGCAATTGTTTCCCGTTCCGCTGAATGCAAGCATCGTAAATGCCAGGTTACATGGGCCAGTTGTGCGCACAGTGTTTCTTCAACCATGCCCTCTGGCCTAATCCTTCGATTCCATTCTTCTTCAATCGCCTGGATCTCTTCTACCGGTGAAACGCGGGCCACCGTTGGAACGTAATAGGGCACTGGCAGGGTGGGTAGGAGTGGCACCGGTTTCGGAACCCTTACCGATTTCACTTTGTGTTCGCACTGATTGAGTAACGGAGTAAACGCGTAGAATCGCTTTCCGCAGCTTTGGCAACGCAACGCGCGGACCCCCAACAATCCCAATATCGAATCAAGTGCTGACTGACGCCTTGACGAACGAATGGATTCCGATTTACACTTCTGACACTTATTAAACTGCTTGGATGCGAGCACTTTTTCCGATTCCCAACCTTACAGAGTCTGCAAAGTAATACTATCGGTTGGACGTCTCAATTTCTTTACAATCAGTGAGGTGCCCTTTCTAAGCGTTTGTGATTGTACCTAGAATCACCGGATGACTTGCTCCCGTTGCTGACGGTAAATTTGCAGGACGCCTGGCCCATGTTTCCCTCGCTAAAAGCGCAAATGCGATGGCTTCCTTGGCATCCACGGGGATTCCAAACGTATCGGAAGTGACCACTGCGGCACCCGGTAGCAAGGCTGCCAGATGACTCATCAAATGTGGATTGTGTGCACCACCCCCTGCGACAATTAGCTCATCCAACCTGCCACCCGTGAAGTTCAAAATGGATGCCGCGATGGTTGCTGAAGTCAGTACGGTTGCGGTGGCCAACAAATCGAATATGTCCAATTGAGTGGCTATCAACTTTGCAACGAACTCTTTGCCATACTGTTCACGCCCCACAGATTTTGGTCCAGGCTTGGTGTAATACTTATCACGCAGCAGCTTCTGCAGCAGCGGCTGGTTCACTTTCCCTTTGAGGAACAGCTTGCCACCCTTATCGTAATCCTGCTTTCCTTTGGTGGCGATGCTGGACAGTTGATCTATGATCATATTTCCTGGGCCGGTATCAAAGGCAACCACATCGCTGGACTTGCATCCAGGTTGCAGTATGGTGATGTTGGCAATGCCACCAATGTTCAATGCCACGCGCAACAAGTTTCGATGTTTGAAAAGCAGGTAATCCACAAACGGAACCAGTGGTGCCCCTTGCCCGCCTGCCGCAATATCGCGCGGCCTGAAGTTCGATATCACAGGGATTCCCGTGCGTTCCGCAATCACCGCCGGTTCCCCGATCTGCAACGTATTTCCCCGTTCATGAAAGATGGTCTGGCCGTGGCATCCAATCAGATCAATGGATTTCACAGGTGTGCCCAAGGCAAGCACTGCGGACGCATACCGTTCGCCCAGTTCAAAGTTCATGCGGGAAAT
>JANMWO010000294.1:0-6540 GCA_031394025.1 Acidobacteriota bacterium
AGTTGGAGCATTCTGGAATTGACGAAGGCTGCGCAAATAGTCAATTTGATCTTTGTGAAAGCGCAGGTTCAGGACGTAATCAACGGCCTGGGCTAAGCCTGCCACCAGAAAGAAATTTCGATTATACGGCATGCGTCGCACAAACATTTCAAACGTAGCCCTATCTTGCGTTTTGCCCGCCTGATAATAACCAGCGGCCATGGTTAGCTGATATAGATCGGTATGAAGTGCGTTCACATGCCCCTATTTTTTGGCGTCTGGTTTAGCTGCGCTCGGTTCTCTGACGGCAGCGGCACCCACCATTAAATCTTCAATTGCCTTGCCGTCCACTTCGTAAACAGCAGTCTCACCGGAACGAGTCGCGTAAAAGTTATCAGCAGATTTGGTGATGATAACTTTCTCAACCTTTTTGCCATCTTCGGTGCTCACTGTGATTTCCGAATGAGCCGCACCGCCTCCCGCTTTCGGGAATTTGATGGAACTCAGTTCCCGCAGCTTATCGGCAATGGCCTGCACTTGCTCGCCTTGCACTGCTTTGCCATCACGTTTCCAATCGGTCTTCGATTTTTCAAATACCCAAGCCTTGTCCGGTCCTTTCAACTCAATACGGGTAGGATCTTGAAAGCCAAAATCGAACAGCTTCTTGTTGCGATAATCGTCCAGACGTTTGCCCAGTGCTTCGCCTAACTCGTTCGACACTTTAAAGGCGCCTGCAACAGCGCTGGACTTGGCATAATACACGCCTTCTTTATCCTTGCGGACCTCAAGTTCCTGATTGCCCGCTGCATCGGTTAACTTGGCTTTCCCCACCAGAGCTGAGCCTGCGAATTTTGTGGCGGCAGAGTCTTCGTCTTGCGCATCGTCCATCTTGGCTTGGCTCAATTTACCCACCAAGTCTTCCACTGCAAAGTTATCTGCCCGGTACGTGGTTGGCTTGAGGATGGTCCAAGTGTTGGCACCACTCTTGCCGAATTCTACCGTCTCTTTGCCATTGAGCAACTCCAGGCGAGAAAGTTTTTCGGTGTCTACACGAAGCAGTCGTTTATCGCGAAGGTCTTTCCAATCCTTGTCAATGCTGCTTTTGCTGGCAATCGTAAATACGCGCGGATCGTTATCCATCTTCACGTAAGTACCTTCACCGATGGCCGTTGGGTCGCCCAATAGCACCTTCAGAGTCTTGCCATCTTTTTTCAAAATCGAAATGACCACAGAGGGCTGCGCCAATCCGTAATTCGCTAAGTTGGTGGCCTTGTCTTCTACTAATTTTTCTGAACTCAACGTGGCCAAGGCCGCAACAATGGTCCCCACTGCGCTTTGATCGGCAGGCAAAGTTTGCGGTGCAGCAATTTCCCAGCGGGCGTTTTTGCCTAACTTGACGATGGTTGGCTCACCGTTCCTACGTTCAAAACGCAGCTCAGTGAATTGGTCGTTGGGAAGTTCCAAAATTCGCGGAGGGGCATCTTTATCAGGCTTGCCCTTCTTCGCCACCTCGTCCATATTGGACCACCAGACGGCGCCGCCAAGCGCTGCCAGTAATCCGGCAGCAGCTAACAGTCCCTTCATTTTCATGGTCCTTATCTCCTGCGCAACCACATCATGACGCCGCTGGCCACAATCACCAAAGGCAGCATGAAAATACTGAGAATTCCCAGCATGTTCATTTGGCCTTGATTCATTGTAAGGCGACGATCTTCCGGATCTTTCGGACGGATGGAGATCAGATCTTCATCCGCAGATAGCCAGTTGATCATGT
Organism: Acidobacteriota bacterium; assembly: GCA_031394025.1. Lineage (GTDB taxonomy): Bacteria > Acidobacteriota > Terriglobia > Bryobacterales > Bryobacteraceae > JANXSF01. The sequence continues at coordinate 1,754 of JANMWO010000294.1, forward strand.
TCAGGAACAGATCTTTATTAGCCAGTCCACGAATGGAAATCATTTCGTTCATCATCCATGAACTGGATCCGACAACTACGAAGCGTCCTTGCCCATCGCCAATTCTTTTTTCCGCATTCGGGGCCTTCAACGTTCCTGCGACAGCCAAATTCAATGGACCCTTCTTGTCTCGGCCTTCCTTGAACTCCACTTCCTTAGCGTTCATGTCCTTGATGGCGAAACTATTTTCAGAGGTGGAAAGCAGCTTGCTGGTCTTGGTCTTGCCGCCGTCTTTCGCGTCGATTGTACGGGCATAGGGAAAGCCCGTTGCCGCCTTCATATCGTTCACAATTGGATGCTGTTCATAGGCCACAGCCAGCGGTACTGCGGCGCTCAGACCTACCGCACGGCCAAAGCCACTGGTATCCAACGCCAAGTCTTTGTTGATACCTACACCCCAGCCTTCCAGCATCTTAGTCAACTCGGCATTATCGGCGATCTGCATTTTGCCCATCTTCAAGGGGGCATCCAGCATGATCAAAGCATCGCCACCATTTTCCACAAAGTCGCTGATGGCCGTCACCACTGGAGTAATATAGTCATACTTCGGACCAGCCACTAACAGGATGGAACAGTCCGCTGGGATTTTAGAATCGGCCACCAGATTGATGGTTTTAGTAACGTAGTTACTCTTTTCCAGCTCTGTCTTGGCATTGGCCAAACCATCTGGTTTGGTATCGTCGAAAGCCTTTTCATCCGCCCCGGCAACTGCGCAAACTGTTTTCTGCCCTTCCTTGATGGCGCGGATAATGGCACCAGTCAGAGCTTCTTCCGTTAAGCCGCGCGCTTCTTCCTTCTTCAGCCCGACGTTCACGAAAGTGGTGCCTGCGGCCTTGACTCCCGCCGCGCGGGTTTCCATCGGCTTCTTTGCGACGTCCACAAAATCGACAGTTACTTTCGGTGAAAGGTTCTTATAACGATCCAGCAGATCACGACCACGTTCCAACCCGCGGACATCGTCGTAATAGCTGATTTTCACATCCTGCTTCAGGTTCTTCACAATCTTTTCAGTTTGTTCAGAAAGGCTGAAAGTCTTGTTGGCTGTGGAATCAAATGACTTGTTATAGCGGTTGGCCAGGAAATTGATGGCTCCCAAAACACCCAGGATCACCACAATATAAGTAGTGGCGTAAGCCGTGAATTTCGATTGTCGGGATTTGATCCATTCGTTGTTCATAGTTAGGATCTCCACCGCAACGATTCCATGGAACGGGCTGTTAGAAACAGTCCGAAGAAGATCATGGAAAGGTAGAAAATTACGTCCTTGGTGTCAATAATGCCCTTGGAGAACGGTTCGTAATGAGCCACTACCGACATGTAAGAAATCACCTTGGCCCAGGCCGAAGATTCAAACGAACTCACCCAATCCAGCACCCACAACATAAGGCAAACGGCGAAGGTGCCTACACCGGCGACAATCTGATTCTTAGTTGTATTGGAAATGAATGAGCCCAAAGCAAGCAATGCGCCACCTTGCAGAATCAATCCGAAAATGCCCACAAACATTGGCTTCCAATCGGGCTTGCCGAATGCAAACAGCACCATCAGGTTCAATACGGGAACCGCCAGAATGGCGCAATACATCATTAGTGCGGAAAGCCATTTGCCCAGAATAATTTCCAGATCGGTGATGGGCGAAGTGACCAGTAGTTCAATTGTGCCGGAACGCTTTTCTTCGGCGAACAGGCGCATGGTGATCATGGGAATAATGAACAAGCCAATCACGCTGATGTTCATCAGCACCGGACGAACTACGTATTCATTGACGTTCATGGGTCCGCCACCGCCCATCATGGAAGCTTTCATACTGTTCTGTACAAAGTACGCGGTAGCAATGTAGAAGAACCAGCCAGTTACTAATCCGAAAAACGCCATCAATCCATAAGCGATGGGGGAACGGAAGTAACTATTCATTTCTTTTGAACAGATGGTTAGAATGTTCCTCATTTGGCACCTCCCGATGCTGCCTGATCGGTGTTGGTCAATTGCAGGAAGATATCTTCCAGGCTCAAATTCACGCCGCGCAATTCATTCAGGTTCCAGCCCGATTCCACTACCGCGCGGGCCAGTTCCGCACGCACTGGGCGGCCTTGTAAGCTCTCCACTTCAAAGTGTGATCTTCCCGCTTTGGTATCGCGATAGACAACGCGGCTCACGCCAGCCACCTGTTCCAACTTGGCTTGCACCACTGCAGTATCCAGTTCACCAGAGCGCGGTTCCACTTCAACGGCCACTGTTTCAGAACCTCGCAATCGGCTTGTAAGATTTTCTACCGAATCGCGCGCCACTACATGGCCTTGGGAAATGATGATTACCGATTCACAAGTCTGTTCCACTTCCGGCAGGATGTGCGTGGAAAGAATAATGGTATGGTCGCCCGCCAGGCTTTTAATGAGGTCACGCGTTTCCAGAATTTGTTTCGGATCCAAACCTGAAGTGGGTTCGTCCAAAATCAAAACTTCAGGATTGTGGATAATCGCCTGGGCCAGGCCGACACGTTGTTTATACCCTTTCGATAACTTGGCAATCAGCTTCTTGCTGACCTCGGCCACGTTACAGCGATCGGAAACGTCGGCCACTCGTTTGGCTAAATCATTGCCTGAAAGACCCTTCAGCTTGCCGACAAACTGAAGATATTCACCCACTTCCATTTCCGGGTAGAGAGGCGGAGTTTCCGGCAGATAGCCGATCCGTTTCTTCACCTCCATGGGGGAATCCATGACGTTGAATCCAGCCACTTCCGCCATCCCTGAAGAGGGAGGCATAAAGCAGGTGAGAATTCGCATGGTCGTTGTCTTTCCGGCTCCGTTTGGCCCCAGAAAGCCGACAATTTTACCCTTCTCAATTTCAAAGGATATATTGTCGACCGCGACGTGGCGCGCGTATCTCTTGGAGAGACTTTCGACTTTAATCATAATTTCACTCGAATGAGTTTAGACGTAGTATTACGCTCCAGCATTCGCCTTTACAACTTTAGAAGATGCTTGTATGCGCAACATTTATGATAGTGATGCAGCGGGCCAAGTGTCAATTGCTTATTCTGTTACGCGCGTATCAGACGTGGGCTTCGTTGATCTTCAAATCGTAGGTGGACTGCAACTGGATCCAGAACTCCGGCGTGCTCCCGAAGAGTCGTGACACCTTCAGGCACATTACTGCAGAAAGGGGTTTCCGTTCTGCCAGGATGTCATGAAGCATTTGGCGGGACAGGCCCAGCGTCTTGGCTGTAGCTGTCATTGACAAACCAGTCGAAGGCAATATGTCTTCCCGCAAGATCTCGCCTGGATGAATTGGCGGCAGTTTGTTATTGCTCTCCATAATGTCCTCTTTCAATGGTAGTCGACAAAATCTGCACCTACCGAGTTATATTTCAAGATGAGAAAAGAATTTTCCTGTCCTCGCCTCTGGCGACACTTGGGGTTCTTTCTGCATACCTGTTTGAATGGCCGGAATTACTTCCCGTCATGCTCATCATGCAGATTAAATCCGATCCGCTTTCTTGGATGTTCTGGCGGGAGCATTTTGAGGTTATCAATTTCCTCGACCAACAGATTTATGACTGACGCATGTCCACCTTGCGTGGATTCGAGTTTTTCAATCCGGGCAGCCAAATCCTTATGGCTCGCGATGAGTTCGCGCAGTTTGACGAAGGCGCGCATGATGAGCATGTTCATCTGTATCGCACGCTGACTCCTTAATACTGTTGAGAGCATGGCAACACCTAGTTCGGTAAAAGCATATGGAGGTGTCTTGCGGCCACCACGACCGATGTTTGCTCTTGCAATTTGCAAGAGCAAAGCTTCATTCTCTTCCTTGGTGATCTGAAACATGAAATCCTGGGGAAAACGATCAGGGTTGCGGCGCACAGCAAGATTCAAGATGCCGGTAGTCACTTGATAGAGTTCTGCCAAGTCAGCGTCCAACATAACCTTTTCGCCTCTGATGAAGTAGATCTGACTTTCGATTCGTTCGACGGGAACAATGGGCTGTTTAGCTGTTGATTTCTTTGACATTGAAAATGGGTTACTTTGCTAATCCTATCATCCTGATCGTGTTCGTCAACTTTGAGATTCCAAATTGGAATATCAAAATTGAAGCAACAAATTGTGATGCCCTGGGCACAATCTTCAAGTGGTAAGTTGCCTGCAACGGCATCCAGAATTACTGGTCGACTATTTCCCAGCCAGCAGCTTCAACGACACTTCATAGGGTGCCCTGGCCACGCCGTTTTCAGTGATGATCCCAGTGACATATCGGTTCGGCGTCACATCGAAGGCAGGGTTCTCAACGCCTACTCCCCGCGGTGCAATCTCTACCCCAAACACATGCGTCACTTCCGCTGCATTGCGTTCTTCAATTGGAATCAAGTCGCCGGTGGGCAAGGTCAGATCCAAAGTAGAAATGGGTGCGGCCACATAAAATGGCACGCCGTTTTCCTTAGCCAACACCGCCACTGTGTAGGTTCCAATTTTATTCGCCACATCGCCATTCGCCGCAATCCGATCTGCGCCCACAACCACGCAACCAATGCGCCCGGCTTTCATAAAATGGCCAGCCATATTGTCTGTGATGAGGGTAGTCGCAATCCCGTCTTCCATTAATTCCCAGGCCGTCAATCGTGCCCCTTGCAGGAACGGGCGCGTTTCATCGGCGAACACGTCAATCTTTTTACCGGCTTCCACTGCCGCACGAATCACTCCCAGTGCGGTGCCATAGCCAGCGGTTGCCAGTGCTCCGGCATTGCAGTG
>JANMWO010000352.1:0-5061 GCA_031394025.1 Acidobacteriota bacterium
ATTACAGCCCCCATGCCTAGAAATCCCAGAAACGTCGCACCAATCAAAGACCAGAAACGCGCGCTGAAAGTATGCGCAGATAACCCCATTTGCTTCTATTATACTTTGCTTCGGGCACTTTCCAGCTTTCTTTCTAAATCAGGAATATAATCCTCAGCCTCTTCACGATTCATTTCATCCAACCCATTCTGGTAATGCGTGAGGGCAGTTTTGTATTCGCCCAGCTTCACATACACATCACCTAAGTTGCCTTGTAGCAGCGCCCAATCAAAAGGAAACTCCTCTTCCGTATGAACGGAGAGCGCTTCTTCATAACTGGCAATGGCGTTGTGAAGGTTGGTATGGGTGCCGTCATCGGCCAGCGCAGCCCAAGCTGTTCCTAAATTCTTTTGCGTTTGAGCCCATGCGTCTGGAACTTCTTCTTTCGTACGAACCTCCAAAGCCAGTTCGCAACATTCAATCGCTTTCTTCAGATGCAGCTCTGGTTCCGGGGTGACTATATTCGTATGAATGATTGCCAGATGATTCAGAATCTCTGCCCACTCGAACGGATATTCATCCTGCGTTCGCACCGTCAGAGCCTTCTCAAAAGCATCCTGTGCCATTGGCAAGTAGGTCACCGGCTCTTCGTGCGACATTTCCAAATACGCGCCGCCCAATGCTTGTGTTGCCACTCCATATTCTTCCGCTGATTCCTCGGCGTTGAAAACCGTCAACGACTTTTCCATACAGGAAATTGCTTTCAAACAGTTTTCCTCTGGTGGCACGGAGGGCAAGTCCAAGTACGCTGCTCCCAAGTTGAATTGCACGGTGGCCCATTGTTCGGGGAACTCTTCCTGGTCGTAACGAAGCAGTTCCTCTTGATAGTGCGTAACGGCCGCCTGGGGCTCATTCATCTCTTTGTCCTTGTCCTCTTTATCGAAAGTCATTCTTTTCGATTATCGCGTGGTTTACACTGGTAGTTCTTAATGAGTCCCAGAAAACCGATTCAATACAAAGACGCAGGCGTAAACATTGACGAAGCTGACCGAGCCGTTGGTTTCATTCGCGCCCACGCCCGCAAAACATTTACCAAAGCCGTGATGACCGATATTGGCAGTTTCGGTGCAGGCTTTTCTCTGGCCGGATGGAAGAAGCCGATCCTCATCAGTTCTGCTGATGGCGTCGGCACCAAACTAAAAGTAGCCATTGAAACTGGACGTCACAACACCATTGGCGAAGATCTGGTGAATCATTGCGTCAATGATATTGCCGTGCAAGGGGCAACGCCATTATTTTTCCTTGATTATTTTGCCGTCGGTAAATTGAATGCCGATGTTGCAGGGGCCGTTGTGGAAGGAATTGCCCGCGGTTGCAAGGCCAACGGTTGCGCCCTCATTGGTGGCGAAACTGCTGAAATGCCCGGTTTGTATCAAGACGGTGAGTACGATTTGGCCGGGTTCATTGTGGGTGCGGTGGAAAGCAAAGCCATGCTGTCTGGTAAGGCTGTGCGCGATGGCGATGTGCTGATCGGCCTGCCTTCCAACGGCTTGCATACCAATGGATATTCGCTGGCCCGCAAGCTGTTCTTTGAAGTGGCCGGACATAAGCCGAACACTCGAATTCCTGAACTTGGCAGCAGCGTTGCCGATGAGCTGCTGAAAGTTCACCGCAGCTACTTGAAAGCCATCCGCACATTGGCCAACGCAAAACTTCTTAAAGGTGCCGCACACATTACAGGCGGCGGCATTACAGACAACACGCCGCGCATGCTGCCCAAAGGATTGTCAGCGCGCATTGATTTGGCGTCGTGGCAAATTCCTCCCGTGTTTCAATTGATGCAGAAATTAGGATCAGTGCCCGATGACGATTACCGGCGCACATTCAATTTAGGGGTGGGCATGATCTTAGCCGTGGGCAAACAGAACGCAGCGAAAGCATCAGCAGCACTAAAGAAAATTCGTGAACCGCACTTTGTGATCGGGGAAGTTGTAAAAACCAAGCGTGGCAGTGCTCACCGGGTTATCTACACATGAAGCGGTTGGGGGTTCTGCTTTCGGGCCGTGGCTCCAATTTTGAGGCTATCGCCAAGAACATTCGCGCCGGTGTGCTGGAAGCAGAAATCGCCGTTGTCATTTCCAATCGACCCGATGCCCCTGGTTTAGAAGTCGCCCGTCAACTTGGGCTGAAGTCCGTGGGCCTATCTTCAAAAGGAGTTGGCCGCGAAGAGTTCGATCAACAAGTGGCCGCAATTCTGGATGAACATCAAGTGGATCTGGTGGTGCTTGCTGGATATATGCGGCTGCTGAGCGGGGCGTTTGTGCGTCGCTATCCTCTACGGATCGTCAATATTCACCCTTCCCTGCTGCCCGCTTTTCCAGGGCTTGACGCTCAACATCAGGCGTTCGATTACGGCGTGAAAGTGGCTGGATGCACCGCCCATTTCGTGGATGAACATCTGGATTCGGGTCCGATCATTTTGCAATCGGCGGTCCCTGTCGTGGAAGCCGACACAGCAGAATCACTCTCGGCGCGTATCCTTGTGGAAGAGCATCACATCTACACCGAGGCTATTCGATTGGTATTATCCGGCCGCTGGCAGCTTGAGGGCCGGCGCGTCGTAATGCAAACCGATGTAAACTAAGGGCTAGCCGGATCCGCACAAAACGGCCTTATATTTAACAATTGGAGACAACCTTCATGTCCGTAGCAAAAGTAACCGAAATTATCGCCTCCTCCGAAAAGAGCTTTGAAGATGCCGTTAATGTAGGTGTCAAAAGAGCCTGCAAGACACTCAAAAACGTGACCAGCGCTTGGGTGCAAGATCAATCCGTGAGCATCAGCAAAGGAAAGGTCACAGAATACAGGGTGAATTTGAAGATCACTTTTGTATTGAATGACTAGGATTGTTCTGAGTGAGGGTGGCGGGCCATGCGTGTTTGACCCAGTTCGGGGCCGCGCGAAACCATCCACCCACCTCTCAACGCAGTCTTTTGTAGGGACTACTTCATTAAACTTTACCCGCAAACAGGATCGATGACCATCCCCGCAATAGACGGATTGTGGAAGGTCCGTTGAGGGTACACAACGAACGCAAATGAGGGTATTCCCTTGTCGGCTCCCTTACTATGCAAAGCATGCAATCGTCCACCGCATCCCGCGTCCGCTGGTATATCCTATCGCTGATTTTCCTGGCGACGACCATCAATTACCTTGACCGCATCATGTTCGGCTTCCTGATGCCGAAGATCCGCGAGAGCATGGCTGTGGACGATGTAATGTACGGTCGGCTGACTGCGGCATTCGAGCTCGCTTACACTATAGGTTTTCTGGCAATGGGGAAATTCATTGACCGCTACGGCACCAAACTGGGTTACGCGGTAGCCACTTTGTGGTGGTCACTGGCATCCATTTTTCACGCCTTCGCCCGCGTGCCAATGGATTTAGGAATTGGACGATTCCTTTTAGGACTGGGGGAAGCAGGAAACTTTCCCGCAGCCATAAAAGGGGTTGCCGAATGGTTCCCTAAAAAAGACCGCGCTTTTGCCACTGGCATCTTCAATGCTGGGACCAATGTGGCTTCTATGGTGGGGCCGCCCGTGTTTGCGGCGATGATTTTTTACGTGGATTGGCGTGCCTGTTTCTGGATTACTGGCTGCTTAGGATTTGTGTGGCTGGTGTTGTGGTGGTGGCTCTACAAATCGCCAGAAATGCACCCAGGTGTGAACGCGGAAGAGTTGGCTTACATCAAGAGTGATGCCGAAGATGCTTCAGCCAAAATGGGTTGGCTGGCGGTTTTCAAATATCGTCAAACCTGGGGATTCGCATTCGGAAAACTACTTACAGATCCTGTATGGCGCTTCTATAGTTACTGGCTGCCACTCTATCTATACGACGTTCGCAAGTTCGACATGAAACAGGTTGGCTGGGTGCTGCCGCTTATTTACCTGATGGCCGATATTGGCAGCGTGGGCGGTGGATGGCTTTCCGGATACTTCATCCGCAAGGGTTGGCCCGTGGGCAAATCACGCAAGATGACAATGGGGATATGCGCGGCGTTTATGCCCGTAGCGGTGACAGCGGTGCTGGTTGAAAATCCGACCATTGCCATTGGTCTGATGAGCCTGGCCACGGCCGCTCATCAAGGCTGGTCAGCCAATCTTTATACCACTGCCTCTGATGTATTTCCTAAAAAAGCGGTGGCTTCCGTAATAGGGATCGGAGGAGCTGCGGGCGGTGCCGGATCTTTCCTACTGGCAACTTTGATTCCCGGCATGGTCATCCAAAAGTTTGGCTACACCCCAGTATTCCTCACCTACGGTGTCTTTCATTTGACAGCACTTTTGCTGGTGCATTTGTTTATGAAAGATCTTGACCCGATTCAAGAAGGTTGAGGGAACTCATAGCCTCACCTGTGGGTAGACTCCCTACATTGATACTGAACCGGTTAGGTACAGTACCCAGCCTTTTCCTATAAGACATTTACCTTAAGAATCCGTAAGACTAGTGGTTCGGAATAGGGGTTGCCATGTACCTTGATCCAGAGCCACGAAGACGACAGGAAATCCAGATGACCTTATGGAATAGCGAGGCTTCGCGCAAGCCCGACACGATTCCTTCCGGATTCCTGTCGATGGATGCTGCCTTACAAATCGGTGGATTGCCTCGCGGACACATCGTAGAGGTGTTTGGCCCGGAATCTGTCGGGAAATCGACCATCGCCTTGCAGGCCATTGCCGCTGCGCAGCATGCCGGATGCCAGGCGGTGTATGTGGACGCCGAAGGGGCATTTGATGCAGCTTACGCCGCGCGCCTGGGAATCGACCTGAATTCGTTGCTGTTCATCCGGCCAGAAAACGGTGAACAGGCGTTCCGCATCCTCTTGAAGTTGGTGCAGTCGGGCACCATTGATCTGGCCGTGATCGATTCCCTTTCGGCACTCTCCAGCGATAGCAAAGATCCGTTTGTGCACAGCGGAATGTGTGCCAACTTTCTAAGACGGTTATCCGTGCAATTGACCCGCAATCGCGCCTGTTTGATGATTGTGAACCAACTACGGTCTCGCGTAGTGGAAATGGGCGC
>JANMWO010000365.1:0-35897 GCA_031394025.1 Acidobacteriota bacterium
ATGATCCGTTTCGTACTTCTCTGCAAGCATGCGGAAATAGGGGCTCTCATCGAATTTACGACCAAGGAAGGATACAGAGAATGTCTTCAACTTTCGACCCGCTATCTCCGAAGCGTAGTGGAGAATTGCAGAACTATCCACCCCACCCGATGCCCAAATTCCCAGCGGGACATCGGCGATAAGATGCTCCTTCATAGAAGCCTTTAACAATCCATCCAGCGCTTCTTTGGCCGAATCAAGCGTCCATTTTGGATCAGGATTACAGGGCAATTTCCAGTAAGCATCTTTGGTGATGCGCCCGTCCCGCCATTCCAACCAATGGCCAGGTTCCAACTTGGTGATGCCTTCCACCAATGTGTGCGGTGTTGGAATGTAATTTAGCGAAAGGAAGTAGTTTAGACCGGTCAATGACAGGCGCCGAGGAATTTCCGGGTGCTCAAACAGCACCTTCATTTCAGATCCAAAATAGAGATCTTCGCCATGCTGATATAGGTACAGCGGCTTGATGCCCATGCGGTCTCTGGCTAACACCAGACGCTTCTCCGACTCCATCCAAAGTGCTACAGCGAACATGCCATGAAAGCGCGCGAAGCAAGCTGTGTCCCATTGCAGAAAGGCCCGCAGGACTACTTCTGTATCGCAACGGGACCGGAACTGATGTCCTAAACCTTCCAGTTCGCGACGCACTTCATTGTGGTTATATACTTCGCCGTTGAAGACAATTACCGCATCGCCATTCTCACTGACGATGGGTTGTTCACCGCCTGCAAGGTCGATGATGCGCAGCCGCACCGCACCCAGTGAGACCGTGTCGGATTCCCACACGCCTGTCTGATCGGGTCCACGATGATGAATGGTGGCAGTGACACGTTCTATGCGTCCCGCCGGTGCCCTGCCCTTTCGATGAGTGAACCCAGCAATTCCACACATAGGCTATTCGTAGCGGAGCGATTCCAGTGGCAGAATGCGGGCGGCAGCGCGGGCAGGATAAATCGTAGCCAGATAGCTGACAACCATCGCCGCAGCCGCTACCCAAACGCCGTCCGTCCAGCGCGGTTCAAACGGCACGTAGCTTAGCGAATAGACCGCTTCGTCCAGTTGAATCCAATGATAGTGCCCAGCAAGATAGCTGATCGTATAACCCGCGATGAGCCCCAAAGCCGTTCCAACCGCACCGATGATCAACCCTTGTAGCACGAAGATTTTCCGAATTTGCGACACGCGAGCGCCCATAGAAACCAGAATGGCAATGTCCTTATTCTTTTCCATCACCATCATCATCAGGCTGATCAAAATATTGAGTCCGGCAATTAACTCAATCAATCCGATGGTGATCAACGTGACAATACGATCCATTTTCAACGCGTTCAAGATGGGGCGATTCTGTTCCTGCCAATGCGTTGCCGCAACATTGCCACCAGCCGCTTGTTCAATTTGCTTCGCAATTTCTGGAGCCTGATAAATATCGTCCACCCGAAATTCAATGGCACTGACAACACCAGGCAGTGAGGTCACCCGCTGCGTCTGTTCCAGCGAAGCAAACGCCCACAAAGAATCCAGTTCAAAGAAGTCGCTCTTGTAAATGCCACACACCCGAAACTGATAGGAGCTTGGCCTTGGACCCAGCGGCGTAATCTCTCCCTGCGGGCTGATCACGGTGATAACGCTGTTCAACAGCATGCCGGTTTTTTCTGCCATAACCGAACCAAGCAAGATGCAGGGAAAGCGCTCACCCACCTTGGCAAGTCCATCCATGGAACCTTGCTTCATATATTTGGAAAGGTCGGCAAAGGCTGTGGTCGATTGCATGTCCAGCCCCTTCAATACTCCACCCTGCCCTCGTAAAGGACCAGCAAAAAGTACTTCGCCAAACAACGTGGGATTGGCGTTCAACACATGAGGCAGCTTACTCAATCGTGTCGCAAGTTCCCGCCAGTTTTCGATTCCTTCAGCCGGGTTCTTCGATAGCAGCGTGATATGCGCCGTAGCTCCTAACAAGCTTCGCTGCAGAGTATTTTTAAATCCAGTGGTCACAGCCAAAGCAATAATCAGCGCCATGACACCAGCCGCCACACCGAGGATCGAGATCACAGTAATGATCGAAATGACCGCCTGCTTGCGCTTCGCACGCAAATACCGTTGAGCCACAAACAGTTCAAAGGATGGCATGGAAGCCCCACTTTTGCTGATCCCGATTCACCATCTAATCCAGCTTGCGAAATTGATCCGCAATTCCAATGTGCCCTTCAGGACGCAGCAACGGAAACAGAATGACATCGCGAATTGATTTGGACCCCGTCAACAGCATGGTCAAACGATCAATACCGATCCCTTCCCCACCAGTTGGAGGCATGCCATACGACAGCGCACGAATATAATCTTCATCCATCTGATGCGCTTCATCATCGCCGCGATCACGCATACCGCCCTGCATTTCAAAACGCCGGCGCTGCTCATTGGGATCGTTCAACTCCGTATAGGCATTGCCGATCTCCATACCAGCAGCGTATATTTCAAACCGCTCCACCATGGATGGTTCGTCGAGTTTGTTCTTTGAAAGCGGCGATACTTCCACCGGATATTCGTAAATGATGGTGGGTTGGAACAAATGCTCTTCGGCCACACGCTCGAAAATATCGGCCAGACATTCCCCTGCCGTACCTTTGTGCGAATGCTGCTTCAACCATTCCGAATTGCGAACATCTTCCATGGTGGGCTTTGCATCGCCCTTCCAGAATTCAATGACAGCCTCGCGCATAGTCAGTTGCCGAATATGACCGAAATCCAGCACCTGCCCATCGTATTCCACTTTCTCCGACCCCGTGGCATCAATGGCCACCTGCTTCAACAACTCCGCCGTCAGTTCAATCAAGCCTTTATAATCCGTGTACGCCTGGTAGAACTCAAGCATGGTGAACTCAGGATTATGATGCGAGGAAACGCCTTCATTGCGGAAGTTTCGATTGATCTCATACACCCGATCCAGCCCGCCAACCACAAGGCGCTTCAAGTACAATTCCGGAGCAATACGCAAGTAAAGATCAAGATCCAGCGTGTTGTGATGCGTAACAAACGGGCGCGCCGCGGCCCCACCATACAGCGATTGCATCATGGGTGTTTCCACTTCGATAAAGTTCTTGGAATCCAGTTGTCGACGGAACGATTGAACAATTTTGGCCCGCGTCACAAACACGTTGCGCACTTCTTCATTGGCAATCAAATCCAAATAGCGTTGGCGATACCGTGTTTCCACGTCTTCCAAGCCATTCCACTTTTCCGGCATGGGCAGCAACGTTTTGGAAAGAAATTCAAGGCCCTTAGCTTGTACTGAAAGTTCGCCAGTTCGAGTGTGAAACAACTTGCCTTCAACCCCAATAAAATCGCCGATATCCAACATCTGATACAGCTTGAAATCCTTTTCAGAAAGGTTGTCCACTTTAATGTAGACCTGCAACTTGGCACCACCCTGGCTCAAGTGCAAGAACCCGGCTTTGCCTTTGCCGCGCAATGATTGAATGCGTCCGCATACTTTTACAGCAATGCTGGTGGCCTCTAATTCTTCCGCCGTTTTGGCTGAATATTGTTCCAGCACTTCCGAAAGCTGATGGGAAAAATCAAAGCGCTTGCCATAAGGAAGATGGCCAGCTTCGGCCAGCTCTTTGGTTCGGCGAACACGGGTTTCAAAAATTTCTTGTTCTAAAGACAAAACGAATTACCTCGGCAGAGTGGGTATGACCAGTTGATGCAGACATTCAAACCGCAGTCATCGGCGAACGATAACTTCACGCAAATTGTCGCGGGTCAGGAAAAATTTTACGGAATTAAAACGTTGAAACAATCGTTCAATATCGCGGTTCTGAAGAATTTTTCCAGCCTGCCGCTCCCCTTTAGGACTCAGTCGCAAGCTGCGCGTCCCTTCCATTCGATAGGTGTAACTTGGAACCATTCCATTGTTCGCTTCTGTATGGAAGGTTGCCAACAAGTAGGAACTCGGCTTCAGCAATCCGAATAGGTGATTGACCGTCATCTCTAAAAGATCGGGTGAAAGATATTCCAGCGAATCCCAAATCAGCGCCCCATCAAACATCCAATCATCGTAAGCCAGGCACTGCCCAACAAATTTATCCAGACGTTCATGGTCAGCCTGATTTTCATAAAAATCGCCAGGAGGACCAAAGCAATCATCCAGCATCCTCAGGAAATCATCGGAATGGATGCGATGCCCCAAGCCTGAAATCACATCGACGTTAGCTTGGCAAAGCCCGGTAAGATCCAAAATATTCAGCGAGCCTTGGCCACGAATGGACGCCAAGAATTGTTCCACACACTTGCTGTCTATGCAGCGATCTTCACGGGCCATTTTAACTGCCGCACCGGATGCTGAGCTGGAACGCGAGACCCCCCTGACACCAACCAAGGGCGCTGGCTCTGTTGAAGTGCCCAGAAAAATATTGCGTAGAGTGCTTCTCAACGTTGCGGAATCTCCTAAGTGTGCCGTTTACAATTTCAGAGTCTGGGGCTGAGGTACATTGATCGTCGGCCCTGCGCCCGTTGCCGCTGCCGCCTTGGCCACTGGCTTGGTCACTTCAGGGCGAATAATGTCGATGGACCCCTTGAAGTAGGCACCGTCTTCAATCACAATGCGCTGAGTCTTAATATCGCCCACCAGCTTGGCTTCTTTGCGAATTTCAATCTTGTCGGTGGCTTCCACATTGCCGTGGATGGTGCCAACTACAATGATCTCCCTGGCCTTCACAGTGGCCTTCAGCGTGCCATTGGGTCCCACCGTCAAGCGGTGTTCCAACATTTCAATGGCCCCTTCAATTTCGCCGTCTACAATAAGGTCTTCACGGCTGAAGATGTTTCCTTTTATGACGACGCTTTTGCCAATGGCCGCGGTACCGCGGGAGCTGGCGTCAAGTTGATCAAAGCCACGGGCTGGCAAGGTGCTCATAGGTATTCCCTCTCTGGCTAATTCTGATGGTGATGGCGGCGCCGATGACGGTCTCGTATTCGGCGGCACATCCTCTTTCCGGCGATTCCACATACGGACACCCTCCTGAGAAAAAATGCGTGAAATTCCATCGTAAACGCCACAGGCAGTCTATAGCAATCGTCCGAACCCTTAAATATGCGATTACTTTGAAAAATCGTGTCGTGCTGTCGCCTGGAATTAAGTCGATTTCGGGCTGCCTAACCCCCAACTAACTCCTCATGCGAGTAAATAACCAGGCAGCGAACAGAGCAAACACAACATCCGGTGCCCATGCCGCCACTGCTGGAGGAAGTTGATTAAGGTTCCCCACTTTTTCAAATAACTGAGTAACCACCCCGTACATAATGGCCACAATAAAGCTGACCCCAATGGAAGCCATGGACCCGCGGCTCCCCGTAAGAAAGGCGAATGGTACCGCCAGCGCCGCCATGATCAGAGCAAATAGCGGAGTGGAAAACTTGCGGTGATACTGCACTTGAAGCTTTACAGTATCGAACCCCATCTGTTGCAGCTTCTGAATGTAACTTTCCAATTGCAGAAAGTTCATCTGCTTATACTGCTTTTCTTCCTGCAGAAAGTAACCGGGAGTCTCTTCTAATTCCGGGAAGGTTGTGGCCTGATAAGTGTTGTAACCCTCTACGTAAATATCTTTGAAATCACGCACCCAACCGTTTTGAAAAATCCAACTATGGATGCCATCCTGCCATTCAGCCCGATCCGCTGCAATGTGTCGACGTAACTGGAAAGTGGCTTTGTCCAACTCATACACATGAACGCCAACCATTACTTTTTCAGCCGCATCAAAATGTTTGTAATAAAAAATGCGCGATCCCATACCGTAGATCCACTTACGATCAGGACGTAACCATGTCTGCGTCGCCTTACCCATAATCTTGTTCCGCAGCCCGTCCTGACGCAGGTTAGCATCGGGAACAATGTAATGGTCAAAGGCAAATAAACCGGCACTCAACACCACGCAGGCCATCAAAACCGGGAGTGACAATCTGTATAGGCTGACCCCACAAGCTTTGAAAGCAGTAACTTCATTTTGCTTCGATAAGATGGCGAAGGTAGCTAGAACAGATACAAGAACCGAGTAAGGAGCCGAATCATAAATCAACTTAGGAGTAAGAAAGAAATGATACTCCGCCACTTCCCACATAGAAATGTTATTACGAAGAATGTGACCCATCAACTCAAAGAAGTTATAGACATGAGTCATTGCAATGAAACTTACTAACCAAACAGTAAAGTAGAAAAAGAATTCGCTGAGAATGTAAGTGTCCACAATCGAAGGCAGCATGCGTAGGCCGAATCCGAATTGCGGCCGGGCTTTGGGTTGCGTTCCTTTTAGCCACCCCGTCATACCCTCAAAACGAAAGCGAAACCAATCCTTGATGCGACCCAGGTAATCGCGATCCCCTGGATTTTCCAAACCCACTGTCAACAAGACAGCTCCAGTGGCGAACATTATATTGGGCAACCACGCGGCCAGGGGAACAGAAAGTTTGCCTTGTTGTGCCAACTGAATCAGACTGATTTGTGCCATCCAATATACGAACGCGAGAAACACAGTGATGACAAATGCTGCGGATTTGCCCGCTTTTCTGGAAGAAACGCCCAGCGGGATGCCCAGCAGCGCTAACAATAAGCAGGCTGGCGGAAGTGAGAAACGTCGATGAAATTCAATGGCCCCTTCGCGTGATGTTGCGATCTGCTTCCACAAGGGAATGGTATCCATATCGCGAAACGCCTGAGCCTTGGTTTCCCCCGGACGCTGCGCTTCCAACACCTGGTCACTGGGGGACGACCGAACGTTGTAATACAGCTTTGAGTCTTTGCCCAAACTGTGCGTCTGCTGCTCTTTCATATGCAGTTGAATTCTATTCTGGCCCGGGTCAGTCACCGCAATCGCTTCACGCGCCGTGGTGATAATAGGGGCATCGCCCATTTCTTGAGTACTCTTCTTGCGCTGTTCGGGCGGAGTCAGATCAGCGATAAAAATATTCCGCCACTGCACCACCGGGCCAGCAATCACATCACTGACATAAACCGTCTTATTAGGAAACTGTTCAGCAAACACGCCGCCTTGAATTTCCGCCGTCATCTGTGCCGCCGCCAGTTGATTCAACACTCGGTACGTTTCACGAATGGACCAGGGAGTTAGCCAGAGTGAACACGCCGCTGTGAGTAACATGCCAAAGACAGAGAATAAAATCACCGGAGTAAGTACGCGTCGACTTGGGATTCCAGCGGCACGCATGGCTGTAATCTCACCATCGCTCGACATACGGCTAAGGGCAATTAGCACGCCCGCTAGTACGCCCAGCGGAAGCGTAAAAGTAAGTGCGAAGGGTAGTATCAGCAGTAACAGATATCCAACGGTTGGGGCCGATGCAGAACCACGCACCAGTTGCTCAAACAGAATATTGACTTGCCTTAAAAACAGAACGAACGTGAACAACAACGTGCCCAGAAATGAGCCCGAGATGATTTCCCTTAGAATTGACCGTCCAAGCAGTCCCATTAATTAGAAGTCGTTTCGTAAGCCGGAGGTGGAACCAGGGGAAGTCGCGGCTTGTCGCTTTGTGGCTGTTCAATTTCTAATTCATCAAACAGCACGCCAGGCGATTCCACAGTTACGCCGTTCACATAAGCGCTGCTGCCCCCGCCGCTGCTCGATAAAGGGGCACTCGTCGCATAGTAGGAGAACAGGCTGGTTTCACTGGAAGCAGCAGTAATGTCGCGCAGTGATCGCCCGGTAATGTTTCGGAACTTCACGCCGCGAATTAATTCTTCACGACCATCCGGGTACACTTTGTAAATCTGCAAGGGCAGGCTGAAGATAAAGTTGGAACCAGAGGAACGTGCCGAACTCATCAGGCGCTGGCGTTCCTCACCCGGTGCCGCCGATGGATAATCCAGCTTGCGAACCAGAATTCCATACGCTTTACCACGCTGCTTCACTAAGTCGATTAAGCTGGCTTTCAAAGCAGCCATCGGTTTGGAATCACCCACAGTAATTTCCACATTGCTCATGAAAGGAGTTTTGGCCCCGAATTCACCAGGGAATCGTGCCCTACCATTGGACCCCTCATGCCCTCGAACCGGCTGACGAGTGTGCAGCATTGTCTTCAAAACACCTTTTTCAATGAGTGTCAGTGGCTCAGGAACTACGCCTTCCAAATCCACATCATAGTTGCCCAGGTAGGGCTTACCATCGGCAAAAGCTTTGTGCGGAACATCCTTCACAGCAAAAAAATCTGGCAGAACTCGTGAGCCAATGCGAGTGCTCCAATCGCTCTGCGGAAGAGTCGCCGGTCTACCAGGAGGGGTCACTGGCGTTCGCACCGGACGCAGTTCATGAGCCAGTATTTGGGCCATCATCTGCGCCGCTGCTCGTGGCTCAAATAATACCGGACCGGTGTATGCCTCTCCCACCTTGGCCTCGCGCAATGCCTTGGTGTTTTCTGCTATGCCGTTGATGCCTTGTTGAATTTCAGCGTCCGACGGAAGGCCAGATTCCAGTTCAGAGCCAAAGGCAACATAGTCCCAAATGTTGGACCCATCGGCAGCTTGGGCCAGCGTCCGGGCACGAAGATGAAATGCGCCTTCTGGAAAGCGCTGCTTCGAACCTTCTGAATTCATGTAGTAAGCCGTATCACTGATGGCATCAAAGTCCACTGACGAATGTAAAATTTCTGGAAACTTCAAGAACAGGCGAGAAAGCGTCACAATCTTCGCCTTCCACTTTTCCTCGTCCAGCTTATAGTTGGCTTCAGGCAGAATCTTGACCACCGGCTTGGCTTCGGCAAAGTCGTTGAGAGGTTCGCTTTGGGTCAGATCTTTCAGCGCTGCCACTTTGCGACTAAACGATTCCACAGCCGATTTATAAACGCGATCCGTGGCCAGCCAATATTGCTGACGCAGTAAATCGTACCCGCCTTCATAGGCCCATTGACCAGAATCGTAATTAGCACCAACGGCCATGCCTGTGTAAACCGAATTTCCATTGTCCAGTTTTGCGCTGCCCACGCGAACCATCACTCGTGGATTGAAGGATTGGTTTCGCACCGCCCGCACCAAGCCGCCGGAAGTGGCCGATGCTGTAAACGAATTGGACCGTTCCCCACCATATTCAATGAAATAGGGCGGATACGGATTCGGGCCTGGAATGCGGATTGTGCTGGAATGCTTTAGTTCATCAGCCATCGCTTTCAAAACTGGATCGTCATCAACCACAGGCTGGGCACATAACAGCAAGGGCGAAAAGAACAAAATCAGATAGCGAGACATTACTTGCTTGCTCCTTCCGGACGGCTCAAAAATGGCCGCAAATCCCTGGCCTTACTCTTCTTCTGCACTTCAATTTCAGATACCAGCAAGGCAGGCGAAATGGCCGAAACGGGCACATACCCTGATTCTGCTCCGCAGTACCCGTTGAACACTTCCGGGGTGTCTGATGTGGCCATGATTTTTGCAAAACTCGCTAGCGGTGTTCCGACAATATCCACCCCTCGAACCAGTTCATCGGGGCGTCCATCGGTATAAACGCGATACACCATCAACGGCATCACAGTGAAAGCCTGCAACCCTGCCCGACCCGTAGTTGTGTAACCGCCAGTGACCTTTTCAAAGTAAAGGCCATAGGGCTTATTCTGCCGCTTTACTTCGGCAAGCAACATTTGACGCAGTTGTTTTTCAGGAACTTTTTTGGACGATTCTACAATCAGGCTCGATTGCCGGGAAACGATCTCTGCCCCCGGTTGTCGACGGCCATGTCCATTGGATGCGGGAAATCCTTGAATCGGCGATCGGGACAATAGAAAGGTTTTCAAAATCCCCTTTTCCACCAGATTCACAGGTTGCGCTTTCACCCCTTCATCATCGTAATCGTACCAGCCATGCAGGTCGCTTCCGGCAAGATGATGTTGGGTAGGATCGAAAATAACAGATAGGAATTCTGGAAGGACGTTCTTGCCCACGCTTTTGGTGAACGTCTGCCCTTCGCCTTCATCTTTCTGACGATGCCCCTCAACCCGGTGTCCGAAAATTTCATGGAAAAAGACTCCGCTCGCTTTGCCGGAAAGAATGGCCGGCCCAACAAACGGTTCGGTTTCAGGAGCCTTCAGCAGACCCAATAAATCCGCAGCCGCTTTATCCACGGCAGTCTTCACCACCTGATCTTTCGGCAAACGCTGCATGGTGTCGGCTTCAAAGGTTTCGCTGGCAATCAGATCCATGCCATCGGCATGCTTGGCTCGGGCGCTGATGGTGATGCGTGAAAACTGGCGACCATATTCCAACTGGGTGCCTTCAGTATTTACAAAATATTTGGTCTCGCGACGTCCCAGCACGGAAACGCGGCTGTTGAGAATTTCTGGATATACCGTAAACATCTTGGACCAGGCGCGAACTTTAGGTTCCCAAAGAGGAGTGGAAAATTGAAGTGAGGCAGGGGTAGCTGTGTGGATTTGCGGCTCAGCAAAAGAGAAATCACCAGACGGATCGTCCGGTTTCACTTTCACGTCCTGATCTGTCCGCAATCGCAACAAGCGTTGCGAGGCCATCCGATAGACCCGATCCGTTTCAGCCCACAGAAAACGCTTGATCGCATCGGGATTATTGTCCACAGACACCGGCAAACCACCAGTAAAATAAGCCGGATCGCGCTGATTGCGATGATAATTGTCGAATTGCATGGTGCCCGCGCGCACCGTGACGTCCAAAGTTCGGGAATTCGTGGAATCTCGACCAACCACTGCGCCACTTGAAGCATCAATGGATTCCTGTTGTTCCTCAGTGATGGCGTAAGCAGCAAAATAGGGGGGCGGTTCCCCTTTCTCTTTTAGTATCTTGAAGTTTCGTTCCAGCTCAGAAGACAGAATGTCCACCAAACGAGGAGGGTTGATAGCGGCACCCCACAAGGCCAATCCCGATAGAGCCGCTGCAATTGAAACGCGTTTCCAGTAGTGCACTGAGCTTAGAATAGCAAAACGCGCTCAAACACAAACTTTTCAATCAAAAGTGTTACCAGGGAACAAATATCGATTAAAGGAGGCGGCTGGAGTGACAAGTTCCAGCCGAAGGAGAACAACAATACGGACCTGACAAGAAATTTAGCTGGCAGTAGAAAGTTCGATCAGCCCTTTTTCCTTCATCACTGAAAGTGCCAGCCCATAGCGACCGCGGACACCAGTCTTTTCGAAAATGTGTTTCAGATGGATTTTTACAGTTCCAGGACGGATTCCCAATTCCCTGGCGATCTCTTTGTTTTTCAGCCCTTGTTCCACCAGTTCCATCACTTGCTGTTCCCGTGGCGTCAGTTCGCTACGAGAATATCGCTCCATGCGACTGGATTCCCTGAAAACACTATCCGCCATCCAACTAGACCCATTGGCAACTGATCGCAAACAGGCCATTAATGTGTCTGGGTCAGAAGTCTTGCGGACAATGCCTTTGGCCCCTGCTTGCAGAAACCGCAGCGCTTCCGCTTCAGTAATGGATACTCCCCACAAGATCACTTCCAAATCCTGATAGGAAGCCCGTTTAATGCGCGTTATCCATTCCAGGACCGCCTGTATCCCCAAGGACTTATCCAGAATCACCAGGTTCGGTTGACAGGTGCGAATCACCTCCGAAGCCTCATCCAGTGTGGAAACACTGGCCATGTGTTCTAATTCGCCTGATACCAATAATAGACTTCTCAGCCCTGCGGCGGTTATCGGTTGTGTTTCACAAATTAAAACTGTCTTTTTCATCATGGATTGAACTTGCATTGTCATTACTGCGTCTTGCCTAGAAACCTCTTGAACCTCTTCTTGCCTCACTGCATTCTCCTTTGCGTACCGCCAATTTGCACCAGGATGTAGTCGGATTGTCTTACTCCTTGCTTCCCCATCCTGAAAAGGCATATCGACCAAGGCCACACAAGGTTTAAGTTATTTATTCATCAAACAACTCTCACGTTTTTATGATTTTTTGCCGATAAAACTATTCAAAAGCATTTGTATAGCAATTCAAAGACGGTTCCTAACAGCGAACCTTCCTAGTTTCGGACTTTTTCTTGGTGAATAGAAATACCATCATTTTCGACTGCATAGTGGTTAAGGGACCGGTATTGCGGAGGGTTGAGTGAGCGCGGGTTGGACCATTATTCTGATCAGCCCGAATCGCAAAACAGCAGGAGAAGTGATTGCGCTTACCACGCAACAACTTCCATCCTCGGCTGTCACCGAACTCAGCGGCTATCCTACGTCACGCATCCTACAGGAGTTACGCCAAAGTGGCGGCGCTAACCTGTGCTATTTAGATGTTGAATCCGACCCGGCCAAGGCACTTGCCACCATTCCCGATCTTTTGATGGTCAATTCTGCAATGCAGATTGTCACCATCATCGGCAAGAACGACCCGGACCTGATTCTGCAATGTCTGCGACACGGCGCAGCGGAGTTTCTGGTTCAACCGTACACTGCTGAACAGTTTCAAGCAGTATTAACCCGTTTAGCCACCCTCAACCCCGCTGTGGTGGCTGCAGAGAACAGCAAAGTGGTCTGTGTGGTGCCCGCCAAAGGCGCTTGTGGTGCCAGCACGGTGGCCGCGAATCTGGCCATCTATTCCAAACGGTTGAACAAAAATAAGAAAGCCCTGCTGGCCGACCTGGATCCGGTTACCGGAACCATCTCCTTCCTACTTAAACTAAAGTCAACGTACAGTTTTGTAGACGCCATGGCCCATGAATCAGAAATGGATGCCAGCATCTGGAACGGTCTGGTGGTTCCTTCCAACAATGTCGACGTGCTGCTGCCGCCCGATAACGCCCTGGAAATTCCATTTACTCTGAAAAACGCCAGCCAGTTGATCCAATTCTCACGCACCCAGTACGAAATGGTGATCATTGATGCCGGGTCGGCATACGGCGATTGGTACTTGAGCATGGCCCGTTTAGCCGACGAAATTCTTTTGGTGGCCACCAATGAGCTGCCATCGCTGCAAGCGGCGCAACGCGTAATGGGTTATTACGAAACCAATCACATTCCAGTGGACAAAATTAACCTGGTCATCAATCGCTATAACGATTCCGTGGGTCTCACCCAGGATATGATCGAAATGGCGCTAACCTCAGAAGTTCGCCAGTTGATTCCCAGCGATTACGAATCCGTCCAACGCGCCCTGCTTGACGGCAAACAGGTGCCTTCGGCAACTCCTTTCGGAAAAAGTATGAACGCCTTGGCTGAAAGTGTGTTTGGCAAAGATGAGCCATCGCAAAAGAAATCCACCTTCTCCGGTATGTTCGCTGGCCTTTTCAAACGCAAGTGAAACATCAGTTAACTGAAGTAAACTGAGATCTTGCTGGTTATTACCGAAGCCAATGCCATTGCCTACCTCTCCGGCCAGTGCCCCAATTGGATGCCATTTGGCCTTCCCCTCAGCCTTGGTGGCGGGATTTCAAATACTGTCCTTCAAATTGACACCGGCATAGGCAGCATCGTTCTAAAACAGGCCCTACCCAAGCTGCGCGTCGCCCAGGATTGGTTTTCCGACCCCGCCAGAACTCTCCGTGAAGCACAAGCTCTAATCGCTTGCGCGGAATTCCTGCCCAGCGGCTGTGTGCCGCAAGTCTTGCTTCTGGATCAGGAAAACTTCATCTATGCCATGGAAGCTGCACCCAACAGCTTTGTCGATTGGAAACATCTGCTGATGTCCGGCATTGTGGATCAGTCCACCGCAGCCAAGGCAGGGGACATTCTGGGTCGTATCATCGCGGCCAGTTGGCGCAATCCCCACCTGGAACAGGAATTTGGCGATCAGACAGTATTTGAGGAACTCCGCCTGGAACCGTATTATCAATCTACGGCGCGCAAACATTTCGATCTGGCTATGTTTTTCGAGGATCTCATACTCAGTTGCAATAAACGTCGCCTCAGTCTGGTCCATGGCGATTGGAGCCCCAAGAATCTGCTGGTCTCCGCCAATCAGGTAATGGCCATTGATTTTGAGGTGATCCATTTTGGCGACCCTTCATTCGATGCCGGTTTTCTTCTCACCCACTTAATGCTGAAGTCATTCCACTGCCCGCGATTGCTCGATGCGCTGGAACAAGCGGCTCTCAACTTCTTTCACCAGGTCCGCCAACATCTCCCCGAATCACCCGATGAATTTGAAGATTTCACGATTCGTCATTGGGGGGCATTGTTGTTGGCCCGCATGGACGGCAAGTCACCCGCCGAATATATTCAAGACGACCAGACTAAGCAGCGCATACGGATGTTTGCCCGACAGTTGATCGGCCATCCATCATCGAAAGGCATCGCCGGAGTTTGGTCAGCACGCAGAAAAATATGAGCCTACGAATCACAAAACTGGATGCCTGGGAAATTTTGGATTCCAGGGGCAATCCTACGCTGGCCGTTGCCGTGACGCTATCTGACGGGTCCCTTGGCGCCGCCCAGGTGCCCTCTGGTGCCTCTACAGGGCGCCATGAAGCAGTAGAGCTGCGCGACCAGGACCCACGTCACTACCAGGGAAAAGGAGTGCGTAAGGCGGTTGCCAATGTAGTTGGCCCCATTGCCGCCGCGCTCACCGGATATCCAGCAGAAGACGTCGCAGCGGTGGACCGGTACCTTTGCAACCTGGACGGAACTCCCGTCAAATCGTTTCTGGGCGCCAATGCGCTGCTAGGCGTTTCTTGCGCCTTGGCCCGATCTCTTAGCATCGCCCGCCATGAACCCTTGTGGCAGACCTTGCAACACCATGCGTTGCAACACCAGGCCAGTGCCGTATTCCCAGTGCCCATGATCAACATTTTTTCTGGCGGATTGCATGCCGGGGGGCAAATTGAGTTTCAGGATTTCCTGATCATTCCTCACGGCTTTGATACCTATTCCGAATCGCTGGAAGCCGCCGTGGCTATCCACCGTGCGGCAGCCCAGGTGATTCACCAGTCCGGCTATCTGCTGACCGGCGTTGCCGATGAAGGTGGATGGGGTCCACGGCTGGAATCAAATGGGAAAGCGCTTCAGTTGCTGACCAGATCCATTGAGCTTGCGGGCTTCAAACCAGCGGAACAAGTAAGCATTGCCATTGACGCCGCATCCACACATTTTTTTGAACTTGGGGCATACCAGTTGCGCTCCGAAGGTCGCACACTTTGCTCGGCAGAAATGGTGGATCTGTTCCGGCAGTGGACTCAACAATTCCCCATCGTATCGATTGAAGACGGGCTGGCCGAAGATGATTGGGATGGCTGGCAACTGTTGACGGCCCAACTGGGCGAGCACATTAATCTGATTGGTGACGATTTATTTACCACCGATCCATCGCGATTGCAGCATGGCATTGACATCAACGCAGCAAACGCGGTGCTAGTAAAAATGAACCAGATCGGGACGCTTACGGAAACGTTTCGAGTGTTGGAATTGGCCGCCGCCCATGGCTACAGCGCAGTGGTGTCTGCTCGTTCTGGCGAAACGGAAGACAGCTTTTTAGCCGACCTTGCCGTGGCCAGCGGCGCTGGTCAAATCAAGATCGGCTCCATCACCCGGTCAGAACGATTATCGAAGTACAACCGGCTTCTTGCAATCGAACGGGAGGCGAAGCTGCCTTACCCTGGCAGAGAGTTTCGTGCCGGGCGCAAGAAGCTACTTCAATAAATTAATGGTCCCGCGGCAGGTCTTCGCGCCACAGGAACAGATCACCTTGTCCACGTCTTTCGCAAAGTGATAATCAATGGTAAGTTCCTCACCCTTAACAATGGCTCGCTTGGTCATATAAAGAATGTGCTCTTTGAACACCCAGGCATATAAGTTCGGATCGCAGCAATGATTAATGTACTCCGCGCCGCTACCGCCAACGGATCCATCCAGGGTCCAGTAGGAATTCAGGGTGAACATGTAGTTCAACTCTGCATCACCACGAATCTTGGTTTCTTTGCGATTGCAGCGTTCGCCAGTGTACTCCATCACTTTCTTCTTGGCTGGAATATCTTCAAGGGCGTAAAGTCCCCAGCGGTGAATTTCCGAAGGAGCAATCTTCATCTTGAAGAAAGCATATTTTGGGTTGATTTGCGGTGTAGTCGAAGCCTGCTTCGGTGCAGACTTCGACTTCGACGGATTTTTTACAGGCATTCTTATGTATGGATCAGCTCGGGCTAAAATTCGTCTTCTCCACCTGATTTGCTCTTATTCTTTCTGCGCATGAACACGATTCCCAGCAGCGCGAAAGCTAATACACCGGAAATAATTTTTACAGTTGTCTCGTCCATTTGAGTAAGTATCCTCCTCCGCTCAGGATCCTTAAGGGGATCTAGATCCTCTGAATTATAGATGATGAAGGGCTGCTTAATCCACAAGCAACCACTTGAAATCTATGTTTTCCTTAAACACGCTTCAGCCGAAAACCACTCGCATGCATGCAAAAAGCTTGCGCAGCTAAGCCCGCGCCGATTGTCCTCCTACAAATAGTCAAACTGCAGGAGGCCACGATACTCCATCGGAAAACTTGCCCAACTGTTTAAACCACATTGCCCGAAACCGTCGTCGCATGACCGTATGCACCACTACGGTTTTCCATGGCTGAAGCTTCGCTGCTGCCGATTCCGCGTCCTGCTTCGATCCATAAATTCCATACATGGTTGACCCGCTGCCCGTCATCCCGGCAGGAGATGCGCCCGTTGCCCACAACCGTTTTTGAATCGCAGCTAGTTGCGGAAACTGCTCAAATGCCGAAGGTTCAAAATCATTGACCAGACTCCCACGTTTGTCCCCATAGAATCCGCGACCTTCCCCTTGCCAAACTTGCGCTTCGAATGCGGCGGTAGATGCCGATTCCGCTCCTAAATTAGCCGAGATCTTTCGATAGGCTTCAGGCGTTGCAATGGGAAATCCTGGAGTCACCAACAGCACCGCTTCACTGGGACCATCGGGCAATGGGTAAAGCTCAGTTCCCCGCCCCAGCCCAATCGCTCGCCCGCCATGCAGGAAGAAGGGAATGTCGCTCCCCAACGCCGCACCAATTCGCGACAAGACGGTCAATGGGACGCGTCGTTTCATCAAAGCTGGAAGCCCTAACAACATGGCAGCAGCATTGGCCGACCCGCCACCCAGCCCACCACCCATGGGGATTCGCTTGGTGAGTTTGGCATGAATCCGCCCCGCTATGCCGACTTCATCCAGCAACGCATGAGCAGCCCGCACAATCAGGTTATGCGGAATGTCCAAGTTCGCTTCCAAGGTGACTTCGCGCACGCGGGAGGGCCGGTAACTCAGGTCAATCCAATCGGCCAGGGAGATGGTTTGAAACAAGGTACGCAGCTCGTGAAAGCCATCGGGCCGCTTTGAAAGTACACGCAGACCAAGGTTCAATTTCGCGTTGGCAATCAGCCTGACTGTATTTTTTTGCGATTCGTTAGTAGTGGATAAGCGAAGCGATTTTGAAACCATCCAGCCGCTCCCGTCCTTTCAGAAAATCCAGTTCCAGGACAAATGCGAAACCAGCCACCGTGCCACCCAACTGTTTCACAAGGCGAGCCACAGCCAATGCCGTTCCACCAGTGGCCAACACATCATCCACAATCAAAACTCGCTGGCCAGGCGATACTGCATCCTTGTGGATTTCCAAAGTGTCCGTTCCATACTCCAGTGCATATTCCACAGATTCAGTGACGGAAGGCAGCTTTTTAGGTTTGCGTACGGGAACAAATCCTTTCCCCATGAAATAGGCAACGGAAGGCGCAAAGAAAAATCCGCGGGCTTCAATGCCAATCACCACGTCCACATCGGGTACCGGATAAGCATTGGACAATCCCACAATGACTTCTTGCAGGCCATCAGGATCCTTCATCAGCGTTGTAATGTCGAAAAAATTGATACCAGGTTTGGGGAAGTCGGGCACTTCCCGGATCAGCGATTTCAGATGGTTCATAGAGTTTTTGATTGTAGCATTAGCGTTCTATGCGAAAGGTTTGAAAGTTGGAATCCACTGCTGCTTCCTGTTCGTCCATGCGGCGAACCTCTCCCCATAACGGACCTTTTCGCAACCATCCAGCAAGTTCCAGCAAAGCACTTGCCGACCCCATAGCGTACACTTCAACCGATCCGTCATCCAGATTCCGCGCATAGCCCTTCACCCCTAAGCAGGCCGCTTGCTTCTGGGCAAAATAGCGATAGCCAACCCCTTGCACCCGCCCGTGGATCACATAACGACGCGCCAAAATCATACCCATTACCAAATGCCAATCAGCTTCCACCAACCGAAGCCAATGGTAGACCAGATCAACAAGTTGACCAGCGAGACAACAAATCCCACCCGCCACCAATCCTTGAAACTTACATAGTCATGGGCAAAGAACATGGGCGATGGTGTGGTTCCATAGTGCGTTAGCCCTGCCGATAAATTTACGAAACAAGCAAAGGCGTAGCAGACCAATCCAATGGGTGCGCCTTGCGCTTTCAGCACTGCCACAAAGGGCGTGTACATGGCTAGCATATGCGCGGTGATGCTAGCCAATCCGTAGTGCACATAAAAATAAATCAACAAGGCGGCGGCAAAGAGAATGGGCCAGGGTTGCGATCCAAACACTCCAACCACCCCTTTGGCCAGCTCCGTGGTGACTCCAGTCTCATTCAAAATCTTACCCAGGTTCACTAACCCGCCATACCAGATGAACATGTCCCAAGCCGTTTTTTCACTGCGCACATCCTCCCACTTCAACACCCCGGTCAACAGCAAGGCACAACATCCCAGCAGGGCTGTAATTGTGATGTCCAGATTATGCCAGCTTCCTTTAGAAACCCACAGATAACAGACCGCAACAAATACGGCGGAGAGAATCTTTTCATGCCCGGTCATGCCACCCATGGCTTTAAGTTGTTCCATGGCAAATTGACGAGCCGCCGGAGTCTTCCGAACGGTGGGTGGGGACATGCGCATAACCACCCAGGGAATTACCGCCAGGGACACCATGCCAGGGACAATGCCTGCCATAAACCAGCCACCCACAGTCATGGTGTAGCCAAGCTCTTTGGCCATTCCGGCGGCCAATGGGTTGGATGCCTGTCCCGTAAAAAACATTGCACAGGTGACACAGATGCTCTGGTAAACCGCCATCATCAAATAGCGTCCCAATACATCCGCAGTGGGCCCTGGTGACGACCCATACAGCTCTGCAATAGAGCGCACAATGGGCAGGACAACGCCACCGGATCGTGCTCCATTCGATGGAATAATGCCCGCTAGTGAAAAATCAGATAGCGCCAATGCGTAAGTGACCCCAATGGAAGTGCGTCCAAAAATGCGCACGAAAAACAACGCAATGCGTCGAGCCAGGCCAGTGTTGATCAAGGCTCGTGAAATGAAAAATGCCGCCATCACCAGCCAAACCGTAGTATCGGCGTAACCGGCCAAAGCCTTCGTAATGGGGATGCCACCAACAATGGTTGAGACTGTGACGCAAAGCAAAACAAATGCGCCGCCGGGCATAGGCTCCAGCACCAAGCCCAGTACCATGGCGATGAATAATCCTGTGAAGTGCCAGCCTTCCGGCTTCATACTGGCTGGTTTAGGAATCAAGTAGGAAAAAATAAGATATACAGCAATGAGGATGGCAAACGAAGCGATCCGGCGTTTCGGCGACTGCGTGGTATTCTCAGACACTAGTGGAGCATCATACCATCCCAACCCACCCGTACACGTCGCCTATTCTAACCCCAACGAATTAGGCCGATTACTTTTATCTCACTCCTGAAATTGGACCGGTTCAAAGGATTTATCTGACCCGTTTTCCAACGCCTCAAATGTCATACTCTACTCATCCAAACCTAAGGAGCTTTTCTTGCAGCGAATCAGTATTCTGCTGACCCTGGCAGTTGTTGGCATTGCGCCATCAATGAATGCGTCGGTGATTGTTCCCACGTATCAGATAACAAGCTTGGGCACTTTGGGAGGCACATCCAGCACGGCCTACTCGATCAACAATCACGGCGCGGTAACTGGAATGGCCACCACCGCATCTGGTCAGGAAATTGCTTTCCTTCATGACGGCACTGTAATGACGGCTTTGCCGTTGGGCAATGGAGCGTTCATGAGCAGTGGTGCGCGCATCAACGAGAGTGGATTCGTGGCGGGCACTACTTTTTTTGGTTCAAGGGCACAGGCCACTTACTGGAACAGTGTCGATCATTACTTATCGAACTTTGGGGGAACAGAAGGTTCATCTTCCGGCCTCAACAACCTTGGTCAATTGGTGGGCACCTCACAATTCGCCGATGGACATGCCGAAGCGTTTTTCTGGAATGGATCGCAAATGCAAGCGTTGGGGCTACTGCCCGGTGGCGACTGGAGCTCGGCTACCTCCATCAACAACACGGGGCAAATCGTAGGTTCGGCAACTAATTCCACGGGAGCCTTTCGTGCTTTCATTTGGACGGCTGGTGGCGGCATGCAGCAAATCGGCTCATTGGGTGGCCGCAATAGCAACGCACTGGATATCAATGATGCGGGAACTATTATTGGCAGTTCCCAAATCCCCTATGGCTGGACCCACGCGTTTCGTTCCATGGGTGGAATCATCGCTGACCTGGGTACCTTAGGAGGCGGAAATAGTTATGCTTACGGGCTCAATAATGTAAACGACGTGGTTGGATATTCCGACAATGCCGATGGACTGAATCGTGCGTTTTTATTCCGCAATGGAGCACTGATCGACCTGAATGCCTACCTGCTGAACAGCTCCGGCTGGACGCTGGAGCAGGCTTACGACATCAACGACCAAGGACAAATTGTTGGAGTAGGAACTTACAACGGGATGCGCACGGCTTTCCGGTTAGATCCATTTACGCCGACTGCCGGTTCCCCTGGAACGGCACCCGCCACCACACCGGAACCTGCTACGCTGCTAGCTTTTCTAGCCGCTGGGGGAGCTGCCATCGCTTGCCGTTCTAAACTGAAAATCCGTTAAAGTCGCCGGATCATAACATTGCGGAACCACCCGACATCCCCATGATGCTGCAACGAGATTGGACAATCTTTGCGAGGCCGACCTACCAATGCCCGCGCATCATCGGAATTGCCAGTGCGCGCTTTCAACAGACCCTTCACCTCTGCCGATTCCAAATCCACATCAACTATTTTCACCCCATTCAACCAATGCTCCACCTTTGTGCCGAGCTTCACAATGCGCACTTCATTGAACTCGCCAATGGGCCTGGTCACTTTCCCTTTGGCCGCAATCAAACCATATAACGCGCCGAAAGCGTGCTTGGGATCGGTAAGTGCATCGGGATTCCTGGCATCGTCCGCCAACTGATATTCAAATCCTCGCGACGCTGTCCCAGGTGTCCCGCCGACGCTGCTACGGCGCGTCCGAAACCCCTGCACTAAATACTTGATACCCGAATTCGCCGCCACCGTCGCCTTCCATTCCAGCTTCAATTCGAAGTCCGCAAAGGTGTCCTCTGTGATGATGTCCTGAAAATCTTCAGCCTTCAACGTCTTCAAGCAGCCGTCTTCAATCCTCCAGGAACTTGCCGGGAAAGCATCGCCATTTGTATTGCGCCAACCGTTGGAAGTCTTGCCATCAAACAGGAAAATCCAATCACCCCTGGTCTGCTCCGGCGGCCATTGTTCCCTGCGCCAAGCCATGTCCCAAAACATATATTCATAGCGTGCGGAAAGGACAAACAACTCTTTCAATCGGCTGCGGGCAACTCCGTCAAGCCGAGCCGATGCGGCGTTCATCATGTCTAAAACCTGTTGCACAACCTTGGCATAATCAGAGGCCGCATATTGGTTAATCCACTGCTGATAATCCGCGTCCTTCGATCCTTTCTTTTCCAGTTCCCGCCCCACTTCCAAATAAATCCAGTAACAAGGCAGCATTGCCGCAAGGCCCTCTGCAAAGGTCCCGCGCTCCACCGTCGCCAGCAGATGATTGGTGTAAGCGTAATTGGTAGGTGCCATTCGGCCCGCAGGATTGGTCAGCCGATAAGTTTTTAAGATGCTGGAATGCAACTGCTGCTCTGTGGCCAGCGCGTCAGTCGCATGGGCTTCCAATGTCTTTCGCCAATCAGCTCTGGGGGACTTCCTGGCCAGTGTTTTCAGTGCTTCGCCATAAACATGCAAGTAACTGGAATCCTGGTCCAGATAGAAGAGAAAGTTTTCTCTGGGTAACTTGCCGTTAACCAATCCCTCAACAAATGGATGGGTCAACGTCTGATCGTAAATCGGCTTGGAGGCCAGCCAGAGTTCGTCCGTAAACGAAGCGGCGAGTAAGAATAAAGAAGCAAGCATCAACCGAAAACCTGTTTGATAGGAGTGCCGCCAAAATCAGTCAGCTTTTCATGACGACCGTTATTCAAAAACCATAACTTATGTTGATCCAATCCCAACGCATGCAAAATAGTCGCGTGAAAATCACGCATATGATAGCGATCCCCAACCCCATATAATCCGAAATCATCCGTCGCGCCAATGATTTGACCGCCCTTCACACCACCGCCAGCAAACCACATGGTGTAGCCATGCGGATTATGATCGCGTCCATTCCCGCTTTGTGAATTCGGTAACCGGCCAAACTCACTTCCCCAAATGACCAGCGTTGAATCCAGCAAACCACGCGACTTCAAATCCTTTAGCAACGCTGCAATCGGCTGATCGGTTAGGCCGCACATTTTTTCGTGATTCTCTTTCAAGTCTTTGTGCGCATCCCATTGAATGCTCACCGGCCCGCCTCCGGAATAAAGTTGCACAAAGCGCACGCCGCGCTCAACCAAGCGCCGAGCCATTAAACAACGGGTCCCAAACTCCCGCGTATGATTTTGGTCCATGCCATACAAGCTACGAGTGGCATCGGTTTCCTTGGTCAGGTCCACAGCCTCGGGAGCATGGCGTTGCATACGGAACGCCAATTCGTAGGAAGCAATTCGCGCTCCCATTTCTTCATCGGTGGGCGCAGTATCCAGTTCATTCATCTTCTGCAAGAGGTCCAGCGTAGCCCGTTGCCGATTCTCACTCATCCCCGCAGGCGGCTTCAAATGCATGATGGGCGTTGGCCCTGGCCTAAACAATGTGCCTTGATAAACGGCTGGAAGAAATGCCGAACCCCAACATGGCGTGCCACCTTCTGGAGTCCCTTCTGGCTGAGGCATCACCACATAGGCCGGCAGATTTTCTGATTGCGAACCCAACCCGTAAGTGACCCAGGAACCCATACTGGGAAAGCCCATCAGAATGCGTCCTGAGTGCACCTGATACATAGCTGGCGCATGTACGGCACTCTCTGTATAGAAACTGCGCACAAAGCAGATATCGTCCACGCATTGGGCAATGTTGGGAAACAAACTGGATACAGGCATGCCACTTTGACCGTACTGTTTGAACTCCCAAGGGGAACTGAGGACGGGCGTTGTGCCATCGGAAAACTGACTGGTTACCCGCAGACTTTCCGGCAGAGCCTGACCCTCATATTTCTTCAACGCAGGTTTAGGATCGAATGTATCCATCTGACTCGGCGCGCCCACCATATAGAGGAAGATCACTGACTTCGCTTTGCCAGGGAAATGGGAAGGCTTAGCAGCCAGGGGGTTAGTCCGCTGAGCCGCACAAGCTTCACGCTGGAGAATCGCTTCCAAAGCAACAGCCCCAAACCCTTGCGCTGCGGTCCGCAGAATGTTTCTTCTACTGGTCATATATTATTATCCGCAGATGTCGCAGATGCACGCAGATAAGACAACACAACAACTTTGAATCCTGCGTTCGTAGCGCGTTGCGTTATCTGCGTTCATCTGCGTCATCTGCGGATAAAAATCCTTCAAGGTATATACACGAACTCATTCCTATTCAGCAGGGCCAAACAAAACTCATCCCATTTCCCCTGCCTTCCAAAAAACTCTGCGGCTAACGTTGCTTCAGCAGCCGTCGGGAAACGACCCAAAGTAATCTTATATCCTCGGCGGACCCGACACCCTTGATCTGCCCCACATTCCCCTTCCAATCTCGCGGAAAATCGCCGAGCCTGGTCTGCCATGAAGTCGCTATTCATCAATGACAGAGCCTGCAATGCGTGGGTTGACGTGGAACGCATGGCGCACGAAGACATCGCATCGGGCTGATCGAAATTCGCCAGCATCGGCAACCGAACCGTCCGTTTATTCAATAGATAAAGCGTCCGCCGATTATGCTCTCGCGGATCCCGATCCACTGGCCACAAATTATCCGGCTCCCCTTCCGTAAATATAATGTCGTAAATTTCTTTTTCAATCGGCACCTTCACCGGCCTTCCACCAATCCGCGGATTCAACGCGCCCGATGCTGCCAATACGCTATCCCGAATCGCCTCCCCTTCCAGCCGACGTTTATTCATACGCCAATAAAACTTGTTCTCCGGATCAACTTTGCTATTCGTCGCAATATCAGCGGAAGCTTGTTTATAGGCCTCTGAAGTTAGAATCAACCTGTCAATCGCTTGCATGCTCCAATTACGATCCATGAACTCCACCGCTAACCAATCCAACACTTTTTGATTGGTCGGCTTGCCCCCCAGCATTCCAAAATCATTGGGTGTTGGAACCAGACCTGTCCCCATACGGAACTGCCAAATACGATTCACCATGACTCGCGCCGTCAAGGGATGATCCGTCGATGTGAACCACTTTGCCAACGCCGCACGCCGCCCCTGCGCTGCGTTCGGAGCTTGCTGCCCCCCAGTGACCAGAAGAAACGCAGGTTCAACTTCTTCCAATTTCTTCTTGTGATCGCCCACTTTCAAGACGTGCGTCTTGGGAGCCTTGTCCATATCAGCCACCGCATAGGCCGATGGCAGCGGCTCCGGCTCGTAATATTCCAAGTCGTGCAACTGCTTGCGCAGAGCTGTTCTTTGCAACAAAACCGGTCCGGGTATGCGAGCCAATACTTCATCCCAGGTAGCTTCAATTTGCGAAGCCGCTTCCTTGGCCAATCGCTCCTCTTCTTTGTTGCGCTTGTCTTTGGGAATCTCCAATGCCTTCAGAAAAACAGCATCCAGTTTGGCTTTCTTTTCCGCCTTGATGGCCGCGGCATAGGGCTTTTCAATTTCTTTAATCTGCTTCTGAATCGGTTCCAGGCGAGCCGTATAAGCCTTCATGGCGACTTCGTGCTGCGCCTTTTCGAGATCACTCACTAGCGGGATATCTTTATATTCCGTAGATGCCAAAACAGCTTGCAGACGATAATAATCAGCCTGCGGAATGGGGTCGAACTTATGATTGTGGCAACGCGCACAACCTACCGTAAGCCCCAGAAACACTGCACCAATGGCTGTTGTCATCTCCGTTAGCACTTCCTGCCGATTCATTTCTTCATCCTGATTTCCGCCCACCAGATGGATCGGCCCAGCCCGATGAAATCCGGTTGCAATCAGCGCTTCTTTGTCTCCAGGAAAAAGTTCATCGCCCGCTAACTGTTCTTCTAAAAAGCGATTATAGGGCTTGCCGGTATTGAAACTGCGCACTACATAATCGCGATACCGCCAGGCATGGGGACGTTCCAAATCCAGTTCATAGCCATTGGTATCGGCATAGCGAACAATGTCTAACCAGCGTTGCGCCCAACGTTCGCCATACTGCGGAGTGGACATCAAACGGTCCACGGTCTTCTCATAAGCGTTCGCAGATTTGTCCGTAAGGTATCGGTCCAACTCTCCAGGGTTCGGCGGAAGCCCTGTAAGATCCAACGATAGTCGACGGTACAAAGTCTCTCGACCAGCGGCAGGCGAGGCTTTCAGCCCCTTTGCCACCCGAGCCTCCGCAAGAAATAAGTCAATAGGATTAGCCGCAGGCTTCAACAAAGAAACGGTAGCTCGCTCTGGTTTCTTGAAAGCCCAATAATTCTTGCGGGCATTCACCCATGCCAAATCTTTGTCCACCCAGGCGAAGACGGTAAGGGCGGTAAGGCACACAATGGCCGTCGGCTTGCGAAGAAACTGGAACATAGCTTGTTCAAATTATGATGCGCAAAGGAGAATGACGCAAGCGTTGCAAGCTGGGTTGTAGAATGAAAAGAATCCATGGATACCCTGTTCAGCAGTGCCGACATGGCGCTAGGCTATGCCAAATCGCGGCCCTCCGTTCATCCTCACGTCATGTCGCGCATCGTGAGCCATCTCAACACCCAGACCGCAGTCCATCGTGCACTGGATGTGGGTTGCGGTGCCGGTCTTTCCACCCGTGTACTTGAAGGAATCGCTCAGCAGTGTTACGGAATTGACCCTGTTGAAGCCATGGTGAAGTCAGCACCGCAAGTTGCCCCACACGCATCCTTCGCCGTTGCCTCAGCGGAGTTGCTGCCATTCCCTTCATCGTCCATCAACCTGATTACTGCCGCAGGATCGCTGAATTATACGAACCTTGACCTGTTCTTTCCTGAAGCAATTCGCGTGCTTGCGCCACACTGCATGTTAGTTGTCTATGATTTTTCGCAAGGCCACAGTTTTAGAAACTCCAACGCGCTAGAAATTTGGTTCAATGAATTCAGGCAGCGCTATCCCGCCCCAACTAGTGGAGCCCTTGCCTTGAATCCTGACGTAATTCAGTCGCTCAATTCAGGCTTCCAGACCGAGGGCGATGAGCTATTCCAAGTGGGTCTGACCTTGTCTAAGCAGGCTTATCTTGACTACATGATGACGGAAACAAACGTGGCCTATGCCATCGCCAACGGTGCCACATTAGATCAGGTCATAACCTGGTGCAATGCGTCACTCGAACCAGTCTTTGCAGGCAACGAGCAGGAAGTTCTGTTCAACGGCTACATAGTTTATCTGCAAAAACCCTGATTATTGCGACTTTACTTAACGACCGACGCGCTACCCTTCATCACTTTGGCAAAGGAATCGCGTAACCCAACCGTACGATTGAACACTGGCTTTTCCGCAGTAGCGTCTTTATCCACGCAGAAATACCCGACCCGTTCGAACTGATAATAGCCACCAGACTTCACCCCTTGCACACTTGGTTCAATCTTTGCCGTAGGCCGCACTTCCAATGACTTCGGATTCAATTCCAGATCATCTTCTGCGCCTGCAACGAAAAGACTCTCATACAGCCGAGCTTCAAAATCCAGCGCGTGGGCTGCGGAAACCCAATGAATTGTCGATTTCACTTTCCGACCGTCCGGCGTATTCCCGCCCCGTGTTGCCGGGTCGTAAGTGCAGTGGACCTCCACAATTTCCCCGGCTTCGTCCTTCACTACACTGGTGCAAGTAACCAGGTAACCATAGCGCAACCGAACTTCGCGTCCTGGCGATAGCCGGAAAAATTGCTTTGGCGGATCTTCCCGAAAATCGTCTCGCTCAATGTAAAGCACCTTGGAAAAAGGCACTTTGCGATTGCCCATTGCCGGATCTGCAGGGTTATTTTCCGCCTCCATTTCTTCCACTAAATCTGTCGGATAATTGTCAATGACAACCTTCAGCGGATCAAGCACCGCCATCACCCGCGATGCCCGCTTATTCAGATCTTCGCGTAAGCAATGATCCAGCAACGCGTATTCAATGACGCCATTTGTTTTGGAAAGTCCAATGGTGCCGCAGAATTGGCGGATGGCCTCAGGACTATACCCGCGCCGACGCAATCCGGAAAGTGTTGGCATGCGCGGATCATCCCAACCGGAAACACAACCCTGTTGCACCAACTGCAAAAGCTTGCGCTTACTCAGCATTGTGTTGGTCAAATTCAGACGATCAAACTCGATCTGCTGTGGATGATGAATCCCCAAATTTTCCACATACCAATCGTATAAAGGCCGGTGATCCTCAAATTCAAGTGTGCAGATGGAATGGGTGATTCCTTCAATGGAATCGCTCTCACCATGGGCGAAATCGTACATTGGATAAATGCACCAGGCATTGCCAGTGCGATGATGTTCCGCGTGCAGAATGCGATATAGAATGGGGTCGCGCATGTTGAAATTGGGCGAAGCCATGTCGATTTTCGTGCGCAACGTTCGCGCACCATCCGGAAATTCCCCAGCCCGCATCCGTTCAAACAGTTCCAGATTTTCCTTCACCGTGCGATTGCGATACGGGCTTTCCTTACCTGGTTCCGTGGTGGTGCCACGACTCTCCCGAATCTGCTCAGCCGTAAGATCGCAAACGTAAGCCTGACCCTGTTCAATCAGTTGAACGGCCCATTTGTAGAGTTGGCCGAAATAATCGGAAGCATAAAACATCCGGTTCTCCCAATCAAATCCCAGCCACCGCACATCTTCAATAATGGAATCCACGTACTCGGTTTCTTCTTTGGAAGGATTCGTGTCATCGAACCGCAGGTTGCATTTTCCACCGAATTCTTTGGCCAGTCCGAAATTCAAACAGATGGATTTGGCATGCCCAATATGCAGGTATCCATTCGGCTCTGGAGGAAATCGAGTATGTACTCTGCCGCCATTCTTCCCGTCTTGAATGTCTTGAATAATAATGTCGCGGATGAAATTAGAAGGCCGTACTGCCTCGCTCTCCGGTGCCGATACGGTCAAATTGGGTAACTCTGAAGCCATTCATCCAGTATATCCAGCAGCCCCTTCAGGAAAAAAGCTGTTAATAGGCAGGATGAATCTGGACAAACTCAAAACCAGTGGGGGTCAGGCTTCTACTCTGCAATTGACGGGCGCAATCGGCGATAGAATCGCCCACAACTTCAATGCGACGCAGGGGCATGGTTTTGAAATCGTAGAGTTCAATGGCAATCCATTTACCGGCATATTCGCGGCGTTCAGCGATGGTCAATTGGTCGGGCACACGGCCTTGAAGAGTAGACACTTACTTATGAGTTTAAAACTTCTTCAGCTCTTCCGCCAAGGCCTTGATGCCACGACGACGGTAAAGGTCGGCTAAGCGCTGTTCTTCAGGGGACTGACCTGATGCTCTGGACAGTTGGGAATCCTCCGCGGCCACATGCTTGGGGATCCAAACGGTGCCATCAGCATATTCCACATGTTTCACAAACCCGGTCATACCCTGAATGGAAATCGGTTTCCCGGCAGCAGTGAATTTCAACGACGCCCGTTGGCTGACATGGCTCATGGACCCAGGGTTCAGCGTCACGTCTGCCGGAAGAGATCCAGCCAAAAACTCGTGACCTGCACCATCTTTCACAATCCAGCCGATATCCAAAAACCGCACAGCCGATTTCGAATTGTTGCGCACCGTGAACCCAGGCAGATGCGCTTCATTAGCAGAGACTTTGGCCGAACCTTCCAACAGCTCCACGGGGGCATCTGGAAATCTTAGGAAAGAAAACTGTACTTGGCGACTTTCACCCGCTACCGATGCTGGCATAGCCACAGTGCCGCGGGCAAACTGGACATCCACTTTAGGACGCTGCTTTTCACGGGCGATACTGGCAATCACTTCTTCACTCAAGCCATCCATGCCACGGGCTTCCAGCACGCTCTTGAAATACTTGCGGTCCCGCCGCGCTTCCATCTCCCACAAAGTCATTGATCGTAGCGAGTTCAGACGATTTTCCCCGTAGAAAGTAAGATCGTCAAACAGAATGCCATCGATTCGCACACGCACCAGCGGACCGTTGCTGCTGTCCAGTGGTCGCAACAAGCGCATGTCGATTTTAATCGGAAAGGTTTCCCCAGGACCGGCATTCAAACTGGACAGTGCGATGGAACCCTTGCCACCCGGAGTTGTATCCTGCGCCAGCACAACCAACGTCACGGCCCTGATTTTCTTCGGTTGGCGATTGCGCACTACCAGCGAACTTTTCAGGTCAATCACCATGGCTCCGCCGCGCGGTGTGGTGTTCGATTCACCCCAGTTAGAAGTGACAACTTCCAGCGGAGAATCACTGCCAAACTCGATTTTCGGATCTACTGGAGACTGCGCCAGCATCACCGCAGGAACAATCCCGATGATGGCGAATTTAGTCCACATAAACATTGGTTATTGCCACCTGTCCTGTTTCGGAATCCACATAGCGGGAACTGGCCACGCCCTTGGTATCCACCGTCACAAACGAACCTTCTGCACTGCGTGTTCGGAAAGCCAGCGACGTATTGCCCTGCTTCCATTCAATCCATTGTGAATTCGCTTCCAGCAAAATGGATGGATTGTTGATGTGGTCAGCCCTTTGCGTATTCAAAAACCAACCCATCACCGTCACCACTGCAATGGCAAACACTGCTACTGCTGGACGCCAATCAAACATGGAGCGGTCAGTCCTGAAATCTGATTTTGAATCTGACTTAGAATCTGACTTTGAAAACGACGAGATCGCCTGCGATGCTTCCAGGCCGACATTGATATTGCCGCGCATTTCTGCCGCCAGGCTGTCCCAATCCAAACCTTCGGGCAGCTCCATCACAGCAGTTCGCATAACCAGAATAGATCGACTCGCCGCTTCCAACTCACCACGACAAATGGAGCAGCCGCGAAGGTGCCAGCGAACTGGAATTGCTTCCATCATCGAAAGATCTTCCCCGGCCAATAGTGCCAAAGATTCAGAACTTGGATGCTTCACGTCTTTCTCCTCTCTAAATATTTGCGGAACTTGATCCGCGCATTGGCAATGTGGCTGCGCACGGTAGCCTGGCTGCAATTCAGTTGCCGCGCCACTTCTTCAGCGGGCATTCCTTCCACATCGCGCAGCAGCAACGCTGTGCGTTCCCGTTCCGTTAACTGATCCAAACCATCATCCAGAAACCTACGCTTTTCAGACAACAGCACTTGCGCTTCCGGGCTGTGATCGGCATTCGTACGAAGCGGTTCAATCAAATCGTCCACGTCAGTAAATTGAGCCCGCCCGCTTCGTCGCAAAAAATCAATTGCCGTATTGGATGCAATGCGACCCAGCCAGTGCGCTGCTTTATCCTGATCCTTCAACTGGTCGCCACGTTGCAGCACCTTAATGAAAGTTTCCTGGGTAAGATCCTGCGCATCAGCGACGTTCCCAACAATCCGGTAGATCAACACAAAAATTCGGCGTTGGTGCAGAGTGATGAATTCATTCTGCCGGTCGTGTGAAACCGTTTCCGCCGTATTTGTCCTGATTGCGGGATCGCTCATCGGATTGTCTATTCCCAGCGCGGACAGCATTTGGCTCCTGCAATGTCTGACGGAGCCGTCCCCCAATTCGTGCAAGACCAACTTACCCTAATTGGGATGATAATTGGATTATATGAGACCCGTTGCGGTTGCAGGAATAGGAAAAACAGCTTTTGGGGCATTTGCCGACAAAGATTTACGATCGCTAGCAGTGGAAGCGGGCCGTGCCTGCCTGGATGACGCCGGACTAACCCCATCTGCCGTAGACGCATTTTACTTAGGTAACTTCGCCGGACCATCCTTTGTTGGGCAGAACCACCTTGCACCCTATATTGCTGCGGAATTGGGACTTGCAGGCGTCCCAGCCACCAGATTTGAAGCTGCCTGCGCTTCTGCCGGCGCAGCGTTCGCCCATGCCTGGTCAGCCGTGGCCAGTGGAATGCACGAAGCCGCGCTGGTCATCGGCGTAGAAAAGATGACGTCGCAGACCACCGCGAAAGTAGCCGAAATTCTTGCGGCGGCCGGCGATGTGCAAGGGGAGGGCAAAGCCGGCGCAACATTTCCAGCGCTGTTTGCCATGATCGCCAGACGGCACATGTACCAGTACGGTACCACCCGTGAACATATGGCCGCCGTTGCCGTAAAGAATCATGCCAACGGTGCCTTGAATCCGCAAGCGCATATGCGAAAGGTCATCACCATGGAACAGGCATTGGCAGGGAAGCCAGTTTCCGACCCGTTGACGGTCTACGATTGTTCTTTAGTAAGCGATGGTGCAGCGGCCGTGCTGTTGATGGCGGCACCTCATGGCAAGGTAAACGTGCTGGCGTGTTCGCAAACTTCCGATCATTTGGCACTGGAACGGAAAGCCGATATCACCAGTCTTCCCGCCGTCCGATTGGCTGCGGAAAAGGCATATAAGATGGCAGGATTGGGTCCCAACGATATTGACCTGGCCGAAGTGCACGATTGTTTCACCATCGCCGAAATCATCGCCATGGAAGAGCTCGGATTCTGCCCCAAAGGAGAAGGTGGACCGTACATCGCATCCGGTGCAACGGCGCTGCACGGATCGAAACCGGTCAATACCAGTGGCGGATTGAAGAGTAAGGGTCACCCCGTTGGCGCAACTGGTGTAGCCCAAATTTGCGATCTTGTTTTGCAGATGCGAGGGGAAGCAGGTGCCCGTCAGGTGGCCCGCAGCCGCATCGGGCTGGCCCAAAATCTGGGTGGTTCCGGTGCCACGTGCGTTGTTACCATTTTGGGAGCCGTGTGATTTATGACGGGAACAATTTATACAGAAACTGTTGTATGGTCCGCCCCGGCACAATATGCGAGTGACGCACCCTATCAACTCGCGTTAGTCGATGTGGATGGTGCCGCCCGCACAACTGCCCGAATTATCGGCGATCATGTCATCATCGGAGATCGCGTTGAACTCGCAGAAACGCGCGATGGCGTTCCTTTTTTCAGGAAGCAAACCGCAAGAGGAACCATGGCGACTTGAACTCACGTTTAAGCGACAGGGGTGAGACGAGTCGGGAAAGCTGCAAGTTCCACAGGTTCGGACCAAGGTGTAAAATGAAAACGTGAAGACGCAGACCAATCGGCCAGAAGAAACGAAGCAAAAAGGCAAACAGCCAATTGCCACCATCACGTTTGAGCAATTCATAAACGATATGATCCAATGGCGTCAGCCCCTATTGAAGCCTGCTACGGCGTCCAAACCAAAAAGTGCACGAAAACCCAGATCGGCAAGTGACGCGAAATAGACAATGCGCTATTTGTATCTGGATAATTTCCGTGGGTTCTCCAAGACTTGCGTACCACTTGCTGATGTGAATTTCTTAGTTGGGGAGAACAGTACCGGGAAAACTTCTCTGCTGACTGTACTTCGGATGTTTTCCAGCCCAAGACTATTCGTAAGCACCGACCTCTTTGGGGAAGACATCAAGCTCCGCCATTTTAACGAAATGGTAAGCGCTCACTCCAATAATCAAAGGTCTTTTAGTCTTGGTGTGGTGGAGGGTGATTTTCCAGTCAAGAAGGACAAGTCGCATGCAACGGGGGTTCTTATTACTTATGCGGAAGATCGTGGGCTACCTAAGATTGCCTGCCTTACTTGTTCAATTATGGGCCGTGAAGTCAGTCTCCGGTATGAAGGTGATCGAGTACTTTTCAAGAGTCAAGTGGTACCCAATTGCGGCAATGCTCTAGAAATGAAGGAGCGTATTCCCGCGTGGCTCGAAGATCACTTGGGGGAGGCCTCCGGTTTCGCTGAGCTCCAACTCCCACTTCCAATTGCGAGCGACGTACCCTTATTTATGGTTCTTTCGATTGCTTCTCAATTTGACACAAAGGAGTCAAAGTCATTTACCGATTTTTTCCCTCAGATGGGGCCGCCAGTCGTTTGGATAGCGCCTATTAGAACGGCTCCACGGAGAACTTACGACGAGCCGCACACATCATTCTCGTCTGAGGGGCTGCATACTCCGTATGTAATCCGAAGGATGCTGAATTCCGAGTCCGAAGCAAAAAACTTTCAGGATTTCATCAGTAGAATCGGCAAAGCAAGTGGCCTATTTCAAAAAATAGAAATAAAGTACTTTGGGGACCGCAAAGATCCTACCTGTCCATTTGAGGTAAATGCTTACCTTGACGATAAGGCTTTTAGTTTAGGCTGGCTGGGCTATGGGGTTTCACAATCGCTGCCGATTTTTGTCGAACTACTGGATCGACCAAAAAGTAGTTGGTTTGCGATCCAACAGCCTGAAGTGCATCTACACCCGCGAGCCCAGGCATGCTTAGGTGACGTGTTTTTTGAGATGGCCGTTCGCGATGATAAAAAGTTTCTTATTGAGACCCATAGCGACTTTACAATTGACAGATTTCGGATGAACTACCGGCGCAAGCGCTCAAAAAAGGAAACCGAAGCTCTTCCAAAAGGACAGGTTCTCTTCTTCGAGCGTCACGCCGGGGGCAACACCGTCAAGTCGATCCCGATAGGTCCGCGAGGTGAGATGCCGCAAGATCAGCCCGAAGGCTACAGACAGTTTTTCATTCAAGAACAGATGGATATTTTGGACGCATGAACCATGTGCCTTATTGTAGACGCTAACTGTTTCGGATCTGTGTTTAATAAAAAGGCGCAAGAACACACTCGGTTTGAACCCGTTTTTAATTGGTTATTCAAAGGGTACGGTGGTCGACTAATATATGGCGGAGCCAAGTACAAAAGAGAAGTCGATCTCCGAAACAGCAAATACAGGCCATTACTCGCCGAGCTTGAACGCAAGGGCCGTTTGCTAGCTATCCCCGACGGCAAGGTAGACAAGGTAGCCGCAGAACTGAAACGCAGAGTACCCGATGCCGACTTCGATGATGAACACATCGTTGCACTAGTAGTTGTTTCTAAGTGTTGCG
Source organism: Acidobacteriota bacterium (assembly GCA_031394025.1). Lineage (GTDB taxonomy): Bacteria > Acidobacteriota > Terriglobia > Bryobacterales > Bryobacteraceae > JANXSF01. The sequence continues at coordinate 34,440 of JANMWO010000365.1, forward strand.
TCGTCTGCACCGACGACAAACGCTCATTTCCTTTTTTGCGCCGAAAGGATATGTACCCACTTGGGGTGAAGCCTCCAAAAATATACCAGTCTCCGAAAAACGCTAAATTGTGTTGCTCAAAGCATGTAGTTAAGATCTGTCGGGCTGAGAGGGAAAAATAGGAATTACTCCCATTTTTCAGGAAAATCTAATGAAGCTAGCTGACCGCATGAACCGTATTCTGATTGAGACTGCTTTTGAAGTCCTGGTCAAAGCCCGCGCTTTAGAAGCGCAAGGGAAAAACATTGTCCACCTGGAGATCGGCGAGCCCGATTTCGCATCCCCTGCTCATGTATTAGCAGCAGGCAAACGGGCCCTGGATGAGGGTTGGACCCACTATGGCCCCACGCAAGGCTACCCCGAATTACGGGATTCCATCGCTCGGCACGTCAGCAAAACTCGTGGCATTCATGTAGGACCAGAACATGTTTCAGTAGTCCCCGGCGGTAAGCCGATTATCTTCTTTCCCATGCTCGCGCTGCTCGATGTTGGGGATGAAGTGATCTATCCCAACCCAGGCTTCCCCATCTACGAATCCATGATCGGATTCTGCGGCGCAAAGCCGGTGCCCATCCCGTTAGTGGAATCGCGCGATTTCAGTTTCGATCTGAATGTCTTGAAGGACAGCATCACCGATAAAACCAAAATGCTGATCCTGAATTCGCCACAGAATCCCACCGGCGGCGTAATTCCAGCCGACGATATAAGGGCCATTGCCGACATGGTGCGCGAGCGTGACATCATCGTGCTGTCCGACGAAATCTATTCCCGAATTTATTACGGCGACGAAGCCCCGCTGTCCATCGCCAGCCTTCCAGGCATGCAGGAAAAGACGATTATCCTGGACGGCTTTTCGAAGATCTACGCCATGACCGGTTGGCGTTTGGGCTACGGCGTGATGCCACTATGGCTGGTGGATTCCGTCAACAAGTTAATGGTGAATTCCAACAGTTGCACGGCCAGCTTCACGCAAAGGGCAGGGATCGCCGCGCTGGATGGCCCTCAGGATGAAGCCAATGCGATGGTGTCAGAATTCAGACGGAGGCGCGCCGCGTTTTGCGATGGGTTAAACACCATCCCCGGTTTCAGTTGCCGCAAGCCGCAAGGTGCTTTTTATGCGTTCCCGAATATTACTGGGACGGGTAAGGGGTCGAAGCAATTGGCCGATGAGTTGCTGTATCAGGCCGGTGTGGCGAGTTTGAGTGGGACAGCGTTCGGGAGTTATGGGGAAGGGTATTTAAGGTTTAGCTATGCCAATTCGTTGGAGAATCTGATGGAAGCGGTGGAGCGGATCAGGCGGTTTATGGCGGGGTAGAGGTTAGGGTTCGAGGCGTTGGGCTTCGGGGATTGCTTGCCGCAATGAAGGAATGCAATGGTCAGGAATAACTGCATTGCGCCGAGTCCAGTTATGGAACATCG
>JANMWO010000434.1:0-31115 GCA_031394025.1 Acidobacteriota bacterium
TCATCGAATGTAAGTGCCGAGTTACTGGCCAAAGATCCTTACAACCGGCTGTTGGCACGTGGTTCACGCATCCGGGTGGAAGGGGAAATTGTGCGGGACATCACCTTAGCTGCCAGCGGATTGTTGAACGAAACGGTGGGCGGACCCAGTGTTTATGCACCTGCGCCGGAATTTATCTTCCAACCTCCGGTCAGTTACGGGCCAAAGATTTGGAATGAAGAAAAAGGTGCGGCGCGCTATCGACGGGCGCTTTACACGTTCCGCTATCGATCCGTTCCTTACCCGATGTTGCAGAATTTTGATACTCCCAATGGGGATGTCAGTTGCGTGCGGCGGTCACGATCCAATACACCGTTGCAGGCACTTACTACTTTGAATGAACCACTGTTCCTGGAAGCGGCGCGGGCATTGGCTGCCAAGACATTGGCGGAAGGCGGCAAGACCGACGAATCGAAGCTGCGGTTTGTTGTTCGACGGTGCATTGCAAGGGACCCGAACGACGGGGAATCGGCGACATTGCTGGGGCTTTTGACTAAGCAGCGCAATCGGTATGCTGCTGGTGGTCTAAACGCGGCTGAGTTAGTGGAAAGTACTGCAAAAGGTAATCCGAAAGAGCTGGCTGCCTGGACCACCGTTGCCCGCGTGTTGCTGAATTTGGACGAAACGATCACTAAGGAATAACCATGTACTCAAACCAAGAAGATGCAAAAACAATTGGACGCCGCTGGTTCCTGGAACAGTGCGGTGTGGGCTTGGGTGCTGCTGCGTTAACCTCACTTTGTGCCGACGCTTCCACCAACCCATTGGCACCAAAACAGCCCCATCATGCGGCCAAAGCGAAGCGAGTTATTTACCTGTTCATGGCCGGTGCGCCATCGCACTTAGAGATGTTCGATTACAAGCCGCAACTGGCAAGGTTTGATGGCACGCTACCTCCGGCAGATTTGCTGAAAGGGTACAGGGCGGCGTTCATCAACCCGAATTCCAAGCTGTTGGGGCCCAAGTTTAAGTTCGCTAAGCACGGGCAAAACGGGGCCGAGTTGAGTGAACTGCTGCCACACCTGGCCACTGTTGTAGATGACATTGCCATTCTGAAAGGCATGCAAACGGACGCGTTCAACCATGCGCCGGCGCAGATATTGATGAACACCGGTTCGCAGCAATTTGGCAGGCCATCCATGGGGGCCTGGTCTACTTATGGACTGGGTGCGGAGACGCAGGATCTGCCAGCGTTTGTAGTATTCAGTTCCGGCAAGAAAGGACCGAGCGGTGGGAACTCCTGCTGGGGTTCGGGCTTTTTGCCGACGGTGCATCAAGGGGTGCAATTTCGCGGATCGGGTGACCCGGTGTTGTACCTTTCCAACCCCAAGGGTGTGGATGCTGAGTTACAGCGCGATTCGTTAGACGCGGTGCAGAAGCTGAACCAAATGCGGCTGGATACGGTGGGTGATCCGGAAATTGCTACCCGCATCAGCTCGTTTGAAATGGCTTATCGTATGCAAACCAGCGCACCGGAGTTAATGGATATTTCCAAGGAACCGAAGCATGTGCTGGAAATGTATGGGGCTGAACCAGGCAAGCCTTCGTTTGCCAATAATTGCCTGCTGGCGCGGCGATTGGTGGAGCGTGGCGTGCGATTCGTGCAGCTATTCCACGAAGCCTGGGATCAGCATGGCAGCTTGGTGAAGGATATTAAGATCAACTGTCAGGATACCGATCAAGCCTGTGCCGCTTTGGTGAAAGATCTGAAGCAGCGGGGAATGCTGGAGGATACGCTGGTGATTTGGGGCGGTGAATTTGGCCGCACACCAATGGTGCAAGGTGGCAGTGATGGGCGCGATCATCATCCCAATGCCTTCACCATGTGGCTTGCTGGTGGCGGTGTGAAGCCGGGCATGGTGATGGGCGAATCGGACGAGTTAGGGTTCAATGTGGTGAAAGAAAAAGTTCATGTTCACGACTTACATGCGACCATTCTGCACTTACTCGGTTTTGACCACACCAAGCTGACTTACAAGTTCCAGGGACGGAATTATCGACTGACCGACGTGGCTGGCGAAGTAGTTCAGCAAATGCTCGCCTAATTATCCTTAATAAATAATGACCCTATTTTAGATAGATGATTGCGTAGTTGGTGGCCAGTTGAATACACTGTAGTTCACTTCTTTAACAACAGAATCATGCGTTCAGTAACTTTCACCACACGGGGTGCGCTAGGAAAATCCTCACTTCGAGAAGCGAATGAGCGATTAGCACTGACTTATATAGTCCGCCAACCCGGTATTTCCCGCCTTGCCATTGCCCGCGCCACGGGACTTTCCCCCAGTGCAATTACTGGGATTGTAGAACGTTTAAAGGTAGCCGGATTAGTTGTGGATGAGAAGACCGAACCTTCTTCCCAAGTGGGCAGGCCACCCAGTAATTTGCGATTGGTTCCCTCCTCGCGACATGTTGTGGGAGTTGAAATCACACCGTTTGACACCACTTTGGTGCTGGCAGATTTGGTAGGGAATGTTGTGGAGCGTCGTGAAATTGCTGCCGAAAAGACGCCAGAAACATTTCTTGAAAGATCGAATGTGGCGCTTAAGGAAATGGTAGCCAGTGTAAAAACTCCGCTACTTGGCGTGGGCGTTTCCATTCAAGGCATTCTTGATCCGGCAACCGGTCAGGTGATCGCCGCAACCAACATGAATTGGCGGAATGTTGAGGCCATTCGGTTGTTGCGTAAAGATCTGGACTTGAAGTTTTATTGGGATAACAACGCCAATCTTTCGGCACTGGCTGAACAATGGTTTGCCGCTCCTGGGTCGGCTAGCCTGGATAACTTTGTGTTTGTGACCTTGCGTGGAGGCCTAGGCACCGGTCTGATTTTCGGCGGGCATCTGGTGCAAGGGGCCACGGCGCGCGCTGGGGAATTTGGGCATACCGTTCTTTATCCTGATGGGCGCAAATGCCTTTGCGGGAATCATGGATGTTGGGAAGAATATGCCAGCGATAAAGCACTGCTGCGCTTCTATCATGAAAGTGGTGGGGAACCCATTTTCGATTCACTGCAAGTAATTCATCGCGCTAGATCGGGCGATAAAGCGGCACTTAGCGCTGTGGCCGAAGCTGGTCGAAATCTGGGATTGGGGTTGATGAACGTTATCACTGGTTTGAATCCCGCTGCAATTTGCGTGGACGATTTTGCGGCAGTTGGGTGGGACCTGATTGAACCGGAAATCTGGAATGTGTTACGGAGTCGTGTCCCGGATTATTGGTTAGCAGGCGTTCGTATTTTTCCTTCTGAACACGCCATTCATTCTTCACTTTCAGGCGCAGTAGCATTGGCGCTTTCAAAATACTTCACCAGCTTTCACAACGGACAGATGGCATAATCAGGCCGTTGTGAGCTAAGATGCTCACACAATGCAAAGACTTGGTTTTTTTGCGACCCTTACTTTGGCTGTGGTAGCCGGTTGGCTGGTGCATAGTGCAAAGCTTGTGCCATCGGATGCCGGTTTAGGGTCTATCTCTGTCCCTGCTGGGTTCCAAGTTGAATTGGCGGTGAAGCCCGGCTTGGTGAATTACCCCATGCTCGGCACGCTGGATGACCAAGGTCGATTGTTCCTTTGCGAATCCTCTGGCAAGACAGTGAAGACACCGGAAATGTCTTCCGATCCCACTTATGTTGTAAGTATGCTGGAAGATACCGATGGGGACGGCGTCTTTGATAAATCCACCGTGTTTGCCGATAAATTGACGTTGCCCGCAGGCGCAGTTTGGTATCAGGGCAGTCTTTATGTGGCCGCTCCGCCCAGACTCTACAAATTCACAGACACCAATGGGGATGGGGTCGCCGACCTGCGGGAGACCATTGTAGAAGGCTGGAATTTATCGGCCAACGCAGCCAGTCTACATGGCCCCATCATGGGTCCTGACGGAATGCTGTACCTTACCGACGGGCGTCATGGCTTCAATATCCATACCAAAGATGGCAAGCATTTTGAAGGCAAGGCGTCGCGCATTTGGCGTGTTCATCCCGATGGCACGGGGCTGGAAGTGTTGGCAGGTGGTGGGTTCGATAATCCTGTGGAAGTGGCTTTTACTGAAGCAGGCGACGTGTTTGGGACCATGACCTATTTCACTGATCCACGCGATGGCATGCGCGATTCCATTTTGCATTACGTAGAAGGTGGCGTTTATCCAAAGCCTTATATGGTGACCGAAGAGTTTCCACGAACCGGGGAGTTAATGCCGGTGATGACCAAGTTTGCTCGCATTGCGCCATCTGGATTGCTGCGATATAGAGGCAGCAGCTTTGGTCAGGAATTTCAAGGGAACCTGTTCACTGCGCAATTTAATTCGCATCGCGTACAGCGACATGTGGTGACCCGCGATGGGGCTACCTTCAAAACAGTGGATACTGATTTCTTCACCGCCAAGGATCCCGACATGCATCCCACCGATGTAATGGAAGACGCCGACGGTAGCATGCTGGTGGTGGATACCGGAGCGTGGTTCATTCACGGATGTCCGCTATCCAAAGTGGGTAAACCCGATGTGAAGGGATCGCTCTATCGAGTTCGACGAAAAGGCGCGCTTATGGCTGATCCGCGAGGGGCGAAGATCGATTGGAAGTCGGCAGATTTAGGAACGCTGTTGGACGATGCGCGTCCAGCCGTTGTGGATCGGGCGGTGGAGTTGATGGTGGAACGCAAGGTTGCGCAAGTGAAGCCAAAGACCATGCGTGGGGCGGCAGCGGCAGTGTTTGCGGCGTCGCGGATTGGGAATTTGGAAGTGCTGCGGGAATCGTTAAGCAGTGCCTGGCCGGAGGTTCGTCAAGCAGGCGCGCGGCAGTTGGGAATGGCTCATGACGTGGCTGCTGTCCCATCATTGATTCGGCTATTAAACGGTCAACCGGCGCATGTTCGAAGGCAGGCTGCGGCAGCGCTGGGGCAAATCGGCGACAGGCGCGCAGTGGCTCCGTTGTTGGATGCCGCAGCCGATCCGGAAGATCGGTTTGTGGAACATTCCATTATTTATTCGTTGATCCAGTTGCATGATGTTGGGGCCATGTCTGTCGAGTTGGGTGACGGGCAGCCGAAGGTTCGGAAGGCTGCTTTAATCGCTTTGGATCAAATGGAAAAGAGTACCCTGACGGTAGATCAATTGCTTCCATTGCTCAGGGACAACGATGCGCAATTGCGGCGTTCGGCAATTTGGGTGGCGGCGCGACATCCCGCGTGGAGTGGACGTCTTTCCGCTGCTTTAATCAGTCGGCTGCGTGCCCCCCAGCTCTCCAATTCCGAAGCCGAAAGCCTGGGGGATGCCATTGCGGCGTTCTGTGACGATGCAGGAATGCGGCGATCATTGGGCATGGCCTTAGGAGACGGCACGTTTGACGGGGCTAGGCAAGTAATGCTTTTAGATGCGGCAGAGCGTTGTTCTACGGCTGGATTTCCGCAGGAATGGAAGTCCGGTTTGGGACGACTGTTGGCTCACCCGGACGCAGCCGTTCGAGTGGCCGCCATTGGATTGTTGCGAGCCCGTGGAGTTCCCGATATGGATGCCGAACTGAATCTGTTGGCTTCAGACAAGGCCCAGTTTGACGACGTTAGAGTGGCTGCATTGAGTGCGCTCAGTGGACGACAACCTTTGCGTGATGGCCATTTTGCATTCCTGATCGGGAAATTACTACCTTCGGTGGAAGCGGCGGTGAAATTGGCAGCAGGTCAGGTGCTGGGTCGATCCCATTGCAGCGATATTCAAATGGCGGCTACCGCCAAGACCTATTTCGCGAAAGCGGATGCACTGGTTTTACCAAATGTTTTGGATGTGTTTCGCAATGGCGGTGGGGAAGAGGTTGGTGCTGATTTGGTGAAGGCCCTGGAAGTGCAGGAAGCGGCGTTGGGAACGGTAGGCATGGATCGTGTGAAGCAGCTGCTATCCAAGTTTCCCGCAACAGTTCGGGAACAAGCTGCACCGCTGCTGAAGCGTATGGCTGCGGCAAAAGTGTCGCGTCTGGAAAAGTTAAAGAAGCTGGAAGGTACGTTAACCGCCCAGGGTAATTCATTCAAGGGCAGGGAACTGTTCTTCGGGGCAAAGACGGGATGTTCCAGTTGCCATACCATTGGTTTGGAAGGCGGTCATGTAGGTCCCGACCTGACCTCGATTGGTGCCATTCGCAGTTCACACGATCTTCTGGAAGCGATTGTACTGCCCAGTGAAAGCTTCGTTCCAGGTCACGAAGTATACCGGGTGGAAACGGCTAAGGAAATGTATTCCGGAGTGCTGGGGAAGTCCACCGCTGACGCCGTGCGGCTGATCACCGGTCCAGGGGACGAAGTGCGCATTCCACGCAAGGAAATCGTAAAAATGGGCTTTGCCGCAGTATCGCTGATGCCGGAGGGGTTTGACGAAGTGCTGTCGCGGGTGGAGATGACCGACTTGTTGGCTTACTTGCGAGGACAAACGGGTCGACCCGGCAACTAAATTCAAGTGATTCAGAATTCCCCAACATTCTTTGCGAGGAATCCCTTTGTGAATCCACTATATAGAATATGGCTACTGCCGTTCAGCTTTGCAAAATAACACTACCATCGTCACGTAAACCGTGCTACACTGGTCCCGTGACTAACTTAACTCTTGCTATCGACGATGGATTGCTCAAAGACGCCCGAAAATTGGCAATCGATCAAAACACTACTGTTAACCAGATGGTGCGTGATTTTCTTGAAACGGCGGTTCGCCAATCCTCCACCCGGGATCAAGCTCGGCAACGATTGCTTTCTACACGGATGACTTTCCAGCCTGGGCCTTTGAATCGGGACGAACTCTATGCCCGCTGAGTCTCTGGCATTTGTTGACACTAACATTTTTGTCTATGCCTTCAGCAGTGGTAACGATCCACGTCAACTGGCGGCTAGGCAACTTCATGAACGATTGCTTCATGAAGATCGATTATGTTTGAGCACCCAGGTATTGCAGGAATTGTTTGTCAGCTTGACGCGCAAATACAGTCAGAGCCCAGACGTGGTTCTGCCGCTATTGCATGATTTGACCCAATGGCCTTGCTTCACCATTGATCCTGCGGCCGTTGAAGATGCCGGGCGCTTGTCCGTAAGTGCCCAATTATCATTTTGGGATTCGCTAATCGTGGTTTCCGCGCGACGCATGGGTGCGGAAACGCTCTATTCCGAAGATATGAATAACGGCCAGATGATTGAAGGCGTCAAGATTGTGAATCCGTTCTAGCTGCGCCTTGCCAGCGGATACCCTAATGAATCCATCAACCACTGTTTGTTATTACGTACCGCCTCATTCAATGTCGAACACAGTGCTTCGCGATGCTCGTACAGACGATATCCAGCCCTCGGTCGTAAATAGCCTTTCGCCTTTGGGTCTTCTGCAAATAACTTCTCTTCGCCGATTTCTTCCGCCCTCCGTTGATACCCCATTCGATTGTCCAGCAGCGCCTTCACCACAAACGGCATAATCATTGAATAGTCACCCTGCATACTCTCTGTCGATTGCAAATAGGTGTCTTTATCCACCTTGCCCCACGTGACAGCTTCTGCCGGTGGGCACGACGAAAGGGAACCATCGGTGATGGGTGCGGTGACAATCTGCACGTCGAATTCGTACCCGCGCACATCGGGTAATCCCAACACTTGACCCAGGGCCGGTTCCGGTTGTAAGTTGTAATTCTTCGGCACACCGCCGCCTAAGATGAGTGTAGCCAGCGACTTTACATCGTTATCGAACAAGCCCCATCTGTGATAGGCGCAGGCTTCAAATATTTCGGCATGCAAGTCCAGGTCAAAGCCGTAATCAGGCAGTAAACCGGCTCGGCGCATTGCCCAAAGCTTCATGGAATTCAGGAACACACTGCCGTCCCCAGGTGCTCCCACAAAGACAGGAATTGCCAGGCGTTGACATGTGGATAGCAGCCCTGGAGCCACGTTATTAGCTTTTTCCTGGTCCCCATAGTAGAGCCCAAGTAAGTAGCGCAACTCAGTTCCAGTCATCTTCTTTTGGAACTCAGGACGTTGCAGAATCGCGGTCAGGAAACGATCCTGATCCAGCAGTACATCCTCATCAAAGGCCATGTCTGTAACACGAATGGTCCGTTCGTCCCGCAGTGCTCCGTCATCACCGAAAATAGGCACCTCGAACACGGGGTCACGGTGGGCATCCAGGCTGCGATGGCCATCATGGTAGCAGACCGCATCGGTGGTGCTAAGGTAGGCGATCCAGCCAGTTTCCAGCAGCGGAATCAGCCACGCCTGATGTTGCCCGCTGACCGTAATAGGCCCGGAAACTGCCATGGTGAATGGGCAGCCCATGCCAATGGCGCGGTCCAGAATGGTATAGATTCGGCGTAAATACGCGCCACCAAAAGCGGGCAGGCAGTGACGGAAAATATCGTCCAGGGTAAGGCACTGGTCCACGGGACGCACCTGCACCGTACGTCGGGAATTCGGTTCAGTCATTAGTTAATTGCGCTCCAAATAGGGGATGCCGCGCTCCATCCAATCGGGCTTGGCAGCACCCTTCAAATAAAAATCAAAGTACTGTTTTAAGCGCATTGTGTAATCTTTCTGATTCACTCGTTTGCGCAGGTTATGCGGTTCACCGTTGTAGTTGAACAGATAGGCTTCTTTGCCATTGCGGCGCAGGGCCAGAAAGAATTCAATGCCTTGAGTCCAGGGCACTGCATCGTCGCCGTCATTGTGAATCATCAGCAGCGGAGTTTCCACGCGGTCGGCAGCAAACACTGGGGAGTTCTCTAAATATCGCATTGGGTATTCCCACAAACTGCCGCCGATCCTGCTCTGCGTGCGTTCATATTGAAACTGGCGAGGCATACCACTGCCGTAACGGATGCCATCGTATGCCGATGTCATGTTAGCCACTGGCGCACCGGCAGAAGCGGCCTTGAAGCGATTCGTCTTGGTCACCATGTAGGCAATCTGATATCCGCCCCAGCTATGACCTTGAATGCCAATGTTCGCTTCGTCAATAAAGCCCAGGCGCAGGGCGGCATCCACCGCAGGCATCACACATTGCAAAGCGCTCTGGCCTGGGGCACCGGTTTTATACACAATGTCTGGCTGCAACACCACATAGCCATTGCTGGTATAAAACGCAGCATTGATGCTGTTGGTGGGTCTTGGTGTGGCAAAATTATTCAACTCATTGGAACGCTTTTCATAAATGTAGACAATCATTGGGTACTTCTTGTTGGGATCAAAGTTCGCTGGTTTTTCCAGCAACGCTTTCAAAGGAGTGCCATCCATATTCCGAAAGTCAATGAGTTCCGCTGAGCCCCATTCGTAAGGGTTCACTTGCGCAGTCAGCGTGGTTAGTTTCTTCGGCTGAGTGAACGTTGAATCGGTCATATACAAATCGGGCATCTCTTTGAATGTGGAGGCGCTGAAGATGATGGCATCGGAATCAGCGGCCCGTAAAACAGTCTTGTAATTCTTGGCTCCCCACAATAGCTTCACCGGTTCTTTATCGAAATCGAAGCTGGTTGACCAGAAGCCGGAACTATAGTTGTCCTGACTCTCTCCGCGCAAAAGCAGCGGCTTATCCATATCAATCCCCGGATTCAATCCGTTGGCGCGACCCCGTATCAGCGGCTCATAGCGCATCTGAATTTTATTGGCGCGGCCTTCGCCTCGGGTCATCATGCGTGACGTGCTGCCGTCCACGGCAAATTGCCATACATCGTATTTATCGTAGAGCAGCACCCATTCACTATCCTTTGTCCAGCCGGCCACGCCGTAAGCGCCCGCTGCACGTGGATGGTCGTCGTCTTCCTGGTCGAATCGGACGCCTGCAATGGTGGTTAACTTCAAGGTATTTGTATCCTTGACGTTTACTAGAATCCAATCTCGGCCATCGAAATACACTGCCTTGCGGCCATCGGGTGCCCAGTTTAATGGGGACCGCAGCTTGCGTGCAATGACTGAACGTTGGCCAGTCGCACTATCAATGAAATAAATGTCGCTGGCTGCTTCGTCCCATTCGGTGCTGATGCGGTAGGCGCGGTCGTCACTTCCAAATGCGAAATCACCTTGCAGATTCGGGGTGATTCGTTGCACGCCTAAATCTGCCAACTGCACAAATGTTTTGCTATCCAGGTGATACACCGCAGGGTAAGACAAATCGCGAAGCTGAGTGGCGCGAACTTTTTGAATGCTCTGCACCTGATCCTCTTTCCAATGCCACAAATCGAACTGCGCGGTTTCTACATCGACTGCGGCTTTTTTGGGCCCCGGACGTTTGGGTGGAGTGGTCCCAAAGAAGATACGCTTGCCGTCGCTAGAAAAGGTGATGTTCCCTTTCGTGCTGACCTGCCATCGGGGGTGGAAGCCTTCAGTTGCAGGCGAAACCCACTCCTCAGCTTTTGCATCCCCTCTGCGCCAACCCAATAGTTTGGAGGTGTTTTCCTGTTCGGCGGCCAGCGCCAACAAAGTCTGTTCTTCGTTCCAGGTGAGTTTGGCGTATTTCCCTTTGCCTACGGTCAATGCAGTTTGCGGATCTTCGTTCCCCGCATTAATTAGGTACAGGCCGTTGCTTTCCTCCTGCTTTGCGTCCACTGTATAGACCACCAGTTGGCCGTCTTTACTCAATGAGTATTCGCCGGTTTCGTTGATGGAACGTTCGCTGCCGGAACTCAACTGGCGAATCACTAAAGTTTTTTCCTTGGCATCTTTTTGATAGGCCAGCACATTGGAATTGGTGGTACCCAGTTGGAATGATTTCACTTGTCCCGATGTAAAGGCAGATCCGCCGAAGGTCGGCAAAATCGTCAGATTATTCTTCGGCATCTCTTCCGGTTTCTTTTTCGCCTTGCGTGCGGCGTCCACTTCTGTTTTGGGCGGAAAGGCCAGGAATACTACGTATTTTGCATCGGGGGTGAATTCGATTTTTGGACCCTGCACCAGCACCGGATTTTCGGTCGGCTCAGCGTTGGGGTCAACTGCTTCCCGAATGGGCAGGGCACCGCACGGGATGCGGGTTTCTTTTTGGTTGGAAAGGTTCACTAAAACCATTTCGCCATCACCCACCTGCGGAAATACAGAATAGGCCAGCCATTTTCCGTCAGCAGAAATTTGCTGCGATGCAATGGATCGCCATCGGTCGAAATCATTTAGGGCAAGAGGACGTCTAGCGGGTTGTGCTTGCAGCCCTACAAGCACACATGCCAAAATTGCGACCGAACGAATCACCATGCAAACTATTGTACTTTGCGATTTGAATATTCTTGCAGCCCGGCTGTTGTGAACAGTTCGGGTTGGTTACAGGACAGGCTAAAGCTAAACCTTCTTTTGCGAATAGGGAAAAGCATTTAGTGCAAAGTTAAAAAAGGATAACCATCGATCTGTTAACATTGTTAACAGAGGCAATACAGCTTCTATGCAGCAATTCTCTAATCTATCCGATAGAATGGCACTAGTAATATTCCACAATATCTTGTACTTTTGAAAGAAGCTGAATGTCTGCTAATCCTTTACTCCATCCCCGTTTTGAAATTCCGTTCGACCAGATCCAAGCCTCTCACGTAGAGCCAGCAATGGAAGAGCTCATTGATAGAGCACGCAATTGCATCCGTCTGATCATTGAACAGCCAGACCCTCGAACATGGGATAACACCATGGCCCAATACGACGTGGCCACTGAAGATTTGGATTGGGCCATCACCATTGTTCGGCACCTGGAAGGTGTGGTGACCACGCCGGAACTCCGTGCGGTGGTCAACATTGTCCAGCCGAAAGTAAGCGCCTTCTATTCCAGCATTTCTTTGAATGACGGGCTATACCGTGCTTTGAAGGACTACGCCGCTGGTGAAGAGGGTCGTAAGCTCGCAGGGGTCCGCAAGCGTTATGTGGAAAAAACTTTGGAAAGTTTCCAACGCGCCGGAGCCGAACTTGCCCCTTTAGGTAAAGCCAGGTTAGCTGCCATTGACGTGGAACTTTCCCGGCTCACAATGAAGTTTTCTGAAAATGTGTTGGATGCCACCAACGACTTTGAGCTAATTGTCACTGACGAAAATCAGTTGGCGGGACTTCCTCCTTCAGCGATTGCTGCCGCCAGACAAAGCGCCGAATCAAAGGGTGTGTCCGGTTGGCGCTTCACGCTGCAGGCACCCAGTTTCACCGCTGTGACCAGTTATCTGGCAGACCGCCCAATCCGCGAAAAAGTCGTCCGAGCGTTTTATTCCAGGGCTTCTAGCGGCGATCGTGACAACCGCCCCATCATCGCCAGTATTTTAGAATTGCGTCGGGAAAAGGCAACGCTACTTGGATTTCGCAATTTCGCTGACATGGTGATTGTCGACCGCATGGCCAAGACTGGTGACACCGCCCTCAGCTTTATCACTCAGTTGCTGGGTAGGACCCGTCCGTTCGTAAATAAAGAAAATTCCGACCTGGAAGCTTTTCGCACAAAACTGACCCAAGGTGCGGAAGGTGCAATGCAATTGTGGGATGTGTCCTATTTTGCTGAAAAATTGCGTCTGGATCAGTTGGATTTTGACGAAGAAGAGTTGCGTCCCTACTTTCCTTTGCCGCAAGTGTTAGAAGGCATGTTCCAGATTTGCGGGAAGCTGTTCGGCATTCAAGTCACCCGAACTGAAAACGTTCCGGTATGGCACCCGGAAGTGCAATGCTACGCCATTCACGATCAGACCAGCGGCGAATTGCTGGGGTCGTTTTATGCGGATTTGTTTCCCCGTGAAACCAAGCGCGGCGGAGCTTGGATGGATGCTTTTGCAACTGGTCGACCGGGCAGCACGGGTTGGACCCCCCATCTGGGTTTGATTTGCGGCAACATGACCCCGCCACTGGACGGAAAGCCTGCACTGCTGACCCATCGCGATGTGGAAACGCTATTCCATGAATTTGGTCACCTGCTGCATCATTGCCTGACTCGTGTGGAAGTGCGGGGATTGGCGGGAACCAACGTGGCCTGGGATTTTGTGGAATTGCCTTCCCAAATTCTGGAAAATTGGTGTACGGAAGAAAGCGCACTCGATATTTTTGCCCGGCATTATGAAACTGGCGAGCGCTTGCCGGCAGCACTTCTGGCTAAGCTTCAGGATTCGAAGAAGTTTCGGGCGGCCAGCGTCATGATGCGCCAAATCTGTTTCGCCACCGTGGACTTGTCTTTGCATATGCAATTTGATCCGGCTGTGGATGGCGACGCAGTGTCTTATTCGAAGAAGCTTCTTCAAAACTACATTCCGGTTCCACTACCAGCGGACCATGCCATGATCGCTTCGTTCACGCACCTGTTCTCTAGCCCGGTTGGGTATGGGGCGGGCTACTACTCCTACAAATGGGCAGAAGTCCTGGATGCGGACGCCTTCAGCCGATTCCGTCAAGAGGGCGTGCTGAACCCCAGCACGGGCCTGGATTTCCGGCATCAGATTCTGGCTAAAGGCAACAGTGAAGATCCCATTCAGCTTTATCAGGGATTCATGGGTCGCCAACCTGACCCGGAAGCCATGTTGGTGCGTCTGGGCTTAGTGCCATAAGTCATTCTGGACACAGTTGTTACGTAATTTGGTAGAAAAAGTGGGCGTAAGTTGTGGTGGGCTACAATTTTTGGTAGCATTTCAGCCAAGAGGTGCAACCACGCTGCTGCATTTCGCGTCTGTAACTTAGTAGGAATCTATTTGGATGGCGATCACTCCAGTCAACCCGACTCAACACACTGAAGCAGACGACCATCTGAGCCGTCTGCTTCTTCAGGAAACGAACACACCGTGGTACTTCACGATCGTTGATTCGATCAAAGAAGCGATTAATCCGCCCAAGCTCCCACCGTTAGAGCTCACGTCTAAGCCTGTTGCTGTCAAAGACATATGGGGAACTAGTGAGGGGCAGCGGAAGACGAAGTTCGCCTCAGTAGCTCTGCATGGCGTGGCCTTGGCTCTGGTGCTTTTACTGAGCACCAATGAGACGATTCAGAAAAAAGTAAAGGACATGGTTCCTTTAATTGCTCCGGATTTGGCCGCTTACAAACCGGAACCCATTAAGAAGCAAACCAGTCAAGGTGGCGGTGGTGGTGGTGATCGCAGCCTGATTCAGGCCAGCAAGGGCAAACTTCCTAAGATTTCACCCAGACAATTTACACCTCCTATGGCGGTTGTGAATAATCCTGCCCCGAAATTGATCATGGAGCCCACAATCCAGTTGGATACGGCTGTGCCCAGTCCAAACTTGCCTAATTTCGGCGACCCAAATTCATTGGGTAGTATTCCTTCCAATGGCCCTGGCTCCGGTGCGGGTATTGGCAGCGGTAAAGGCGGCGGAGTGGGTTCAGGCTCAGGTGGCGGACTTGGTCCCGGATCTGGCGGCGGAACGGGTGGTGGTGCTTACCGAGTCGGTGGTGGCGTTTCCTCACCTGCACTGCTCTACAAAGTGGAGCCGGAATATTCAGAAGAGGCTCGTAAAGCCAAATTCCAAGGTACTGTGATGCTTTCCGTGGTGGTTGATGAGAAAGGAAACCCACGTGATATTCGCGTGATCCGTGCCTTAGGGCTCGGGTTGGACGAAAAAGCCATCGAATCGGTACAAAAATGGCGTTTTAAGCCCGGTGTAAAAGATGGTCGACCTGTTCCAGTGATTGCTCAGGTGGAAGTCAACTTCCGTTTACTGTAGCTTTTTACTCGAACATTTGCAGTTGATCTTCAGAAACAAGTTTCGCCTTGGGCTTTTTGAGGGCGCTGCCGATCACTCCCAGCACCTCAACATCGGTCAGCGCTTCCCGTGGTACAAAGATGCGCTGCAACGTCTGGTCGGGCGGGGCTACGGTGAAGCCGTACTGCTCTATCTGTAACAAATTGCTGGATAACAACCCTTCCAGCTCCACTCCATCGCGGAACTTCAAACGAACCCACAGCCCTAACGTCTTCGGTCTGGCGGTGAACTTGCATTTACCGAAAACATCGGGAGTCTCAGTGAATTCTTTAACAAAACAAATGAGTTTGACTTCGGAAAAGGGAACTGTTTGGACTTGACCCTGGGGTGTCAGGAGTTCTACACCACTTGGCGTTGTAAAGTTCTGCGGATTGACAAAGCCGGGCAGCGGTTCGCGGTCAAATCGCAATATTAATGCTTTTTTACTGGTTGACGTACTCAAAAACTCGACTCCAAGCCTGCTTTGCGCCCAAACATTTTCGTAAGTATTGTATCATTGGCACAATGCCGGACGTGGCTTCTTTGTCTGCTCTCATCCAGCGCTTTCTCGATTTCTGCCGTATGGAAAAGGGATTAGCATATAACACATTGTCTGCTATCTCATTAGATTTGAAGGGGTTCCGTCTATTCGCCGAAGAGAATGCGGACGGCATCCCAACGGAAGAGCATTTGCGAACCTATGTGGATCTGCTTTATAAAAAAGGGCTTACCAGTCGTTCTATTGCCAGACACCTATCCAGTTTGAGAGGATTGTATAATCATTTGATTCTAGTAGGGACGCTGAGTGCTGATCCGACCGAGTTTTTGTCGACGCCGAAGCAATGGAAATCCATCCCTAAGTTTTTGAACGCTGAAGATATTGAAAAATTATTCCAAACTTGTGATCTTAACGACCCCTTGGGCTTACGGAATCGGGCCATGTTAGAGCTGCTGTACGCTTCGGGTCTGCGAGTATCGGAACTTTGTGCTGTGGAAATGTCTGACTTGAATCCCGATCTGGGGATATTGCTAGTGACCGGAAAAGGGAATAAACAGCGCATGGTCCCTGTTGGACGGCAAGCGCTGGGGTTCTTGAAGACTTATGTGGAAACGGGTCGGCCAGCGATTATGAAACGCTTCTCTAGCCGATTTTTATTTGTGACGGGTAGAGGCAGCCGCATGACCCGTCAAATGTTTTGGTTCGCGTTGAAGGATTTGGGTAAGCAGGCGGGCATTTTTCATGGAATCACACCCCATGTTTTGCGGCACAGTTTCGCCACTCATTTATTGGAAAACGGGGCTGATTTACGCAGCGTGCAAACCATGTTGGGACACGCTGATATTGGGACTACGGAGATTTATACGCACGTTGTACGCGGGCGCTTGCGCCGTGTTGTTGATGAACACCATCCACGTGCCTGATTTTGGGAGCTGTTGAATGAGTGATTACATGTTCATGCTTGAAAGCCACCTGACGGCAAGCCAGTTTCAGGTGGTAAACGCCGTACAAGCAGCGGCAGCGGATACGAACGTCAGCGTTTTTCTGTCTGGCGGAGCCATGCGCGACGTCCTGGGTGGCTATCCCGTTCGTGATCTTGATTTTGTGATTGAGGGCCTTCCCAAGACCTTTGCCAAGCTTCTTGAAAAGAAGCTGCATGGGGAAGTTGTGGCATCCGATGATCGCAAGAAAAGCATTGCAATGCGCTTTCCTGGCAACGTCACAGCGGAATTCGCCATGGCCAAAGTGGAAAAATATGGGCGGGCCGGGTCAAAGCCGCAAATCATTCCAGCAACCATTCATGAAGATTTGCGCGGTCGCGATTTCACCATCAACGCCATTGCCTTGTCTTTGAATAAAGCGTCCCGTGGCTTGTTGCTAGACCCCACCAACGGCCTGGCAGATCTGGAGCGGCGCGAAATGCAGACTGCCTACAGCTACGCCCTCTATGACGATCCTGCGCGGATTTTGCGGATGTGGCGTTTCAGCGTGCGAATGAACTTCCCACTTTCAGAACGGACTCGCGGTCAGTATGCCAACGTCAAAGAATCAGGCCAGCATCTGAAAATTTCCAATGACATTCTTGGACCGGAATTGCTGCGCATGGCCGGGGAAGGGAATCCTGCGGAGCTGCTTCGCATTCTGGATGAAGAGAAAATACTGCCTCTTTTTTCCCCAGCTCTTACTGGAGCTAAAGTAAATTTGGCAGGCATGCAAAAGCTGATGAAGGCGCGCACGCACATCCCTTTTGAAATCGGATTTGAAGCAAACCAGCCAAGTTTGTTTCTGTATTTGCTGACGCAGAAGTTAACGCCGAAAGAAAAGACTGCTCTGATCAAGAACATGGGCATTGACAAGGCGACGGTGAATTCCTGGCAGCAGCTTGAGGCGAAATCGAAGAAGTTGGAAAAAGAGCTGAAGTCGCCCCTGTTGAAGAAGCCTTCGCTTATTTACAAGGCGCTGCGCCACGCTGCTGGTGATCAAGTTGTTTTTCTGCTGATGAATTCATCGGAAAGACAAGTGCAGGAACGCATCAAAAACTATCTACAAAAATTTGTAGGCATCGTGCAGGAAACCACCGATGCGGAAATTAGCGAAGCAACCAAGATAGCACCAGAAGCATCGAAATTCGCCAAGGCGAAGGAAGAGTATCTGGCGAAGAAGTTAGATGCCAAGCCGAAGAAGTTGCCAGAGCCAGAATTGGAAGCGGTTCCAACCATCCCGGTGCCACAGCAGCCAATGGGTCGCGGGACTGGCCGGGTAGTGGCAGCGCGCAGTTAGTTAAAGCTGAATTCCGAAGTGGGTGAGATTGAAAAACCGCTCCCTTGCGGTCACGGCTCTGTAGAATCAGTTCGTTACCGAACCGTGACCCCAAGGGAGCGGTCTTTTATGTCCCAATTAACTGCCCAATTTCGGGCGATTAACGGGCTCCATAGTTTTGCTGATAGAAATCCTGATACTCACCTGACCGCACCCGGTCAACCCATGGCTGGTTGGATTTGTACCAGTCTACGGTGGCCGTCAGGCCTTGCTCGAAGTCCATGGTGGCTTTCCAGCCTGTGGCGGCTTCCAGCTTAGCTGTGGTGATGGCGTAGCGACGGTCGTGCCCTGGGCGGTCGGTCACATAGCTGAGCAGCGCTTCAGTTCTACCAGTGGCCGCCAGAATCTTTTTCACAACCTCAATATTTGGCAAAGCCCGACTTCCGCCAATGTTATAAACTTCACCGGCCTGTCCTTTTTCAAGGACACTTTGGATGGCACTGCAATGGTCGTCCACATAGAGCCAATCGCGAATCTGCATGCCGTCGCCGTAAATTGGCAGCGCTTTGTTTTCGAGGGCGTTGGCGATCATCAGTGGGATGAGTTTTTCCGGGAACTGATATGGCCCGTAGTTATTCGATGCGCGGGTCACCGAAATATTCATCTTATACGTGGTGAAGTAGGAAAGCGCCAGCAGATCGGAACCGGCCTTGGATGCCGAATAGGGACTGCTGGTGCGAAGCGGATAACTTTCATCGGCGTCCAGCGGTTCGGCAATGCTGCCGTACACTTCGTCGGTTGAAACATGAACAAAGCGTTCTGTTTTATGTTTGCGAGCGGCTTCCAGCATGGTGAACGTGCCGTTAAAGTTGGTTTGAATCACTGGGGCGGGCGAATGAATGCTGCGGTCCACATGGGATTCGGCGGCAAAGTGAACTACGGCGTCGGGTTGAAAATCTTCGAAGGCGGCGTCTACTGCGGCGGCATCGCAAATATCGCCACGCAAAAAACGGTAGCGGGGATTGCTGGCGATGGGCAACAAGTTCTCCAGATTGCCAGCGTAGGTAAGTTTATCGAAATTCAAAATGTCCGCTGTGGAGTTGTTGCGGATGAATGCGGAGCCAATAAAACCGGCCCCACCGGTGACAAGAATTTTCATTTGTATTGTAATTCCCAATCGTAATTGATGCCTGCATCGTTATAGGGGATGCGGCCTTCGTCGGCGGGATTATAGGTTTTGTTGGTGAGGTACACCAGCATTGCCGGAGCTTCTCCAATGACTTTATACCCATGACCAACACCGGGCGGGATGAGCAATTGCCAGGGCCGTAGCGTCCCCAGGTAAAGGGTATTGCGCAAACCGAAGTTGGGTGATTCAGGACGAAGATCAACCAGTGCTACTTGCAGCATGCCCGATGCGGTGACCCAGCAATCGGTCTGAAACTTATGAATATGGAATGCCTTGATGGTGCCGGGGTAGCTGAGGGCTGCGGAAATTTGCGTGGATTCGGGAGGGAAATCAGCGATTAGACCTTTACCTGTGCGCCCCACTTCAAGGAAGTAACCGCGATCATCGGGCCACAGCGGAAACGGGACGGCGACCACGCCGGGAATGAGACTAGGTGAATCTGTAGAAAGAATGACCGTGCCAATCCCTTTTTCATTGACGAGCATGGAAGGAATTTGAATGGGCACTTAATCTTCCTCTGGGTTATGAATGCGGGCACTGGAATTAGCCACCAGATTGGTTGCACGTAATAGAGAATTGAACGTGCCTGCGTCGGTCCACCAGCCTTCCAGATGGGCGAAGGTCATTGTACCCTCGCCGATATAGGCGTTATTGACGTCAGTAATTTCCAGTTCACCGCGACCGCTGGGCTTGAGCACTTTGATCTTTTCAAACACCGAGCCATCGTACATATAAATGCCGGTTACGGCCAGATTCGATTTTGGCTTTTTGGGCTTTTCTTCAATGCCAATAATCTTGCCAGCTTCCAGTTCTGCAACGCCGAAACGTGTGGCATCGGAAACTTCTTTGAGCAGAATTTTGGCTCCAGATTCCTGCTTGCGGAAGTCTTCCACGGCATCACGAATGGAGCCTTCAATGATGTTGTCGCCAAGCACCACCGCCACCTTGCCACCATCGGCGAAATGTTCGGCCAGGCCAAGCGCTTCGGCTATGCCGCCTTCCCCTTCCTGATAGGTGAAGTCAAGGTGGGATAACCCGAACTCTTTTCCGTTGGCCAGCAGCCGCAAAAAGTCACCAGCATTGCGCCCGCCGGTGACCACCAGAATGTCGCGAATACCGGCATCGACAAGGATCTGAATGGGGTAATAGATCATTGGCTTGTCGTATATGGGAAGCAGGTGCTTGTTGGTGATCTTGGTGAGCGGAAACAAACGGCTACCCGTTCCGCCGGCGAGTACAATACCTTTCATTTGTTATTTTCCATACTGTTCCCTTCCAATGATACAATTCCCATCTACTCCTATGATGCTTCACGATTGGCAAAATATTCCACTGGAACAGATGAACCCTTCCCTTGCCCGACGGGTTATCCACGGAACGAATATGACTGTGGCTAGCTTGACCATTGCGAAAGGGGCGGAAGTGCCCTGGCACAGTCATTTGAATGAGCAGATGTCGGTGATGTTGAGTGGCAAGCTGCTGTTTGAATTTGAAGGCGGCCATGAGTTCACGGTACAGGCCGGACAAGTGATGGAAATTACTCCGCACCTTGCCCATCGGGTAACTGCTCTGGAAGACTCCACCGTGTTCGATTTGTTCTCGCCAGTGCGCGATGATTGGCGGAAAGGTGACGATTCGTATCTTAGAGGTATGAGGAAGTAGGTGAATGCAGTGTTGTTTCATTGCTGTTTTGCATTCGAATGATTTCAACAAGCAACGCAGCGAAAACGAGTGCCCATAAGCATTGCTCTTTCGGCTTAGCCGAAGCGAGTAGTCACACAAAAACGGCTCACTAAAACGACTATGTCTAGTAGCCCATCCCTATCTTGATTGGGGTGTTGGACGTTCGCTTTAAAACAATTTTAATGACTGTTCGGTAAATGGGAAGAGTCTTCAAAAAGCCTGTATTCATTGAAGAAAAATGGCATGGTGGGCAGTTTTCATTCGATTCAAGTGGCACTCTTTGGAGTGTTCTTTGAGATAACAAAAAAAAGATGAGATTTGGTACCGACAATTGCGGCTCAAAATGATATCCTACCGGGGATGCAGTCTTTGATCGATCTTCTCACCAACCAGCGCCAAGACGTAAATCTTGATGTGGCCGCGCTTGAGGTGGCGACGATTGAGTATCCGGAGATTACACCCGATCCGTTTGTGGAAATTTTGGATTCGTATGCGGTGGAACTATCCGAACGTTTGAGTCCGCACACAGATGGAGAAGAGTTCATTGAAGTGGCCAGTGCTTACATGTTCGACGAGCTGGGTTTTTGCGGCAATCAGGAAGATTACTACAACCCTCGCAATAGCTGTCTGAACGAAGTGGTTACGGCGCGCATTGGCAACCCCATTTCCTTAGCAGTGGTGTACATTGAAATTGCTCGTCGCCTGGCTAGACCCGTGCAGGGAATCGCACTGCCGGGACACTTCTTTGTGAAGTATGACGATGGGGATTACAAAGCTTACGTGGATGTGTTCCATGGCGGAAGGATTGTGGATGAGCGGGAATGCTTTGACCTGGCCAGTTCCATTGTCAGCACCCCGGTGAACGACCCCACCTACTTAGCCCCAGTTGAGAACCACCACATTGTGGTTCGCATGTTGAATAATTTACGCTCCATCTATTTGCGGAATCGGGACTACGTAAAAGCATTTGAGGTATTGACCCTGTTACTGAAAGCGACGCCACTTTCCGGCGACTGTTTTCTGCAACGCGGAGTGGTCAACATTGAACTTCGCAAATTTGAGCAGGCCAAGGATGATTTGCAGCATTACCTTATTCTTGAGCCGCTAGCGTTGGATCGAAGGGCGGTAGAACAGCAGATCCGGGTGATAGACCAATGGCTTTCCAAACGTAAAGTGACCGAGCGGTTTTCCTGAAGAAGGTCCCTCCCTTAGTTTTCCTTCCTCTTACTCCCCGCCAATCAGAATCGGTATTGTCACTGATGAATTAAAACTCAACTTCACGGTATTGGCCGCCTTGCCATCGGCAGTAAGAATCACGTCCACATTACCGGCACTCCCCAGCGATCGGGGAATGGCCACGTTGATCTGGTCCAGCCCGGAATAGGTCCCTTGGGGTCCGGCGTAGTCTGGAGTGACTATCACGGTGCCAATTTTCACCTGCACGGAACGGGCGTTGCGGATGCCTGTTCCGTAAAGCAGCAGGTAGAGTTGGTCAGCCTTCATGTCGATATCGGCGGGCACGAAGAGTTTTTGCGCGGCATCGTACTTAGCGATCAGTTCTACGGTGCGCTCGCCTTTTGAGTTGATGCGAAGCAGGTTACCGGCGGCGGGGCCTTTGCCGTCGGCATTTGCTGTGAATAGTGCCGGAGCAACGGCGGCGATGGTGATTGTGGTCTTGCTGGAGCTGGCATCGCCACTGGTGATGACAACTGGGGCATCGCCGATTGGAACCCCCGCTGGGACAACGAAATTCACCTGACCCGATGACACGAAATAGAGTGGAGCAGCGATGCCCGCTACAGTGACCTTTGTGCCAGCTAACTGGAAGGGAAGAGGATCGGTTCCCTGGGCTTGGCTAGTGGCCAATTTTGTCCCATAAGCTGCGGCAATGGATTGCGGGGCAAAGCTCAGGTTGGAATAACTGGCGGCGTTGACCAATTGCAGGCTTTGAGCATGAGAGAAGGGCAGGGTTAGAACGATAAGGACGGCAGTTCGAAGTAACATTATGTGGATCAATTCCTACGAGTGGTATCGGCTAATTGGGGAAGATCTTTAGTCTGGGGGGCTTTGGTCTGTCCTTCCTTTAAAATACTGCTGCCGATCTATGATATTTTCAAGACTTGAAAAGGACAGGCAGGGATGCCTATCCTGCCAACTCCTGATCGGGGGCGCTTACAGAATTTGGGGGTCTTAGGAAAACGTTGATACCCAGGCCCAGGAAGGCCAGAATGGAAAGTGTCCCGAATACCTCGCTATACCCGCCTGCCATATTATTGGCTTTGCGTGCCGTATCTAAAATGGATGCGAAATAACCTGGGACCAGAAAGCCGCACAATCCCCAGGCCGAGAACAGGAGCCCGTAATTGGCACCGACGTTCTTGGGTCCAAAGTAATCGGCGGTGAACGATGGCATCAGCGCCAAATAGCCCCCGTAAGCGAAGGCTCCGCAGCATAGTCCGATGAGCAGCGTCCAGAAATCTGCGGCCGTCCGCAGGAATCCAAGACAGGCAAGCATGGAAACGGCGCACATACCGTACACTGCGATTTTGCGACCATAGCGATCTGAAATGCTGCCCCACACCAGACGGCCAACGCCGTTGAAGATACTCATAATGCCCAATGCCACTCCCGCCTGCATTACAGGATTCTTCTTGGCCATTTCCTGCAACAGCGGAGAAGCTTCGCCGATGATGGTGAGCCCCACGGAGGTCCCCAAAAAGTAGACCAACCACAAGGCGTAGAATTGCCAGGTGCGGATCAACTGGCTGGGAGGCAGCTCTGGAACTGTTTTGAGGCTGGGGGGCGGAGTCCAACCGGCGGGTCGCCATCCTGCGGGTGGGACGCGGTAGAATTGCGCTGCTCCGATTACTCCTATATAGAAGATGGCGGCAAGGATAAAAAACGTCCGAGGAATGGTTTGGGCTAACTGGGTAGGATCTTTGCCGATTAATGATTCCAGCAAAGGTCCGAATAGCAATGGTCCTATTCCGAAGCCCATCACGGCCAGGCCGACGATCATACCGCGCTTATCGGGAAACCATTTGATGCACATGGCAATGGGTGTTACGTAGGCAAAGCCGACGCCAGCGCCTGCGACCACGCCATATGCGAGGATCAAACCGTTGAGCGTGTCACCGAATAGCCCGGCGAGCAGGCATCCGGTGCCCAGTAAAAATCCACCGACGGTTGCCACCAGGCGCGGACCTTTCCGATCCTGCCAGAAGCCTGCGATGATCATGCTGGCAGCGAAGGCGAGGATGGAATAGCGGTAGGGTGCAATGGTTTGGGAACGGTTCCAGCCGTGCAGTTGGGCTAAGGGTGCTCGAAAGACCGACCAGGAGTAAATCACGCCCAGCAGAACTTGCATGAAGATGGCAGCAGCGGCGTACAGAATTCGATTCGTTTGCATATCCGCCTGATTGTACAAGATTCCGGCAGCCGCTTATCGTTATTTAAAAAGATCGTTATTATGAAGTCATGAGGCTTCTGTTTATTTTTCTGATCAGCCTATCGGCCAGTGCCGAAGACTTCTGTTTTGGTTTTCTGAATAGCTTTCCCAACCGCAAAGAAATGCCCGATGCGGAGAGGGAAAAGATTCAGGAAGGGCATTTGGCTCACATGGGAAACATGGCTAAAGCGGGACATCTGCTGGCGGCAGGGCCGTTTCTGACAGCGGAAGGTCCGCGGGGAGTGGTTGTTTACCGATGTAACTCCATTGAGCAAGCGCAGCAATGGACGGCGAATGATCCGGCTGTGATTAACAAACGTCTCACACTGGATGTGCACTTGTGGCGGGGTCCCAACACGTTTGGCGAACCGCTGGCGTCCAGTCTGAAAGCTGATCCCAGTGCGAAATACGAAATGGTTCAGTTGCCGCTACTGCTGTTTAGTAAGAGCAGGAGTTGGGAATCCTCGGGTCCAGTGGATGTGTTGGCGGAACAGAGTTTGGCTATTAAAACTCTTCAATTACAGGGAAAAGTTCGTGCTGCAGGGCCTTTTCTTGATTCGGCTGAGTACGCTGCTCTGCTGATCTTAAAGGATATGCCGTTGGCAGAAGCAACCACGCTGGCCAAGGGGATGCCATTGGTTCGCAGTGGCTATGCTACGGTGAAGACCTATATATGGTTAGTGGCCAATGAATCCATTCCGGGGAGAGGCGACCCTGGGCTAGGGCACTGAGAACGGAACATCTGCGTAGATAGCCCTAAACGAATCCGCAGAAGTTGCCGATTACCTTAGAGATGAGATTGTAGCAAGGTTGAAATATTTGCCCCGCTTATAGTACCATCGTACGGTTGCAATGTAGTTTGACTCAAATACCGCACCAGGAGAATGGATGAGAACTTTTTCTCTGACCGCTCTGAATTGCCTTAGTCTTGCCGTTGCTGTTTGTTGTACGGGTTGTTCCACCCTAACGCCAAGTACGAAGAGCTTTCGATCGTCCTTTCTGCCACCCTCACCGGCGGCCGCAAGTTCCGCATCTGTGCCGATGGAAGCACCCCCGATCATTGCTCCGGTAATGTATTCCGGTTCCGTTCCGAATTTGGCAGTACCCCAATTTCCGCCGCGTCCTACGCAAGCTGATACTCGCCTGCGACGCGCCGAAGATCGGTTTAAAGAAGGTAAGAAGTTGTATTTGGCTGGGGATCGGGAAGGCGCCAGGAAATTATTTGACCAGGCGCTGGATATGATTTTGAACGCATCGGACCAGCCCACCAATCAGCCCACCTTTGATAAGCGTTTTGAAGATCTGGTACAAGCCATCTATCGCATTGACGTTGGTGGAATTACCGAAGATGCTGCCAACCAGGAACCGCAATTCGACAAAGCTCCCATTGACGATATCCGCAGCCTGACTTTCCCCATGGATCCTCGCATTAAAAATAAGGTCACAGCCGAATTGGGTGCCACTTCCAGCCAACTGCCGCTTGAGATGTCCGATGCGGTTTTAGGCTTCATCAATTATTTTTCTGGAGATCGCGGTAAGCGGACTTTGATTGCCGGGTTAAAGCGGATGGGTCGCTACAAACCGATGATTTCCCGCATTCTGGATGAAGAGGGTGTTCCGCAGGAACTCATTTATCTGGCCCAAGCCGAATCAGGATTTCTTCCCCGCGCAATGAGCAATATGGCCGCTGTGGGAATGTGGCAATTCGTGAAGTTTCGCGGTAACGAATATGGATTGAAGCAGACCGCATACACTGATGAAAGAATGGATCCTGAAATGGCCACTCGTGCCGCTGCTCGCCATCTGCGCGACCTTTATGGTCAGTTCGGCGATTGGTATTTAGCCATTGCTGCTTATAATTGTGGTCCGGGCACTGTCGATAGGGCCATTGTTCGCACAGGCTATGCCGATATCTGGGAACTGCGCAAGCGTGGTGTGTTGCCACTGGAAACTTCCAACTATGTTCCTATTATTCTGGCGATGACGATCATGGCCAAGAATCCTAAGGATTATGGCATTGAAGACGTAGAGTTTGACCCATCGCTTGAATATGACACTGTACTGGCCGATTCGTTGACTCATCTGCCTTTGGTGGCAGATGCTGCGGGGGCCACGCTGAGTGACATTAAGGAATTGAACCCTTCATTGATTGGCAATCATATTCCCTCAGGTCATCCGATTCGGGTTCCTAGAGGCAAATTGACGCAAGTTGCCATGGCCATCAAGAATGTTCCGGAAGACAAGCGCTCCACTTGGCGGCTGCATCGTGCCGAAGATGGGGACACGCTTACGGGCATCGCAAAACGATATAACGCCAACGCAACGGCGCTTGAAATGGCCAATCCACAGATTGTATCTAGTGTGGAACCTGGTGACTTTGTGGTAGTGCCTTCGGTTCCAGTGGTTGTTATGGCCGCCAGACCTGCTGGGTATTACTATCGCGGACGCTGGGTGGCTACCAAGCCAGTTGCCCCAGTGGCTCGTGGGAATGCTTATGCTAAACGGGCCGCACCCGCAACCCTGGCGAAGACCGCCCCAGCACGAAAGGCAACCACTGCTGTAGCAAAAACAGCGGTTAAGGCAAAAGCTCCAATAAGAAAAGCGGCAGTTGTTAGCACCGGTAAGAGGCCGGCACCCAAACGCGCGTAAACCCCAGTTGCCGATTGCCTTGTGTGATTGATCTTTCTCATGTCCAACAAGACACAGGAGGCGATAAGAATGTTTGACCCTCGTTTACCTTTTCTTGCTGCTGACGAAGACTTCGACGATTTTTCATTTGAAGACGAACAGATAGACCTGGAATCGGAAATTGGCGAATATCGTCTGGATGAAGACGACGCTGATTTGGATGATTTGCTAACCCAAGTTGAGATAGCTCCAGTCATCAAACGTGCTCCAATCAAGCTTGCTATAGCGCCTGCCAGCGCACCCACGAAATCGGCCTCTCTCCCTCCCTTAGCGAAACAGGAATCAGCCAAATCGCCCAAAGGGAAGGTGAAGGCCAAGAAGTCCCCTTCCTCAAAGAAGGTGACTTCGAAACATGCCGGTCCACCGGCGGTGAATCAGACCAAAAGGAAAATAAGCTTAAAAAACGCAATGAAAGAAGCTACAAAAAAAGCAGTAAAGACAGCGGCCAAAAAGGCTGCGGTGAAGGCGCCCGCCCCAAAGGCTCCAGCAAAGAAAGCACCGGCTAAAAAGGCACCTGCTAAACCAGCACCTGCCAAAAAGGCTCCAGCCAAAGCGCCAGCCAAGAAAGCAGTAAAGAAAGCTGCTGCAAAAAAGAAATAGCGGATTCGAGAGAAAATAAAAAATGGCTGGTGAACCGGTAACGGAGCCAGCCATTTTTTTAGTAATACAGGGAATTACTCAATGGGCTTAGCAACTGCCTTGCGACAGCGCTGGAACAACTCCAGCAGGGATTCGGCATAGCCTTCGTCCCCGCGTGGGCCAGCCTTTCCAAAGCCAGTGGCCCCAACTCCTTTGCCATAACCCGTAGTTACCGCAATGAACTTCATTAGCTCTAATGCGACTTCGTCCCCGGAAGTCTTCGGTTTTGCCTCGCCGCTATCAGCGGCATTGGATGGTTTTGTTTCCTCAGCCATTAAAAAATTCGTCCTCTAACGCTATGATAAAACTTCGGACGCCCTCCGCATGCCCGTAACTGCCCGCAAATTCATAAAAAAAATGCGCGGTGGCGCCCAAGCCCATCTGCTTACAGCAGCGGATGGTAATTACTATATCGTCAAATTCACGAATAATCCGCAGACCAAACGGATTTTAGTCAATGAATGGATCGCATCGGCCATTCTTCGCTATTTGGAAATCGCCCAGCCTCAGGTAGCCTTGATCGAGATCACGCAGCAGTTTCTTGACGAAAATCCAGATGTCTATTTTCAGTTTGGTTCCAGCCGCAAACCCATTGAACCGGGTTGCCATTTTGGGTCGGCCTTTCCTGGTGATCCTAATAAACAGGCGGTCTACGATTTTCTTCCCGATGTGCTGCTGGCAAAAGTCGCCAACCTTTCGCAATTTTTGGGGGCTTTGGTGTTTGATAAGTGGGCCGGAAATTCCGACGCACGGCAAGCTATTTTCTTTCGAGCACGGCTGCAACAATGGCTCCCGACTCCTGATGGTTCTGAAGCCACGGTCGGATTTCTTGCGCATATGATTGACCATGGCTACTTGTTCGACGGTCCGCGCTGGGCGTTTCAGGATTCCCCGCTCAGCGGTCTGTACTTTCGACCAGTGATTTACAATCACGTGAAAGGGTTTGATGCCTTTGAGCCATGGCTGGATCGGGTGCGCTATTTCCCGGAAGAGGTGCTGGACAATGCTCTTAAACAGATCCCCAGAGCCTGGCTGGATCACGGCGATGAGGAAGCACTTGAAAAACTGCTGGAGACGCTGCTGAAGCGCCGCAATCGTGTACCTGATCTGTTGGCGGATCTGAAACGTGGCCGGGTAGACCCGTTCCCTGCCTGGAATCCTTAAAGGATTCGCTTACTCATAGCGAAGCGCTTCAACCGGATCTAACTGCGCCGCCTTATTCGCTGGCCAAATTCCAAAGAAGATGCCGACGCCAACGGACACTAAGAATCCTGCGGCCACCGCCCACAATGGAACCACGGTGGGCAAAGTGGGGAACACTAACCTTGCCCCTAAACTCACCATCCAACCCAACAGGATTCCCAGCACGCCGCCCAGTGCCGTCAGGCTAACGGCTTCGGTCAGGAATTGCAAAATGATATCGACTTTGCGCGCCCCCAGTGCTTTGCGGATCCCGATTTCGCGAGTTCGTTCGGTCACCGACACCAGCATGATGTTCATCACCCCAATGCCGCCCACCAGCAGTCCAATGGAACTCAGCACCACCATCACGATGGCGATCATTGCCGTCACGCCGCGGAATTGTTCAATCAATTGCGCCGATGTGGACACACTGAAATTATCTGGTTTGCTGAAGGGTACGCGTCGTTCTATGCGCAGCACTGCACGAATTTCATCCGATGCCGCCGCCTGCTTCCCCTTTTCTGGAACCACAATCAACATGTGCTCTTTGGAAGTAGGGAACAGTTTGCGCATGGAAAGGTAAGGTAGAAACAAGCGTAAATCCTCATCGCCTGGAAGAGTCTGTGCGGAGCGCTTCATCACGCCCACCACGGTAAACTGATGGCCGTCAATTTCCACTGGTTTGCCAATTGGATCTTCATTCAGAAACCAGGCTTTGCGGATGTCCTCACCGATGACAACAACTGGCGCTCTGCGGTAACCTTCGGCATCGGTGAAGAAGCGACCGGCCAGCATCTCCACGCCTGAACCGGAATATCCTTCATCGGTTCCTGCCAGATTCATTCGGTACAAATCAATGGCTTTGTACTTCGCCTTGTGCATGACGTTCCAGTTGGGGAACAAGTAAGGGCTGACGTGCTTCACTGAAGGGCAGCGCTCAGCAATGGCCTGGGAGTTTTCATAGGTCAACGGTTTGCGCATTCTCTCTTCCAGTGACCGCCCGCCGAACGATAAAGGTGAATCCCATTTGGCGATGATCAGATTTTCCGCTCCGAAGGATTGCAACTGTCCGCTGATTGCTCCATCCAGGCCAGCGATAATTGAACCCACGCCGATCACGGTGCTGGTGCCGATGATCACACCCAGAATGGTCAGTAAGGATCGTAGCTTATGGCCGCGAATTGTATCAAAAGCCAATTTAGCTCCAAACAAAAATGCTGTGAAGGGACTGCTGCCAGGTGCTTTCATCGTTCCGCTCGCAAGGCTTCAATGGGGTCCAACTTGGCCGCTTGATGAGCTGGATAGATGCCGAAGAAGAGTCCCACCACACAGGAAAGAGCCACCCCGACGAAAATGGCCGCAGGGGGAACGGACATCGGCACCGAGGTGGTGTTTCGGACAATGATCGCCGTGATCCAAGCAAGGACAACGCCAATCAGTCCTCCCATTCCGCTTAGCACGGCGGACTCTACTAAAAACTGATTCATGATGTCCCGTCGGCGCGCTCCCAACGATTTGCGGATGCCAATTTCCATGGTTCGTTCGGTGACCACCGCCAGCATGATATTCATAATCACCACGCCGCCAACCACCATGAACACGCTGACAATGGCAATGGCGGTGGCCGCTATGGCACCAGTCATGCGATCCCACAATGCCACAAATGAATCTGAAGAATAGATGCCGAAGGTGTCATCCTGCCCCGGCCGAAGATGTCGATAAGCCCGCAACAGTGATCGAACTTCGTCCTGCGCCTGTTCCAGGTGTAGACGGTCCATGGCCTTGGCTGTGTAGCCTAATCCTTGCCTGGCGCTGTTCATCTTGAAGTAGGTCTCAATGGGTATCATCAGAAATTTATCCCGTGATTGCCCAAAGGCGGACCCTTGTTGTTTGGCTACTCCGATTACTTCAAATGGCCGCCCATCCACTTGGATGAACTTCCCAATGGGGTCGACATTGGCGAAGAAGCGATCCTTCAATTCACTCCCAATAAACGCCACCATAAGATGCCGACTATCGTCGTTGTCGCTGATAAAGCGTCCTAAGTCTGTTTGTGTGTTGTTCATCACGCCGATGTTAGAAGTAACACCGCGCAATTCCACTTCCTGCAATCGGTCACCAGCCACTGTCACGGAACACTGTTTGCCAGTCTCCATGCCCAGGTCTGAGGTCAGTTGAACCTTGCTCTTCACAAAATCGAATTCCTCACGATTCAACTGCGGATTCTTCTTCTGCATCTCAAGCCACTTTTTCGGTTCCCAACTTCCGATCATCACCACACGCCGCACGCGGAAGCCTTCCACCCCCAAATCGGTAATGTTCTTCGCCATATATTCGTCCATCCCGCGGATGACACTCATCACGGCGATTAACGTCGCGGTGGCCAGAATAATGCCCAATAACGTGAGGAAACTGCGCAGTTTACTGCCACGTAGAGACCCAATGGCCACGTTGAAAGACTCTTTGAATGAGGCGTTGCCTGACATGGATGAAGATGCTAAAAAGTGTAGACGATTCAAGTTAAGGATTTGTTCCTGACTTTTTGAATCTTCTGCTGTGCAAGCTATCTCAGCGAATAGGGCGAGTGGTTTGCACGCCTAGGGGAGTATGATTTACCCATCGCAAGAAGACCATGGCCGCAAGCATTCCGAGATTCATGCAGATCAGCATGGAACCATGATGCATCCATGCAATGCGCGCGTCCCCAATTGGCCACTTACTCATCAATAGATAGCTTAGTAACATTCCGACTTGCATGCCGATTACATCCACGCCCAGAGTCAGCGCACCTATACCCTGATTACGAGCTTCTCTCACACAGCGGGCTGACTTCCAACTGAGAGGGATTGTAAC